>JAJDDA010000230.1 GCA_029260535.1 Phycisphaerales bacterium | reverse complement strand
CTCGAGGCGCAGGCATCGGGCGTCCCGGTGCTCGTGAGTGATCAGGGTGGTCCCAGGCAGGTGGTCGATGACGGCGCAACGGGGATCGTGCTCTCCGCGGACGACGCCGACGTGTGGTCGGATGCGATCGTTGATCTCCTCCGCAATGCGGATCGGCGGCGCGTGATGGGCGATACGGCACACCTGTGGGCGCAAGGGTTCTCGATCCGTGCGAGCTTCGAGCATTTCTGGAAGACCCATGAGGATGCGGCGCGGCGTTGATCTACTGCGATTTCTTTCCGCGCTTGCTCCGAAAGAACTCCCTCAGAAGTTCCGAAGACTCCGCCGCGAGCACGCCGCCGATCGCCTCGATGCGGTGGTTCAGCCGGCGGTCCGAGCACAGCTCGTAGAGCGAGACCACCGCGCCGGCCTTGGGATCACTCGCGCCGAAGACGAGACGGCCCACCCTTGCGTTGACGATCAACCCGGCGCACATCGGGCAAGGCTCGAGCGTAACGACCACCGTGCAGTCGTTGAGGCGCCAATCCCCCTGCTGTGCTGCGGCGCTGCGCATCGCGATCAGTTCCGCGTGCGCCGATGGATCGGTGTCGCACTCTCGGCGGTTCGACGCCTGCGCGAGGATCTCGCCGGTCTCGGTGCGGTACACCACCGCGCCGACGGGGACCTCGTCTTCTTTTGCAGCGCTCTCTGCGAGGCTCAGCGCTCGGCGCATCATCTCGATATCCGTCGGGGTCGCGGCGGAAGGATCGAGGGCCGGCTCGGTTGCCCCGAAGAGCACCCGCCCGAGCGTCATCTTGAGCCGAGTGAGCAACCCGGGCATCAGTCGGCTCCCATGGCGCCATCGGTGGTCGGCTTGCGCGACGGGACGAACCGCATCAGCAGCAGTCCAACCTCAAAGAGCCCGTACAGCGGCCCGGCGAGCAGGACCATCGACGCGGGGTCGGCGGGTGTCAGAATCGCGCCGGCGAGGGCGCAGGCGAGCAGCGCGTACTTGCGTTGCTTCGCAAGGAATCTCGGATCCGCCATCCCTGACCACCCGAGCAGGAGCATGACCAGCGGGAGCTGGAACGCGATCCCGAAAGCGATGCCGAGCCCGAAGACCATCCCGATGTACTCGCTGACGCGGTACTGCTGCGAGATCAGGGCGCCGCCGGTCATGGGAACTCCCAGGATCTGCGCCACGCCCTCGCCGTCCGCATCAGGCAGCGCGAAGCGCAGTTCGTGCAGGCTGTCGTTGAACCAGAAGGCGCCGGGGGGTGGCTCGGTCGGATCGACGGTAAGCATCGGCGCGATGGGCAGGACGATCCCCTCAGGCAACGGCGCCGTTGATGCGGAGGTCTGGGCGATATTGGATGAGAACGTGATCAGGAACCCCAGCATCACCGGGAGCATGACCCAATAGAGGAACATCATCCCCACCACGGTCAGTGCTGCTGAAAGCGGCATGAGGACGTAGACGAACCGCCGTTCGTTCTTATAAAGACCGGGCGAGACGAAGAGCCAGACCTGATAGATCAGCCAGGGACCACCCACGAGGATCGAGAGGACCAGGGCGACCTTGATATACGCGATGAATACCTCGGCGGGGCCTGTTGCCTGGAGCCGGCTGGCCTGTCCTGCCGCCCGGAGTTGATCCTCGGCGGGGACGATCAGGAATTCGAGGATCGGCCCCCCGAAGACGAGGGCGACGACGAAGATGGGAATCAGGCCCAGCAGGGCGTGGATCAGGCGTTTTCGCAGCTCATCGAGGTGCTCGCCGAAGGACATGGTGTGGTGCGGGGGTGGTGTCACTGGAGCGTCCGAGAACAGGAGGGCGGGCAACAATCGAAGCCCGGAGCCGTATAAAAAGCGATGCCGAGCGGTGAGGATACGCCGGGCACTGGGGCGGTGCGAAAAATCTCGGGAAGGCGCCCGGATCGGCGATCGGAGCGCATCAAGACTCTCTGAATGAGCGAAGAACGCGGACAACTCGTGGGCAGCGGGGCGGCTGATCACCATCACCACGGTGAGGATGACCAGGCGTGGCTCCGAGAGGTCTGGTCGGACAACCGCCGCTGGGTGGCGGCGATCCTGTTGGCGCACAAGCCGAAGGACGCCGAGCTGGACGATCTCCTGCAGGAAGTCGCGATGACGCTCGTCCGCCGGATCCACGATGTCCGTGATCCGAGCAAGATCCGCCCCTGGCTTCGGACGGTGTCGATCAACGCGGCGAGGGCCGCCGGTCGGAAGCGGAAAGTCCGCCTGCGTCTCGTGCCCACCGGTGGTGACGTCGAGCAGGCGCCGGCGCCGGAAAACGACGAGTCGGAGGCGCTCAAGAACGAGGCGGTTCGCGCGCTGGAAGCGGCGCAGAGGCTGCACCCGGATTACCGCGAGCCTTTGCTGCTGCGGTGTGTCCGGGGGATGAGTTACCGGCGGATCGCGCAGACGCTCGAGCTGCCGGTGACGACAATCGAGACCAGGATCGCGAGAGCCAGACGGATGGTCCGCGATGAGATCGAGTTTGAACAGGAAGCCGCAACGATGCGGATCACGCAGGGCCAGAGCCAGGGCGCCGGGGCCTGAACGGAAGACCAGACGGAATAGCAGTGCGATGGAGCGCAACTTGGGAGCGCAATCATGGAACCAACCAACACCGACATCCTGATCAGCCGGATCGTTGACGACGAGGCTACATCAAAGGACTGGGAATCGTTCGAGCAGCTCGCGGCGCTCGAACCCGAGGTCTGGAAGAAACTCGCTCGCGAGCAGCGCGACGCGGCCAACCTCCGCACCGCGGTTGGTGTCGCCGTTGAAGCCGCCGACGCGATCGAGCTGCCCCTCGGTATCGCAGGCGCCGGCGCCGAGCACGTTTTCTCGCGCCGGTTCAGCCCGTGGATCGGCTGGGCGATGGCCGCTGCGGTGGCGCTCGCGTGGCTTGGGGCGGACCTTGTTCCGATGTTCAACCCCGAACTGACACCGACGAACCAGGCCGGGATCAGTATTGTCCCCGCCAGCGCGGACGATGCGCTGAATCAATACCGCTCGGTCGGCGAGCAAGAGGGCCGGTACATCGGCGAGATGCCCAAGGTGATGGTCGAGGCCAGGGCGATGCCCGACGGCGTTCGCGTCGAGGTGATCTACCTCCGGCAGCTGCTCGAGCGCGAGGTCGTCAACGGGGTGTACGGCCTCGGTGAAGACGATCAGGGCAGGGCGACCCCCGTCCCGATCGAGCCGAGAGTCATCCAGGCCTCCGACCCGATCTGATACACACGCACCAGCACACACACCGCCTTCATCTGGAGGGATTCAATGAACAGAGCGATCGAAACAACACTGATGATCTCCGCCGGCGCGGTGCTCACCGCGAGCGCCCAGTGGCGCCCGATGCTGGGAGACCTGCTCCACAACGTCATCGAGCTGCCGGCGACCGCCGCCGCCGAGGTTGCGCCGGTTCTGGTGCAAAACGCAGACGACTTCGATCGCCAGATCGGAGTCCGCGTGATCCCCTGCCAGGACACCTCGTCTGTCACAACAACTTCCAACAGCGCCTCGATCACGACCCACGATGAGCGTGGCGGGTTCAAGGTCTCGATCGCCGACGGCAAACTCAAAAAGATTGAAGCCCACGGCGAGTACACACTCGAAGAGGAGGGCGACACGGTTCGCATCCTCGACCCTGACGGCGAGGTCGCGTTCGAGACGAGCAAGTCCAACCCGACCATCGGCGACGCCGGGTTCGCGTTCCATTCGTTCGACCGCGCCTTCGCACCGGCGGTCCCCGGAGCGAGGGCCACGCTCGGCGTCAAGGTGACCCCCGCCGACGAGGCGATGCTTGCGCAACTCGATATCGAGTGCGGGGTCGTCGCGGAGTTCATCACCCCAGGCTCCGGAGCGGATGCGGCAGGGCTGCAGCAGTTCGACGTGCTGATCGCGATCGACGGCGAGCCGCTCGGCGCCAAAACGCTCGCTGATTCCCTGAGCATTCACGAACCCGGCGAAACCGTCTCGGTCGAACTAATCCGAACCGGGCAGCGCCAAACGATCGAGGTCGTGCTCGACGCCTCACCAGCTCTTGCGCCGGCCTTCAACGCGTTCAACTTTGGATCTGACGATGCGATCGAACTGGAAGCGCTCCATCGGATGCTCGAATCACAACTCCATGGCCACATTCGAGCGCCGAGACGCGTCGTGATCCCGCACTGGGCGCCGTTGCTCCGAGCGCCGACACAACCCAAGGCGGCGCCCGCCCCCGAGAAGAAGAAGCCGGGCGCTATCGACGCGTCCGAGATGGCGCCCAAGGCCAGAACGCGTTCGGTCCCCGCGTAACCAACAACCTTGTCATAAACAACACCACACCACGGCTCAACAACTACGCCGAATCAGGAGGCTCAACGCCAATGCTTAGGAAAATAAAAACACTGACCATGCTCGCCGGCGGGATCTGCTCGCTGAGCATCGCGGGCGCCGCCAACGCGGAGCACATGATGAAGGTCTGCGATCATGGCCCGGAAAGTTCGCAAACCTGGGTCTCCCGATCTGGCGATGGCGGCGAGCAGGTTGTCGTGATCGAACTCGATGAGTCCAAAGGTTCGCACGGCAGGGTTGCCGCACCCAGGTTTGGCGGGAAGGTCCTCGTCGATCGCCTCACTACGAAGAGCAAGGGATCTGTTTGCTGCTCCGGGAGCAGCGCCCCTCAAGCAATCCGGATGTCACGCGGCGGGTCTGGCGAAATTATCGATGTCATCAAGCACCGCATCGACGGCCGGTCGGGCGGCGGTGGCGAGATCAAAATCGTCATCAACGGCGAGACCATCGATCTCAGCGGTCTTGATAACCTGCACGGTCTCCACGAACTCAAAAGCCTGAAGGAACTGAAGGGACTGAAGGGTTTAAAGGGTGGCAAGGCGATCCGCCTCGGCGGCAAGCACGCCCCGCTGCACGAGCTTCATGAACTGCATGAACTGCATGAACTGCACAATCTCCATGGCGATGAGCGGCACGAGGTCATCATCGAGCGCCTCGGCGATGGTGACTTCAGCATGGGTGATCTCGGGATCGACGACGCCGATGGCGAGATCAGGATCGAGGTCATCATCGATGGCGAGCACATCGATCTCAGCAACAACCAGAACAACAAGAAGATCCACGAGATCCTCAAGCACAAGAAAATCGGCAAGCAAGGCAAGGCCGGCAAGAGCTTCATCATCAAAGGCGGCGGGAACAACGTCTGGAGCTCGGATGACAACGAGGTGTTCGAATTCTCCGATGACGAGAACAACATCATGTTCTTCGGCGATGGCCACGGCGTGATGAGCGATTCGGGCATCAGCGTGACCGGCGACGGACTCGCCGGGATCGCCGATCTGAAGCTCGCTTTAGCCGGCGCAGAGGGTGAAACTACCGGCGCCTGGGTGGTGACCGACGATCAGACAGCGCCCGCCGATATTCTCGAGCAGCGCGTCATGATCGGCGTCACCCTCGGATCCATCAGCGATGCGCTCGCCTCACAACTCGGTGTTGACGCCGAGGGCGTGGTGATGATCGAGAGCGTGATGGACGGGATGCCGGCGCAACTCTCAGGGCTCCGCCGGTTCGACATCATCACCAATATCGATGGTCACGACGGGATCAGCACACCGATGCTGCAGAAGATCATCGGGTCCAAGAGCGCAGGCGAGAAAGTCGAGCTCAAAGTCCTCCGCGGCGGCGATCCGCACTCCTTCGTGCTCGACCTGGTCGAAGCTCCGACTGAGCACAGTGTCGGCGCCTGGGTTGACGCACCAGGCGTGAAAGGGCGGGAGCGGGTACTGCCAGGGTTAACCCGCGACAATGTGAAACGCGAGCACAGCCAGGCCCAACGCGCCTTGAGCAGGGCGAAGGAACGCGTCGAGCGGCATCTCAACACGCAGCGGACACACCGCCAGCGCGGCAACGAGGACATCCAATCGATCCTCCTGAAACTCGGCGAACTCGATGGCCAGCTCGACAAAGAAACGATGGCGCAGATCAAGGCGCAGCTCAGCCAGCTCGGCAACCAGTTCGAAGAATTCGAATTCAATGTCGACATGCCCAACATCGAGTTCTTTCCCGGCGAGGACGACGAAGAGGGCAACTCGTTCGTCGTGATCGAGGGCGAGCCGGGCAAGGGTATGTTCCGCGTGGGCCCCGGCGGGAAAGGCAAGTCATTCACGTTCCCCGGCGGTCAGGGCGAGGTCTTCTTCAATGTCGAGCGGGACGGCGCACCGGCGCCGGCTGCGCCCCATCTCACGCACCGGCTTGCTGATCGCAACCAGGGCCTGGCGGATCGGCTGGAGTCACTGGAAGAGCGCATGGAGCGGATCGAATCCTTGCTCGAGCGGCTCGCGGAAAAAATCGACTAATGCCGTAGCCGGCTGGTTCACCGGTGCTCCGGTGCGCTGCCGAGCGGCGTCTCCTTGGGGCCGCCGATCCTTTGCAAGAGGATCGGCGGCCTTTTTCTTTGGATCCGGTGGCATCCATTCATCGCTGATCCTGTAGGATCCGAAAGATATGCGCCTGAACAATAAAACCCCGTTGTTATCTCTTGCCATCGCGCTGTGTTGGGTCACGTCAGCGTTGGGCGCCTCGATGCGCCTCGACGTGGATGCGACCGATGCGCCGCGGAGACTGATCCACGCAACGCTCGCCATCCCGGCGACTGCCGGCGAGACGGTGATCCGGTACGTCCAGTGGACCCCGGGCAACCACAACCCGAGCGGGCCGATCCAGAACGTCGTCAACCTCCGCGCCGAGACGGAATCAGGACGCATCCTCCCCTGGCGGCGCGACCCGACGCACGACACGCGCATCACGATCACCGAGGTCCCCGAATGGGACAAGCACGTCATCGTGCGGCTGACCTACATCGCGAGCCAGCCGACGACGAACTCGAAATCCACCGACAGCTACGGCGAGCCGACACTCGGCGGGATCAACTGGAACACCGTCCTGTTTTATCCGGAGGATGCCGACAAGGACGAGCTCCTGATCGACGCGACGATCACGCTGCCCGAGGGCTGGTCAATCGCGACGCCGTTGCGTGCCGCACGCACTGCCGATGGCAAGATCGAGTACGACAACGTCTCACTCGCGGAGCTGGTCGATTCCCCCGCGATCTTCGGCGAGCACCTCAAAACCGTGGACCTCTCCACCGACGAGATCCCCGACCACTACCTGCACGGCGTGGCGCGCGACCAATCGAATCTGTTCCTGCCCGAGGCGCGCGCCGAGAAACTCAAACGCGTCCACGAGCAGGCGGTCAAAGTCTTCGGTCCTTTCCCGAGCGATCGGTTCGACTACCTGACGTTCGTGTCCGACGAGGTCCCAGGGTTCGGCCTCGAACACCACACCTGCACGTTCATCTCGATGAAAAGCGACACCTGGACGGACTGCGAGAAACCCGACGGCTCGAAGATGGGCGTCATCCCGCACGAGTACATCCATTGCTGGAACGGCAAGCTCCGCGTCCCGGAAGGGCTGCTGACTCGCAACTTCCACGAGGCCGGCGTGACCGACCTGCTCTGGGTGTACGAGGGCCTGACGAGCTACATGGACGACGTGCTGTCGGTCCGCGCGGGATTGCTGACACCCGACGAGTACACCCACACGATCACGAACAACATCATGCGGTATCAGCTGCAGTCCGGCAGGCGGTGGCGCCCGGTCGTCGATACCGCGCGAGGGCAGAGCCGGCTCCGCGACCGGAGCAAGTCGTGGGAAGAAATGCGGAGGCGCCAGGACTATTACGGCGACGGCGCGCTCTTCTGGATGGAGGCCGACGCGACGATCCGCGCCAATTCGCGCAACGAGCGGAGCCTCGACGATTTCTGCAGGCTCTTCTTCGACGCGGTCCGGGGCCCGATGGGGAGCCCCTCGACATACACCCGGCAGGATGTCGTCGAAGCGCTGCACACAATCGACCCCAGCACCGACTGGGACGCGGAGATCGCGAGACGCATCGAATCCCCCGCGCAGGAGCTGGCGATCGAGCTGCCGGGGTTGCTCGGCTACACGCTGGAGTTTGTGCAGGAGCCGACGAAACTGCAGGCGAAAGCGATCAAGAAGGACAAGGGCCTCGACCTCCGCACATCGCTCGGTTTTTCCGTCGACAAGGAGGGCGTGATCACCACGCTGCTGCTCGGTTCGATCGGTGACGACGCCAAGCTCGCGTACGACATGACGATCGTCGCGGTCAACGATCAGGAATTCTCCACCGCGGCGCTGAAAGAGGCGGTCAGGGAATCCGTCACCACCGGTGAGATCCAGTTGCTCGTCAAGTTCGGCGGTAAGTTCTTCGGCAAGACGCTCGTCTACGACGGCGGGCTCCGCCACGCGAGGCTCGTCCCGATCGAGGGCGCCACCGATTACATCGCGGAGATCGCCACTCCTCGATGAACCAGCCCTGTGCGAATATCACGGGGCGCGAGCCTGAGCACGATCCATTCGTGTGCACATCGCTCGATGCGGCGGTGTTCCTTGCGGCGCTGGCGGTCTCGGCGCAGTACATGATGGCGCTGGCGAGCCTGGCGCAGCAATCGATGTGGGGCGCCGTCGCGCCGTCGCTCTTCTGGGCAGGGCTCTTCGGGGCGCCGCTGGCCGCGATGGCGCCGGCGTGGCTGATCGGCCGGTTCATCCCGGTGAACCCGCTCTGGGGCTCGATCGGTCTGGCGACACCACCCACGATCTGGGCGATCGGGCTGTTCGGCGAACCCCTCGCGCTGCTGCTCGTCGGCAGCGCCGCCGTTGGCTGCATCGCGCTAACCATGCTCCCTGCACGTCACGGCAGGCGGCTGCGGGCCCGATCGATCACCCGCAGGGGGCTGTGCCTGGGATGCGGATACAACCTGCAGGGGCTCGCTGGCGGGGTGTGCCCCGAATGCGGGCGCCGGGGCTGAGTTTTTTCGCCTGACCAGCCGATCTCCGGGCCTTGCCAATCTGACATCCTGATCCAGCCGATCTAAAGTGATTGAGCGATCCCTCTTTGGATCCCGACCAACTTTGGATCCCGACCAACCGAATAACGCGGAGCAGACCCATGGCCAGCGACACCAACCCCTTCAACGCCAGGAAGACCCTTTCCACGTCCTCCGGCGATTTCACCTACTACGACCTCGGCGCCCTCGTCGAGCAGGGCGTCGGGAACGTCGATGCCCTGCCCTACTCCATGCGGGTCCTCCTCGAAGCCCTCCTGCGGAACGTCGACGGGTTCGTTGTCACCGCGGACGATGTCGCGGGCCTGGCCAACTGGAACGCCAAATCCCCGGCCAAGACCGAGGTCCCGTTCATGCCAGGGCGGGTCGTCCTGCAGGACTTCACCGGTGTCCCCGCGGTGGTCGACCTCGCCGCGATGCGCAGCGCGATGCAGCGCATGGGCGGTGACCCCAACGAGGTGAACCCGCAGGTCCGGTGCGATCTGGTCATCGACCACTCGGTTCAGGTTGACGCCTTCGGCAGCGCCACCGCGCTGACCATCAACGCTGATAAAGAATTCAACCGCAACCGCGAGCGGTACGAGTTCCTCAAGTGGGGCCAGCAGGCCTTCGACAACTTCACTGTTGTTCCCCCTGCGACCGGGATCGTCCACCAGGTCAACCTCGAGTACCTCGCCTCGTGCGTGCTGACCAAGAAAATGAACGACGGGACCACCGTCGCGTACCCCGACTCGCTCGTCGGGACCGATTCGCACACGACCATGATCAACGGTCTCGGCGTCGTCGGCTGGGGCGTCGGCGGGATCGAGGCCGAGGCGTGCATGCTCGGTCAACCCATCTACATGCTCACGCCGGAGGTTGTCGGGTTCCGTCTGACCGGGGAGCTCCCCGAGGGCGCGACCGCGACCGACCTTGTTCTGACGGTCACGCAGATGCTCCGCGCCCACGGCGTCGTCGGCAAGTTCGTTGAGTTCTTCGGCCCCTCGGTCGCCAAGATGGCGGTCCCCGATCGCGCGACGCTCGCCAACATGGCCCCCGAGTACGGCGCCACAATGGGGTTCTTCCCCGTCGATGCGCGCACGCTCGAGTACCTGCGCCTGACCGCTCGCGATGAATCAACCATCGATCTCGTCGAGACGTACTGCAAGGCCAACCGCCTCTTCTGGACGCCGGACTCCCCCGAGCCGACGTTCACCGAGGTGCTCGAACTCGACATGAGCACCGTCAAGCCCTCGCTCGCCGGTCCCAAACGCCCCCAGGACCGGATCGAGCTCGACGCGATGAAGACGACCTGGCGCAAGGCGATCGTCGACACGTTCGGGCGCAGCGACACCGAGGGTGTCGAGGTCCCCGGCGTCGAGATGAACGGTAAATCGTTCGATCTGAGTGATGGCGATGTCGTGATCGCCGCGATCACCAGTTGCACCAACACGAGCAACCCCGACGTGATGATCGCTGCGGGGCTTGTCGCGAAGAAGGCCAACGCGCTGGGGCTCAAATCCAAACCTTGGGTCAAGACCTCGCTGGCGCCTGGCTCCAAGGTCGTCACGGATTATTATGACGCGGCGGGGCTCAGCGAGCATCTCGATGCGCTGGGGTTCCAGACGGTGGGTTACGGCTGCACGACGTGCATCGGCAACTCGGGCCCACTGCCCACCGAGATTGAGAGCGCCATCAAGAAGGGTGATCTCGTCGCGACGAGCGTCCTGAGCGGCAACCGCAACTTCGAGGGCCGGATCAGCCCCCACGTCAAGGCGAATTACCTCGCAAGCCCCCCGCTGGTCGTCGCGTACGCGCTGGCAGGAACGGTGGACATCGATCTGACAAACGACCCGATCGCGACAACCGCGGGCGGCAAGGACGTCTACCTCAAGGACCTCTGGCCGACACACGCCGAGGTCATCGAGGCGCGCGATGCGAGCCTCTCGCCCGAACAGTTCAAGAAAGAGTACGGCTGCGTTTACAACGGCAACGAGACCTGGAACGACGTCGCCTCTTCAACCGGGTCGATCTACGACTGGAAGCCGGAGAGCACGTACATCCAGGAGCCGCCATTCTTTGTTGATATGGACGAGAATCCAGGAGAGGTCGCGCCTATCACCGGCGCGCGGTGCCTGATCAGCGTTGGCGATTCGGTCACCACCGATCACATCTCCCCCGCCGGAGCAATCGCGACCGATGGGCCCGCCGGCGAGTACCTCGCCGAGAACGGCGTGCCCGTCTCGATGTTCAACAGCTTCGGCTCGCGCCGCGGCAACGACCGGGTCATGACCCGCGGTACATTCGCCAACGTGCGCGTCAAGAACCAGCTCGCGCCGGGCACCGAGGGCGGCTGGACGACCGACTTCTCCGAAGGCAGGGTCAAGTCGATTTACGAAGCGTCACTCAACTACAAGAAGGCCGGGACGCCGCTGGTGGTCCTCGCGGGCAACGACTACGGCATGGGTTCGAGCCGGGACTGGGCCGCCAAGGGCACGTACCTGCTCGGCGTCCGCGCCGTGATCGCGGTGAGCTACGAGCGCATCCACCGCTCAAACCTCGTCGGGATGGGTGTGTTACCCCTGCAATTCAAGGGCGGTCAGAACCGCGACACGCTTGGGCTGGACGGGACCGAGACGTTCGACGTGCTGATCCCGTCGTCACTAACGGCGAGGTGCGATATCTCGGTCAATGCGACACACCCAAGCGGGAGGATCACCGAGTTCGAGGCGCTGTGCCGGATCGATACGCCGGTGGAAGTCGATTACTACCGCAACGGCGGGATCCTCCACACCGTCCTGCGGCGGATGGTCAACGACGCGAAGCAGGGCGCCGCGGTCTGATCTCGGCATCTCGGTGAAAGAGAAACCCGTGAAGAACGAATAACTGGCGATGAAACTCCGCAAAGCTTGGCGCATCTCGTCGATCCTGTTTTTCGTGGTCTTCGCTACGGTCAGCGCGGTGATTATCGTTCGAGGTGGTGACCCGATCGAACGAGCGGACATCGCCGCCGAGGGCGTGGTGTCGAACATCATTGCGCCGATCGAATCCCCTTCCGGCTACCGGTTGCTCACGCTCGATGAGAACGACCACTGGACAGCGCTGACCGACGCCGACACGCTGCCGGAACGCCTCGTCCTGCTCGTGCACGGGCTCGACGAACCCGGCACGATCTTCGATGACCTCGCGCCGGCGATTTCGGACGCCGGGTTGACCCCGGTGTACTTCGAGTATCCCAACGACCAGAAGATCGCCGAGTCCGCCGAACTCATGCACGTCGCGATGCGCCAACTCAAAAGCCGAGGCGTGCAACGTGTTGACATCGTCTGCCACTCGATGGGAGGCCTCGTGACACGCGACTGCCTGACGCGCGACGCGATCTACGCCGGCACGATGACCGGGCACGACGACCTCCCCGATGTCGAACGCTGGATCACCGTCGGAACACCGTTCCTCGGATCACCGTTCGCCGGGTTGCGCCTGATCGCCGAGTGGCGCGAGCAGACGGTCCGCTGGTCGGACGCGATTGTCAACGGCGGACCGACCCCCGCCGGGATGCGCTCCGACGGCTCCGGCGAGGCGGGCAAGGACCTGGCGATCGATTCCGAATTCCTCACTGAACTCAACGAACGCCCCTGGCCGGTCGGTGTTCGGCTGACGGCGATCTACGGCGTGATCGCCGGAGGCGTTGAGGTTGCGGACATCGGGACCGAACTCGGCGACGGCGTCGTCCCGGTCTGGTCAGCGATCCCCGAGGGCGTGGGCGAAGACACCGTCAAACTCACCGACAACCACCGAGCCATGCTCAAGAGCGCCGGGATCACGCAAGCTGCGAGAAACGCTGTCGGCGCCGAGCCAAGGGAAGCCCCGGCGATCGCCGTCATCCTCGACCGCCTCGCAAACTGATTGCTCGAGATCGGGGTCCCACAAGGACATCCTGCGTGTCGCAATCGATCAAAATCAGGCCCTGAGCCGTTTTTTCGCAATAGATCCGATGGCTGACGGAGTAATCTATTGACGTACCAAAAATGCGTCGATTCCGATATCGATATGCGACATCATCACTGGGCGGGCGTCGTTTTCGCGACACGAGTTCATACCGCCCTACAGAGATAATAGTTGAAGGGGGATCCTCATGACCTCACGCACCGCCAAAGCCTCCATACTCTGCGTTTCCGGCGCGCTCCTGTGCGCCGCAACGGTTCAGGCATCACCGCCGATCTTCACAGATCAGACGGCCTCCGCCGGCGTGACGTGCTCGCATACGTTCGTCTTCCCCGGACCGTTCTTCAAAATGATCGCCGGTGGCGCTGTCGGTGACTTCAACAACGACGGGTTCCAGGACCTGTTCGTCG
Organism: Phycisphaerales bacterium; assembly: GCA_029260535.1. Lineage (GTDB taxonomy): Bacteria > Planctomycetota > Phycisphaerae > Phycisphaerales > UBA1924 > JACKHE01. The sequence goes on along the minus strand of JAJDDA010000230.1, from coordinate 32,643 downwards.
TCGCCGGAGGGTTGACCCCCGACCTGCTCTACATCAACAACGGGAACGGGACGTTCACCGATCAGGCAACCGCGTGGGGCGTTGACGAGCCGCACCAGGGGTGCGCCGCGGCTACCGGCGACTTCGATGGTGACGGCTGGCTCGATATCTACGTCACCAGCTGGGGGCTGACCGCGGACAACGCGGCAGCCGGAAAGAATCGCCTGTACCACAACAACGGCGACAACACCTTCACTGATGTCGCGGCGTCGGCGGGTGTTGCGATGACCGACCCCGATGGCCCCAACGGGCTCGGCGCGGCGTTCGGCGACTACGACCTCGACGGCGATCTCGATCTGTTCATCACCGCGTGGTTCGCTGACGGCGCCTTCGGCGGCCCCCTGATGACCGCTGGCAACCGCCTCTTCCAGAACAACGGCGACGGCACGTTCACTGACTCCACGGTCACCGCGGGCGTCGACTGCCCGCTCGTGCACGGGTTCGCCCCAACCTTCGCAGACATGAACGGCGACCGGTACCCCGAACTCATGATCACCGGTGACTTCCAGACCACGCGTTACTTCACCAACAACGGTGACGGGACATTCACCGACAACTCCGTCCTCGCCGGTGTCAGCCCCGACCCCACGACCAACGCGATGGGGATGGCGGTCGGTGATTTCAACAACGACGGCCTATTCGACTGGTACGTCACGTCGATCAACGTCAACGCGCTGTACCTCAACATGGGCGGCGACACGTACACCGAGATGGCGGGCCCTGCCGGCGTGCAGCTGGGCAACTGGGGCTGGGGCTCGCTCTTCGGCGACTACAACAACGACGGGTTCCTCGACATCGCCGAGACCAACGGATTCTGCGAGGACGCGAGCTGTTCCCCGTGCCCATGCACCCCCTCGCACCTCTGGATCAATAACGGCGACCTCACCTTCACCGACATGTTCGCCGCGAGCGGGTTCGACCACACCGCCCCTGGCAAAGGAATGTCCAACATCGACTACGACAACGACGGCGATCTCGATGTCGTCATTTTCTCGTACGACAGCGCCATGCAGCTCTTCCGGAACGACACCACAGGCGCCGACACCAACTGGCTCCGCCTCTTCTTCGACACACAGGCCAACGGGCGCCTCGCCCCCAACGGGTTCGGCGTCAAAGTCACCGCAACCACAGGCGGGATCTCCCGGCACGCCCAGATCACCGGGGAATGCAACTACCAGAGCGTCAGCGAATTCAGCGCCCACTTCGGGCTCGGGTCGAGCACCGTCATCGACGAACTCCTGATCGAATGGCCCAACGGCGTCGTCACCACGATGAACAATGTCGCCGCTAACCAGAACATGACGATCGTCGCAGGCGCCCCCGGTGATTGCAACGGCGATGGCGCGATCGACACCGCCGACCTGGGCATCCTCATCGCGGCATTCGGCTCATCGACGCTCATCGCGGACATCAACGGTGACGGCACGGTGGACACCGCCGACCTCGGGCAGCTCATCGCCAACTTTGGGAGCTAATCCGTTTGCGGTGCTGATCCTCCAGCATCGCCGCTGTCGACGTTATTTTTTTATGTTGATTTATTGGGTTTTCTGCTATGCTGAAAGCTCAATCGACCAAACACCGGCCTTGCCTGGGGGGTAAGCCGGCCTTGGTCTTCAAGGAGGCTGTTCTCTCTTCGGGGGTTGAGGGCGACGCCGGATTGACGCGGGCGTGGGATTCCGCGTAGCCGACTCCCGATTCCGTCTAAGTCTTACATTTTCCACGCATGTTGTGCCACGTCCGCAAGGCTGAGAGGCCCTTGTTATGACGACGACATCGATGGGAATCGTTTGCGCTATCGGTGCGCTGCTTGTCTCCGACTGTATCGATACGACGAACGCGGCGCCACCCGCGTTTTCTGACCAAACCGTTGCCGCCGGAGTGCAGACCACGCACACCGGATCAGGACTTTATTACGGCATGCTCGCCGGTGGCGCCGCCGGTGATTTCAATAACGACGGATATCAGGATCTGTACGTCATCAGCGGAGCGTCCACACCTGACCGCCTCTACATCAACAACGGCAACGGGACATTCACCGATCAGGCGGCGGCTTGGGGGATAGATGGCCTCCACCGCGGCGCCTCGGCAACGGTGGGTGATTACAACAATGACGGGTTCCTCGACCTCTTCGTTACGAGTTTCGGACCCGCCGCGTCGTCCCCGGCGCCCGGGATGAACCGCCTCTACAAGAACAACGCGGGCGCCTCGTTTACCGATGTCGCCGCACTCGCAGGGGTCAACACGAGCGACGCCGATGAACCGAACGGGCTCGGCGCGGTCTTCGGTGATTACGACCTCGACGGCGATCTCGACCTGTACGTCACCGGCTGGTTCGGGCTCCCCAACATCAACGAACCCGAATCCTACTTCAACGACGGGAACCATCTCTACCAGAACAACGGCGACGGCACGTTCACCAATGTCACCGCCGCATCGGGGACGGCGTCAACCGAAACGCACGGGTTCACCGCGTGCTTTGCCGACATGAACGGTGATCGGTACCCCGAGATCATGATCTGCGGCGATTACGAGACCAGCGCCTACCTCTCGAACAACACCGACGGGACATTCACAGACGACGCCGTCCTCGCGGGCATTGTCCCCGACCCCGCTACGAACGCGATGGGAATGACGCTCGGCGACATCAACCGTGACGGCTTGATGGACTGGTACGTCTCCTCCATCAACGGGAACCGCTTGTTCATCAACCAGGGCTCGCACACCTACAACGAGATCTCGCAGACCGCGGGAGTGAACCTCGGAGGCTGGGGCTGGGGCGCCCTGATGATGGACATGAATCACGACCAGCACCTGGACCTGCTCGAAACCAACGGGTGGTTCGACACCGGGTGCAACGGGTGCGACGCGTACCCCAACCACCCCTCCTACCTCTGGATGAACAACGGCGACATGACATTCACCGACACCGCTGCAGCGAGCGGGTTTGCCCACACCGGTCAGGGACGAGGGATGATCAGCCTCGATTACGACAACGACGGTGATCAGGACGTCGTCATCCTCTCTTGGCAAGAAGACCTGATGCTCCTTCGCAATGACCTCGCCGGACCCGACACCAACTGGCTCCGGGTCTTCCTCGACACCAGCGCCAACGACCGCCTTGCCCCTGACGGGTTCGGCGCCAAGGTTGTCGCGACAACAGGGGGCGTCACCCAGAGCGGCATCATCTGCGGGAAGGGCTCTTACCTGAGCGCCAGCGAGTTCTCCGCCCACTTCGGGCTCGGCTCGAGCGCCGTCATCGACGAACTCCTGATCGAATGGCCCAACGGCGTTGTCACCACGATGAACAACGTCGCCATCAATCAGACCCTGACGGTCGTCGCAGGCGCCCCCGGTGATTGCAACGGTGATGGAGCGATCGACACCGCCGACCTGGGCATCCTCATCGCGGCGTTCGGCTCATCGACGCTCATCGCGGACATCAACGGTGACGGCACGGTGGACACCGCCGATCTCGGGCAGCTCATCGCGAATTTCGGGACCTGACCCGAGCGATCATTCCTTGCTGGTCGCTGCCGCCTTCTTGCCCTTGCTGCGGATCGCCTTGATGTTGAGCATCTCGACACCGAGCGAGAACGCCATCGCGAAGTAGACATACCCACGCGGCATGTGCTGGTGCAAACCATCGGCGACGAGCAGCACGCCGATGAGCACCAGGAATGCGAGCGCGAGCATCTTCAGCGTTGGGTGCCGTTCGATGTAGCTGCTGATCGCCTCGGCGAAGATCATCATCACCCCGATCGCGATGACCACCGCGGTAATCATCACCTCGATCCGGTCGGCCATCCCCACCGCGGTGATCACCGAATCGAGCGAGAAGACCGCGTCGATCACCACCACCTGCACCAGAACGCCGCCGAACGTCGCCACGACCTTGCCCTTGCCGGGGTGCAGCGCGTCCGGCTGCGGGTGCTCGAGCTTGTCGTGGATCTCGTAGGTCGCCTTGGCGATCAGGAAGAGCCCGCCGATGAGCAGGATCAGGTCCTTGCCGCTGATCGCCAACCCCGCGACCATCTCGCCATCGACCTCGTACTCACCGAGGAAGGCGAACGGGATCGTGAACAGAGGCGCCGTCAGTCTCATGATCCACGCGATCCCAATCAGGAGCAGGATCCGCATGCCCATCGCCAGCAGCAGCCCGACCCTCCGGGCTTTCGCTTGCTGGTTCTCGGGGAGCCGCCCGGTCAGGATCGCCAGGAAGACGATGTTGTCGATCCCCAGGACGATCTCGAGCACCGTCAGGGTCAGCAGCGCCAGGCCGTTCTCGACGGTCAGCAGCCCGCCAAGGCCAGCCCCGACGGCTCCGGAACCCTCAACAGAAGCGAGCAGCGGGATAAGGCAATCGAGCATGGCGGGGGTCTCCAGCATGAGGGCGGATCGGAAGCCCGAGCGTAGTGGGTTTCTGCCCCATCGGGGGCATCCTGAACCCAACGAAATCGTGGCGAACGGCCCATCGGACGACTATCATCGCCACCCCGATGGAACCGATCGGCGGTGGGGCCGTTCGACCATTCTCCACTCGGGAATCCGCCCGATTTCACGTTACACGAGGATCCGCTGTTATGTCCGCGACAGGCGCCGTCTCCCAGATCATCGGCTCGACCTTTGATGCACAGTTCCCCGAGGATCAACTCCCGGATATCTACAACGCGATCGAGGTCGAGGGCCAGACCAAGGCCGGCGAGGTCAAGCTCACCGGCGAGGTCCAGCAGCACCTCGGCGGCGGCATGGTCCGCGCTGTGGCGCTCGGGTCCACCGACGGCCTCGTCCGCGGCATGGCGTGCAACGACAGCGGCGACTCCGTCACCGTTCCCGTCGGCGCCGGTGTCCTCGGACGCATCTTCAACATGCTCGGCGAAACCGTCGATAACCGCGGCGAAGTCAAAGCCGACAAGCGCATGCCGATCCATCGCCAGCCCCCCGAGTTCGATCAGCTCAACCCCAAGACCGAGATCATGCCCACCGGCATCAAGGTCATCGACCTGCTCTGCCCCTTCGTCCGAGGCGGCAAGATCGGCCTCTTCGGCGGTGCTGGCGTCGGCAAGACCGTCATCATCCAGGAGATGATCGCTCGCGTTGCACGTGAGTTCGGCGGCTACTCCGTCTTCTGCGGCGTCGGCGAGCGCACCCGTGAGGGCAACGACCTCTGGCTGGAAATGCAGGAGGCCGAGTACACCGACGAGAACGGCGAGATCGCGCACGTCATCGACAAGGTGGCGATGGTCTTCGGCCAGATGAACGAGCCCCCCGGCGCCCGCCTCCGCGTGGCGCTGTCCGGTCTGACAATGGCCGAATACTTCCGCGATGAGTCCGGCAAAGAGACCATGATGTTCGTCGACAACATCTTCCGCTTCACCCAGGCCGGCTCGGAAGTGTCCGCGCTGCTGGGCCGGATGCCGTCGGCGGTGGGTTACCAGCCGACGCTCTCGACCGAGATGGGTGAGCTCCAGGAACGGATCACCTCGACGTCCAAGGGCGCCATCACTTCCGTGCAGGCGATCTACGTCCCGGCGGACGACCTGACCGACCCCGCCCCCGCGACCGCGTTCGCTCACCTCGACGCCTTCGTCGTCCTGACGCGTGGCATCGCCGAGAAGGGCATCTACCCCGCGGTTGATCCGCTCGAGTCCTCCTCCCGGATCCTCGATCCCGGGACCATCGGCGCCAAGCACTACGAGGTCTCAAACCGCGTGCAGCAGATCCTCCAGCGCTACAAGGATCTCCAGGACATCATCGCCATCCTCGGCGTTGACGAGCTCTCCGAAGAGGACAAGCTCATCGTGTCCCGCGCCCGCAAGATCGAGCGCTTCCTGTCGCAGCCCTTCTTCGTCGCCGAGCAGTTCACCGGCTTCCCCGGCATCTACACTTCGCTCGAAGACTCGATCAACTCATTCGAGCGCATCTGCAACGGCGAAGGCGACGATCTGCCCGAGTCCGCGTTCATGTACGTCGGCACCCTCGACGACGTGAAGGCGAAGGCGGAGCGGATGAAGGACGAATAATTCGTTCTGACAACTGATTCATACGAAAGCCCACCCTTGACGGGGTGGGCTTTTTCAATAGGCGCCCGATCTGCCCCTTTTGGACGCTGAGTCTGAGCGGAGCGAAGGCTCGGGTATAATCGTGCGATGGACAATGATGTCGAATCGGAATCCAAGAAAGAGAGAGCGATCCGATATGAAACTCGGTTCGTGCTGGTCTCGACGCCCACGCTCGGGGCGATCTCGATCGTTTTCTTCGTTTGGACCGACCTCCCGATCTGGTTCTGGTTGATCCCTGCTCTCGGATGCGTGTGCGGCATTCTCTATCTCTTGTGGAACACACGCTTCGGCAAAGTCATCCTCGGCGCCTGGGAAGTCGCAGATGTGCTTTATCACATTTGGCTGGGGATCTGTGCGCTGGTCGATCTCGCTGGCTGGATCATCGGAGCAATCGGGGCGCTCGTCGCAATAGGCTTGATCCGATGAAAACTCGCGATTCACATTATCGAATCTCGCATCCTGAAAAACCACTGCTCGGGTTTGGCTGGATGGGATGGGTGTTGCTGGCGATCGCCGGGGCACTAGCTGTTTTCGTACTCCGGGAGAACCCGGATCACCGCCTTCTCCACGTTGTCAACACCACCTTCGGAAGTGACGCCGAAAAATGGTTTGAACGCGCATTCCTCGGCAGTCACAGACTCAACTCTGCCCCTCCGTACGGGCCTTTGCCATTCTTTGACCTTTGGGGCCTCTCGATGGTGCTTCTTGCATTTCAAATACATCCTCGCCGCATCAATCCGTGGTGGATCATCACGATCATCTTGCTTGCAATCCTGACTCCAATCGTAAGGACACAGATCGAATTCAACCCGACATTCCTCAAGTTGTCCAACTCGTGGAAATGGGGTAATACTGCTACCTATTCATTTCTAATATTTAGCACCGTTCTCTTAGCCACTCTAACACTCGCAACAAGGTCGAAGAGCGTTCTCATTGGCATGACGGCGGTATTTATCACATACCTGATTGCTTTTGAGTTCAGCAATATTCGATCGTTTTTATTCGTCGCATTGCGTGGCTCCGAAAGAACCACCGGGGTCTCGTTGATGTGCTGGTCCTGGAACCCCCTCCTCCTCGCCATAGTCCTCTCTTGGGCCATCCCCGCACGAGTCCGCTACAACCGCTGGTGGCTCTGCTTCGAGTGCGGCTACAACATGCGCAACCTCGGAGTCAAGACCTGCCCCGAGTGCGGCACTTGCAACAGCCGCATGCCATCACCCGCTACTCCATCGTCACCGTGATCGTCCGTTCCTCTCCCCCACGATCAACAACGAACACGATCGACGGGCGCACCCGCATCTCCTTGCCCAGCGCCGGTCCCCGCAACTCCGCGATCGGCTTGCCGTTGATCGCGACGATCCGGTCGCCCTCGCGCAGCCCCGCCGCGTGCGCCGGCGACCCTGTCATCACCGCATCGAGCATGACCCGATCACCTTGAATCGAAGGCTGGATCCCGAGCCGCTTCCGCGGTTCTTTGATCTTCACTGGGCCTGCGCCGCGAGGCCGCTCGAACCGCATCAGGCTGTTGCGCTGATCGAACGTCAACGTGAAGTTCGAGAGCAGTTGCATCCCGACATTCCCGTGGTCCATGATCTTCGACGTTTGCAATGGCGGGTCATCCACCGTGAACCCGGCGATGCGCAGCGACCCGACCAGGTCCGCCTGGAAGATCTGGAATACTGACGACACGGTCCGTCCCTGCCCGACCACTCTCGGCTCCGAGGTGAACTCCAGCCCTTCGAAGTAATCGTTCGAGACCATGACACCGCCCCGGGAGCCGGTGTCGATGTGGGTTCGCCGTTGCTCACCGTTGATCTCGATTGAGACATCCGCGATCCCGATCTCCGCGATCAACGGCACGACACCAGGATCGTCATGCGCCAGCGCGGCGCCGTCCTCGATCACCACCTTGTTGAGATGGAAATCAACCGTGAACACACAATCAGAAAACAGCCCGAACCCGATGATCCCGGCCATGTCCGCGCCGAGCGCGGTCGCGATCGGGGAGAAGTCATGCGATGAACCAACGAGGCCCTCGAATCTCGCCCCGCCGATCTCCAGCGTGCCCACCTCCATGAGCGACATCGGAACCTCCGCGCCGGACATGCCGTCCCTGGCCATCATCTCGCCGACAACCTCGAAGCCATGTTCCTCGGCGAACGCCGAATCGACGAGCAGCGTCGCGGAGGTCCCCGTGTCCACCGCGAAGAGGTAAGGCCCCTTCCCGTTCACGGTTGCCATCACCGCCGGGATGTGCCCCGCTCGGAGCAGTCGGGCCTCGGTCCGCCCGCCCTCGATGACGGTCGCGGTCGGCGTCGCGGGCCTCGTCATTTCGACGCGCTCCGGCTCGGCGAACCCCGAGGGGCTGTGAACACCGATCAGCAGGGCGATCGGCACGAGGGCGAGCAATATGTTTTTCTTGCGCATGGCGGGTCTCCTGTTAAGGCCATATAGTACGATTCGTACTATATCCCTGATGCGCCCCGAGGTTGCATCAGGCGAGAAACCCAGGGGTTCTTTCCGCATGCCGGTCAACACACCAAAGCTGAGCGATCTCGAGCTCGCCGCGCTCGGCGTCATCCACCGCCTGGGGCCGGTGACCCCCTACCGGATCCGCAAGGAGTTCCTCGATTCGCCCTCGACCATCTTCAGCGGGAGTGCCGGAGCGATCTACCCGCTGCTCGCCCGCCTCGAAGCCAGGCGCCTCGTCGCCTCGGCCTCCCAAGCGACCGGCAAGCGAGCGAGCCGAGCCTACCGCCTGACCCCTGCCGGCAAATGGCGCCTGATCGACTGGTTGAACTCCCCGATGGGCCGCGATGAAGCCAGCGACTACGACCCGATCCGCGTCCGCCTGCACTTCCTCTCGGCGCTCACCGCATCGAAGCGGCGAACATTCCTCGACAACGCGGAGTTGGCGCTGACCGAGCAGAAACAAATCATCGAGCGCCACTGCAAGAATCATCAGCAGACCGGTGATCTGATCGACTACCACGCCGCAAGGGGCGGCCTGCACACCGTGCGCGCACGCATCAAGTGGATCCGCGAAATCAGGAACGCGATGTTCGAAAAAACTAGCGCCGGCGGCGAATCGCCGTCATAGCCACAAGGATCAGAACCGATCCACTCCCCGGAGTCGGAACCTGGAACAGGAACACACCCACCGAGCCGTCTGTGAAACTCAGCCGGATCGCCAGCTGCCCCGAGTCGTTCAGCGCAGGTGTCGGCTCGAATGATTCCACCCCGGAGCCCTGCACATCAACGGATCTGATCACGCGGGTATCGCCGGGACCCACTTCAAAGTTGTCCCCCGCGCGCGCGACCTTCATCAGCATCCCAGCGCCCCGGCCCTCACCCGGCGCGACATACGCCCAGATCCCGGAACCATTGTCGAACGTCACATCACCCTCGATCGCCAGTTGTGCCCGAAAGACCACATCACCCCGGTTGTTCATCACCGGAGATGCAAGCGAAGCGAACCTGGCGTCGTCGGCGCCGGGCGCTGTATCACCGGTGATGGCGATCGTCTCAATCCCGTCGCTCGTGTGTTTCCAGAGCCCCTCGGGAAGCTCGGAACCCCGAGCCCCGACCGGATCGTCGAGGTAGGCGCCGAACGCGACTTCACCCTTATCGTTGAACGCGGACCAGAGGAACGACCGGTACTGCACACCGCCAGCGCCGGGCGCGATGTCCCGCGTCGATGCGATCTTTTCAAACTCCCCTTCGGACGAGACCCAGACCCCGGAATCGCCGAAACCGCGGGCCTCAGCGTTGGGATCGGTCATGCTCGCCATGACCGCGAGGTTGCCCGACTCATTGATGAGGGGCCTCTGTGTAAACCCGTCGATGACGAAACCCTCGACACCGACGGCCGGCTCGCCGGCGCGGAGGACGAGTTCCATCTTCCCGGCCGTGTCGGCAACCCAGATGCCGGAGTTGTTCGAGAAATCGATCCCACCCCGGGCTTCTCCCATGACGCTCCGCACCGACCCGGAGAACGCGGTGACGGCGCTCGAGTTGATGCTCGGCGTGCTCACGAACTGGAACTCGCCGCCCTCGATCCCGGGCGAGAGCATGCCCTCTCGTGCAAGCAACTCCAGTGATCCGCCGCTGACTTTCCGCCACAGCGCGCTGTCGTTGTCCGCGTTCACTTTGCCCTCGTTCTTGAGCCGAGCAACGAACGCGAGGTCACCACCCGGACTCAGGATCGGATCGCCCGGGCGATCAAACAGCGCACCACCTGTTTCAGGCGCGGCCGAGCCTTCCTGCGCGATCTGCTCGAGCCCCGAACCCATATCGGCCCACAGGCCCCAGTCGTTTTCAAAGTCCACACCCTCGTTGTTGAAATCGAGGCGGAGGTTGATCGCCAGCGCACCCGACGCGCTGTAGTTGGGGCCGCCGATCTGCCTGAACGTCTTGCCCGGCATCCCGGGGGCCTCGTCGCCCTCTTGCATGATCTTCTGGATCACACCATCAACGCTGCGGAACGCGGCGGTATTGGTCCCGCTCGGCACACCGTTGAGCGTTGACCAGAACGTAACGTCGCCCGATTCATCAACCGATATGCCCCCGAGCAGGTTGCCATACGTCGCGCCGCCCGTTTCGGGCGCGTCTTGCCCGAGCAGCGCGATCGTTTGGAAGCCGGCGTTCGCGCCGCCAGCGACCACGAGCGACGAAACCACAGCGGCAGCAAAGCGTCTATTCAGGTATGTCATCGGGGATCGACTCCTCAGCGGCTCTCCCCCGCCGACAGGCCCCGTGCAAGGATCCCGTCGGTTTGACCGCTTGTTGCAGTATAAAGAGAGCTCGCCAGATTCCAAGAAAATTCCGTTCCCACCACCAGGACACGCCAACACACCCCCGGAGAGCAAGCCATGACACACCAGCAAAGCCGATTCAGCGCCAGAACAAACCCTCGGCAGTGGGGCCCGGTCTGGATCGGGATGCTCGCGATCGTGGTGATCGCTTCGATCTGGCGCCCTTCAGCGCAGGCGAACCAGGGCATTCCCAACACGTGGGAGTACGCGGTCATCCAGTTCAGGGCGCAGGACGCGGTCGTCTTCACCAACACCGGCTCGTTCTTTATGGAAGGCCCCGAGATCCGCAACCCGGAACGGATCAACGGTGAACCGAAACTCCGCCTCGTGCGCCCGGTTGAGATCGAGCACCTGGCAACACTCGGATTGCAGGGCTGGGAGGTCGTCAGACCATGGGCATCGAATGATCACTCGTTCCTGCTGCGAAGAGGCCGGTAAACAAATCGAGACCTATTCCGCATCAGGCGGCAGCACCGCCTCCGCTTCGATCTCGACCACCGCGTCCGACACGATCAGCCGGCTGACCTCGATGATCGTCGCCGCTGGACGCGCGGTGTGGAAGAACTCGCCGTGCGCTTCACCCACCTTGGTCCAGTCGTCGATGTTGGTCAGGTACATCCGTGTGCGCACCACATCGTCCATGCTCGCGCCCAGTTCCTCGAGCGCCTTCTGGATCTTGTGAAAAACATACTTCGCCTGCGTGTAGGCGTCGCCGTGCCCGACGACGTGCCCGGTCTCATCGGCGGCGGTGGTCCCGGCAACACGGATGTGGCGGTCGATCCGGATCGCGCGCGAATACGCGATCTTCGATTCCCACACGGTTCCGGACGTGACGGTCTGTCGGTTGGACATGATCGGCTCCTCAGGCAATTACGGACACCGCAGTGTACCGAATGCTCCCACGCCTGGGATAAGGCCCCGCGAATCCCGGGATCCGGCGCAACCACAACCGCCTTCAAATAAACAAGGCCCGGTGAATCACCGGGCCTTGCAAACAAATCAATTGATGTCGACTGATCAGCGCGCGAAGTGCGCGAACGCCTTGTTCGCCTCGGCCATGCGGAGCGTCTGCTCGCGGATGGTCATGGCCTTGCCCTCGCCACGAGCGGCGTTGTAGATCTCGTCAGCGAGCCTGCGGGACATCGGACGCCCCTTCTCGCCGCGGGCAGCGTTGATGATCCAGCGGAACGCGAGCGACTGCTGCCGCTTGCGCGGGACCTGCATCGGGACCTGGTAGTTGGCGCCGCCGATCCGCTTGGAGCGGACCTCGACCTGCGGCTTGACGTTCTCGATCGCCATCAGGAAGACCGCCAGGGCGCTCTCCGGGGCGTTCTCGTTCTCTTCCTTCTTGAGGCGAGACTCGATCTCGTCCATCGCGTCGTACATCACGCGCGTCGCGCGGGTCTTCTTCCCGTCGAGCATCACGCAGTTGATGAACTTTGCGAGGACCAGGTCGTTGAATCGTGAATCGGGGCGGAGTTGCTGCTCCGACTTGGTAATGCGCCCTGCCATGGTGATGCTCCTTTGTGGCTCATCTGCGCCGGTCGTGAAACCAGCGCCGTTTGTTCACCCCGGGGTCATGGGCAGACGTCCCGAGATTACTTGCCGAAAACCTTGTGACATTCACAAGGAGATAAGTTGTCTTACTTGCCGCGCTTGACGCCGTACTTCGAGCGACCCTGCTTGCGACCGTCAACGCCGAGGCAATCGAGCGAGCCGCGGACGACGTGGTAACGCACACCGGGAAGGTCAGGCACGCGGCCTCCGCGAACGAGCACGATGGAGTGCTCCTGCAGGTTGTGACCCTCGCCGCCGATGTATGCAGTGACTTCCTTGCCGTTGGACAGACGCACACGAGCGACCTTCCGGAGCGCGGAGTTCGGCTTCTTCGGGGTAACCGTCTTCACCTGAAGACAGACGCCACTCTTCTGCGGGCAGTGTTCGATATCGCGCACCTTCGACTTCGCGAACGGGGGGCGGCGTGGCTTGCGGATGAGCTGGTTGATTGTGGGCACTGCAGGCCTCTTCAAAGAGTCAAAAACCGGTCTGAGAAAACAGGATCGGCCCCACCGGCCATTGATCCATCATTTGATACCACCGCCGGAGTCCGGCGATGGGCCGAGTAGTGTAGCCAGCGGGATCAGCGGTTCAAGGGCTCCCCGCACCGGGAAACAGCCCCAAACCGTCCCCATTTTATCCCCCGCTCAGCCCACCGGACATGCCCAGGAGGCGATCCGTCAGCCGATACCCGATCCAGACCAGCGTCAGCCCTCCGACAACGCTGATCCCGATGTTGGCCAAGGCCTTCCCAAACTGCCCGGCGTCGCCCTCAACGAACGTCTCGTAGGCGAAGGTCGAGAAGGTGGTAAAGGCCCCCAGGAACCCGATGATCAGCAGCAGCCGCCATTCCTCGCGGAATCGGGGCTCATGACCGGCGAAGAAGGGCATCGCGATCCCGATCAGCAGACACCCGAGCAGATTCACCGCGAGCGTCCCGCTGGGGAAGTTGGGCCACATCCGGATGGCCCAAGCGGCAAGGAGGAACCGGGCAACCGCCCCGAACCCCCCACCGATCGCGATAAGGGTGATTTTGGTAAGCATCTATAAAGATCAGACTACCGCCGACGATTGCACGACGCGATCCGAGCCGTCATCGTGCCTCGATGAAGACCGATCGGAACAGAATATTCCTGGCGCTGGCCTTGCTCATCGTGGTTGTTGTCACGGTCAACTGGCCGAGAACATCACCCCCGCCAGTTCCGGCGCCTGAGCACCCGACCGAGCCCGCCGAATCCCTCCGCATCGGCTCCTGGAACATCGAATGGCTCGGGCAGCCCAACCGCCGGTCGGGGCCGGCGAAGGGGATCCGGCAATCCCCTGAGGATCTCGCCGACTACATCGCCGCGTCGGGCGTCCGTGTCCTCGCGCTGCAGGAGGTCGCGGCGAACGCCGCCGACGGGTCGCCGACCAACGCCGCTCTCAACCGGGCGTGCGAGATCCTCGACTCAGAGCACGGCGGCGACTGGTGGCACGTGGTGTTCCCGTCTTCGTCGAGCAACCAGAACGCCGGGGTGCTGTGGGATGCCGAATCAGTCACGCTACTCAACTCCCCCAACGGCTACGCCGTCCCCATCGACCGCATTACCAGCGCGCAAGATAAAAGGGTCTGGGCGCGGCCACCCCGGGCGCTGCACTTCTCGGCTGGCGAGGGCGCGACCGACTTCGTCATCATCCCGATCCACATGAAGAGCGACTACGGCGGCGGCTTCGCTGTCCATCGCGCCGAAGAAGCCGGCGTGCTCGCCGCGGCGCTCCCGCGCGTGGCGTCCAGGTTCTCTGATCACGACATCCTCGTCATCGGTGACACCAACAGCCAGAGCACCAGCGATGAATCCATTCAGGCCTTCGAGCGCGCTGGCCTGCTCGATCTCAACGACTCCGACGCCGTTACCTACTGGCGAGGCTCTTCGCTCGATCGCATCCTCGTCCCGGCGGATCAACCGGAATTCGCATCGCCCGGCTTCGGCGTCTTCTTCGACAGGTACACCCGCGCCAGGGGTCTCGACGAAACCGATTTCAAGGAACGATGGTCGGACCACTGGATGGTCGTCTTCACGCTGGATGTCATGGCGGACGACGATTAAAAAAACGCCCGACGGGAATCCGTCGGGCGTTCAACAAATCACAAGATTGCCGCACGACCGATTACTCGGTGGTGCACGTCCCGAAGACACCGATCAGGATGCCAAGGTCAGCCGTGTCAACGATGTTGTCATCGTTGAGATCAGCGAGGGGCGAGTTCGTCCCGAACACACCGATCAGGATGCCGAGGTCAGCCGTGTCAACAACGCCGTCGTTGTTGAGGTCTGCGATGCACGCCAGCACCTCGTCAACGGTCACGCTGAAGTCCATGTCGTACGTCTGCGTGTTGCCGACGAACCCGAACGCGCCCTGCACGCGGATGTAGTACGTCCCGGCAGCGGGGGCGACGACACCGGCGAGCGATTCAGCGCTGCCCGCAGCGGTTGCGTCGGCCGTGGCAAGAACCGTTGAACCGTCGGTGTCGAGCACCTCGAGGACCAGGTCGCCGGTCGCCATCGAGTTGATGGCTGTCCCGGAGTTGCACGCCTGAGTCTGCGGACCTGATGAGTACGAGAAACCGAACGGCGAAGCCGTCGCGCTGATCGTCCCGGAGTTGGTCAGCTCAACCGCGAAGACGTCGTCATCGCCATTGTTCCGGATGCACAGATCATCAAAGCCACCGCCACCGTCCGCAGAGAACACGCCCAGATCTGTCGCCTCCCCGGAGTTCTGGTTCGGCTCCAACCGGTCGCCGTAGAGGAACTGCGCCGCCCGGATGTCATCGTGCTGGATACCGTCGAACGCGGTGGTGAGGAACGGCTCCATCAGCTTGGTCTGCTGGATGGGGCAAACATGAAGGATGCCGAGGCCGTGCCCGTGCTCGTGAGCGAGGGTGTTGCGGAAGAACCGGAAGGTGCCGCCACCGGAGTTCCAGAACTCGGCGCTGTCGAGGACCATCTCGCCGCCGGTCGCGCCGGGGAAGAAGTTGTAAGCAAGGACACCGCTGCCGCCGTCCATCGGCTTCGCGACGATGCGGACATCACCTCGACCCGATCCGCCGTTCAGAGGACCGGGGGAATTGAAGAACGCGGCGTCGTCGTCGGACACCAGGGTGTACGTGTTCCCGGTCGCGGCAGCCCAGTCATCGAAGATCTGCACGAAGAGCGCCTGCCAGACCGGTTCGGAGCCGAATCTCGCGTTGAGCGTGGCGTGAAGCGTGTTGGGATTAGTCCCTTCACCGATGCCGTTGGGGATGCTCAGCCCATCTGAGGGGAAGCTGTACGTCAGGTTGACCGGCTCGCCGCTGGCGCCGGGCCAACGACCGGTGGTCTCGAAGCGCTGCGTATCGCTCAGGTTCTGGATCGCGAGCGAGACCCGCTCGACGACCTTGGGATCGGTCCCCGGCGCAAAGAGCGCGCTGGCGACGTGTCCCTCGGTGCATTCAGCGCCGGTCATTGCGGTCTGCGAGACCTCCTGCACGATCGGGGCTGTCGGGGTTGTGAGATGAGCGCCAGCACCGGCGAGCGCAGTAGCGCCCGCAAGAAGCGAGCAGGCAATGGTGTTCTTCATGGTTGTCAGGACCGTTTGAAATGAAGGTGCGAAAGATGCGGGATGTTGTTAGTCAATCAAAGTGTTGCGGTGCTTGTTACTCGGTGCAGGTCCCGAAGACGCCGATCAGAATGCCCAGATCAGCGGTGTCAACGATGTTGTCGTCGTTGAGATCAGCGAGGGGCGAGTTCGTCCCAAAGACACCGATGAGGATGCCCAGATCGGCGGTGTCGACGATATCGTCATCATTCAGATCCGCGATGCAGTCCACCGACATGATCGCATCGATCGTGACGGTCCCGGCGAGGTCATAGATCTGCGCGACGCCGGGGCTGTTCACGGGCCTGACCCGCATGAAGTACGTCCCGGCAGCGGGGAGCACGACACCGGTCAGCGATTCGTTGCCGCTGAGGCCGTTGGCGTCCACCGAAGCGAGCACGGTGACACCGTCGGTATCAAGAACCGCAAGATCGGGGTCGATGCGGGCGGTCGAATCGAACGTGCTGCCCGTCGGGGCGCAAGCCTGGTCCTGCGGGTTGTTCTCGTAGACCGCACCAACGATACGGACCTCAACATCAACTGAGCCGGCGCCATCGATGGTGAACGAGTAGAAATCCTCATCCGCGTCATCACGAAGCGCCATGTCATCGAGCACAAACGGGAACGAGCCGGGGCCGGTCAGCGACGCGAGGAAGCCAGCGGAGGCGGCGTTGTTGTTGGGCTCGTAGAAATCGCCGTAGTGGTGCGTGGCGCCGCGGATGTCATCGTGCTGCGGGCCGTCAAAGGCGGTGGTCAGGAAAGGCTCCATCAGCTTGGTCTGCGTGATGGGGCAGACGTGGAACAAGCCCATGCCGTGACCGTGCTCGTGCGAGAGCGTGTTGCGGAAGAAGCGGAAGTCCTGGCTGGAGTTGGCCCAGAACTCATCGGTGTCGATCACCATGTCGCCGCCGGAACCGCTACCGGGGAACGAGTTGTACGCGAGGATGCCGAAGTTGCCGTCGATGCTCTTGCCGGTGATGCGGATATCGCCGCGACCAGAGCCGCCGTGCAATGGACCTGACGAACCCATCGCGGCGCCATCATCGGAAACCTCGATGTAGACGTTGCCCGTGATGTCTTCCCAAGCCTGGAAGATCTGCGCGAACTTGTTCTTCCAGGTGCTCGAAGAGCCGAACTGCCCGGTCAATGTGGAGTTCAGGTTGTTGGGACCGGCGCCCTCGCCGACACCGTTGGGAATGTTGATCCCATCCGCAGGGAAGCTGTAAGTGATCGTGACCGGCGTGTTGTCGGCGCCGGGCCAGCGGTTGCCGGGCTGGAAGCGCTGCCCGGCGTTGAGGTTCTCGATGGCCCGCGAGACACGCTCGACAACCTTCGGGTCGGTCCCGGGGGCGAAGATCGTGCTGACGAAGTCACTCTCGACGCAATGCGCGAGTTGGGACACGTCACCGGCGGGCAGCGCCTCGGACATGTCAGCCGTGATCGGCGCGGAGGAATTGGTGATTGCGATGCCGGCGATCGTGCCGGTGATTGCGAAAAACGAGAGAGCGAGTTGGCGTTTCATTCGGAGACATCCTCAGGGGAAGGCCGGGAGCTAGGCCCGCGATGACAGACAGAACGATCGATTTGACAGACAGTTAGACACCCACAAAGCGGCTCGGAATTACGGGATCCGATCCAAAAGAGCAGGCTTCCTGAAGATATGCGAGATTCGGGGCCCGGAAGAGACAATAAATCGACCCCTAAATGACCAGATCACGACGCCGGATGCAAGGATTAATCAGGCTGAGGTGTCACAGAATCTCAGAAAATGCGCGTGTTATCGGACAGTACGCATGGTATGAGAGTGCTTTATTCCGGGGGCTTCAGCGCCCCAACGGCCCAACCGATACAGAGAAGGATCGGTTTGGCCTCCACCTGGGGAGTTTCGCAATGCGTACATCTGTGTTCTGTGGGCTCGCTGCCCTGACGGCATCTGCCGCCGTGCTGAGTGGTTGTAGCTCCAGTCGTTCGGCGAGCTTCGTGCTGGCCGACTCTGAATTGCGGCTTCCCATCGCTGACGGCAGCCTCGCCTCCAGCGGCGATTGGCGGATGACCGGCGATTCCGTCGGGCTCTGGCTGCTCGACTCCGCTTCGGGCGATCAATCCCCGATGGTCTTTGCCTTCGCGGCCGACGGCAGCCCCGAGTTCATCGCCGGCGATTCGCTCGGGATGCTCCTGGTCACCGGCGACATCACCGCGATCGCCACGGTCCTCGAATCCACCGAACTCGACTGACCACGAAAAAACAACCCCGACCGACATTTCGTCGATCGGGGTCGTGTTCAATTCAACCAGAAAACTTCTCGGCGACCCGCCTTGTGGGTCGCCTGTTTCATCCACAGGCGCCTTACTCCGCGGCTTCTTCAGCCTCGGGCTCGGCAGCGGCCCCGGGGCCGGCTTTCTGCTCCGCCTCGTATGCCTGCTCCGCCTCGGCGAAGGCGCCGCGGTAACCCTCGACCAGCGTCTCGAAGCGGTCCTCGGAGACGCCCTCGGGACGGCAACGACCGAGGATGTTCGAGCGAACAACCGCACGCTCGAAGTTGGTCATCCCCATCTCGTCGATCGCCGCGAGGATGATCGCCAGCGAGCGGAGATCGGCCATCGCGTCCGGCTCCTCACCGGTCCGCAGGTAGTTCAGGCAACCTGGCTCCAGCGCGGTCTTGATCTCGGGCATCGGCTGCCCTGCAAGCCTGGCGAACGATTCGCCGAGTGCAGTCCTGGCAGAAGCAAGGTTCTCGTTCTCAGCACCAGCAACCGCGGTGTAGCTCGCGATCAGGTCCGCTGCGGAAGCCCACGCGAGACGGCGGGTGTTGATCAACCCGTTGTACGCGCCCTCGTTCGAGGGGTTCGAAGCACTGAAATCGTTGTAGAGGGCGGCGCCGAGCGTGCGAGACACCAGGTGCGCCAGCGCGGGGTTCGTCGCAGGGACACCAGCGGTGCTGAGCAGGCCAGCATCAGGATGCAGCGGGTTCACATAGTCCTCGAAGGGACGCAGCTGGGGATCCTGCCTCGCCAGATCGCTCGAATCGTTCGGCGGCATCATGGGAGCCACGACCGAGAGATCGAGCACGACATCCGCACCAACTTCAGCGAGGAACAGGTTCAGGTTCGAGATCGCCGAGCCAAACTCGACGTGCTCAAGACCGCTGAGATTGGCCGAGAAGCTCGAAGTCGAGGTCGAGATGATCGGGTCGGGGTTCACACCGTTGAGCACGGTGGGAGCGACCGCGAAGTCGATCAGTTCACCCGCGATGATCTCCAGGCCCTCGTCAGCGATCAGATCACCGTTGGGCGCCAGCACATCGCCGGCAACCCTCGAGCGGATCATGATCGTCGGCGCCTGCACCGAGAGGTTGTTCCGGACAGAGAGATCGCCGAGCAACGCCGAGCCGCTCGCGTCGATGTTCAGCGAACCGACGGTGGTCAGCTTCTCGTTCTGACCCATGTTGAAGTTGCCGGCGGTGCGGAACGTCATCGAGAAGAGCGGGTTGCCGGTGGGCTCGCCATCGGCGCCACGCTCACGAGCGATGATCGTCGCGACCACCGGGACATCCGAACGACCGCCGCCGAGCAGCAGATCGCCGAGGGCGTTGGTCACACCGACGTTGCCGCCGAAGTTGATCGTGGGGATGTCGTTCCCGAGAACTGTGTTGTCGACAACAACGGTCAGGTCACGGGGTGTCAATGCGTTGTCCGAGTTGATCGTCTTGTGGAAGAAGACCCCGCCGGCGCCGGTGTTGGTGATGTTCACATCGGTGTTGAGCACCAGGTCATCACCGAACTGGACGCGGTCGCCGTGGCTGGTGACATCGCCGCTGAGCGTCGTCGTGCCCTGCCCATCGGTGATGAGCGAGCCGAGCGCCTGGTTCGAACCGACATTGCTCGCGAAGAGTGTGTTGTCGGCGTTGACCGTCAGGTCGTTGTTCTCGCCTGATTCCGAATCAACCGTGGAGTTGAACGTCGCGTTCGCGGCGGTCATCTCCGTGTCGCCATCGAGGAGAACGGTGTCGTTGTAGGTCTGGTCACCGGTGGTGTTCGCGACCGGCCCGTTGATCCGGGTCAAACCCGGAGCATCGGTGACGATGTGCGCCAGCGCGGTGTCGTCACCGACAGCGCCACCGAAGTTGGTCAGCCCAGCGGTTTCAACCGTCAGGCCCTCAGGACCATTGACGCGCTCCTGGAAAAGCACATCACCCGAGTCCAGACCGTGGATGGTCGTTGTCGTATCGATCGTGACGTCGTCACCGAACGTAGCGCCGTCACCCAGGACGAAGATGTCCGTCGTGTCGATGCTCGTCGTGCCCGCCTGCGCATCGGTCGTCAGGTGCGTCAGCGTCTCGGCGCGACCGACGACACCGCCGAAGCGGGTGTCAGGGGCGATCACGTCGAGCCCGTTGTTCTCGTAGACCTGGCTGTTGACCGTGTCGCGGAAGTCGACCGAATCGGTCGCCGTGACGGTCACGTTGCTCGCGAAGAGCTCGACCGGATCGCCGAAGACAACCCGATCGGCGTTGACGTCGCCGTTGAGGCTGGTGACCTGCCGACTGCCAAGCACCAGACCGAGGTCCGCGGTATCCACAACGCCGTCGTTGTTCAGATCCGCCGCAGCATTGCTCGTGAACAGGTTGGCATAAACGATGTCGAAGTCGCGGAAGTTCAGGACGCCGTCGCCGTTGGCATCGTACAGCACGTCCTTCGCATCGGTGATGAGCGTGCCGAGTGCGTTCGTTCCGCCGATCGCGCCATCGAACAGCGTCTCTTGCGAATTAACGGTCAAATCGCGACGGACACCATCGATGCTATCAACAGTTCCGTTGAAATCGATGTCGTGGAACGCATCGATGACCACATCATTGGCGAGCAGCGTGTCGCCGTTGATCGCGATCTTCGCGCCATCCAGGTCGGAAACACTCAGCGACACACCGTTGATGACCAGATCACCGTTGTAGGTCTGGCGGTACGAGGTGTTGACGTCCATGACCTCGATGCGGCTGCCGGTGACCTCGAGGATCAGGATCCTGCTCGCATCACCCACCGCGCCGTTGAGCGCGACATCCCCGGCGCCCGCGTCGATGCGGAGCGAATCCGTCGCGGGGTCGGCGGCCTGGTTGTTGATCGTGCCGTTGACTGTGATGTCCGCACCGGCGTTCCCGTTGTCCGTTGTCGCGATGGCGACACTCGAGACACCGGAACCGACGAGCACGCTGTCGTTGATCGTGATCGCCATGCCCTCGGTCGTCATATCCGCGTTGAGGATGGTCGTGTGACCGGAGCCGTTGATCGTGATCGAGGCGTCATCAACACCGCGGAACGCGCCATCGACATAAACCTTGCCGCGTTCGCCGGGCGAGTTGATCACGACCGGATCGCGGAACGTGGCGTTGTTGACCGTAACGACGTGCCTGCCGTTCTCGTCACCAATCACGATCGCCTCAGCGCCATCGCTGATGTGGTTCAGTTCGTCCTGACTCAGGGTAAACGCACCGCGCACATCGCCGAGCCCGATGCTCGCGAACGGCTGCGACGGCGCGATACTCACGGTGCCGGTCGTTGTGATGTCATCGTGAATACCGACGTGGGCGCCAACGATGGTGAGATCGCCAGAACCAAGATCGATCGTGTCACGGATCGAGACACTGCCTGAGAAATTCGCGTCCGCATCGGCGTTGAGCGCCAGGTTCAGCGAGTCGGCGGCGCCGCCGCCGATCGCCCCTTGAACCCTGACATCGCTGTTCGCGTTGAGCGCGAGCGAGCCGCCCTGCACACCGGAGTAGTCCAGACCGCTCTCGAACGCGATCGAGCCGTTGACCGAATCAACGCCGGTCGCCGAGATCGTGACATCCGAACCATCGCGAAGAGCGCCGGCAATCAGGCTCTCGCTGACCTCGGCGGAATCAGAATTGTTGAAGAATCCCGCGGAGTTCGAGATGCGCACGTCGCGCGCGGCGATCTCGACATCCCCGGTCTGCGTGTTCACCTCGCCCGCGATCGTAATCCGCGAGCCGCTGACCGTTGCGTGACCACGATCGATCATCGCGACCGAGGTCAGGTCGCCGGTCGTGAAGATGACCGACTCACCGGTGATCGTGCCCGCGTTCGAAACCGAGGCGGTGGACGTCGAACGCCCCGTCACGCCGTCGATCGCTGTCGAGCCCGGGTTCTCGATCCGGACCATGATCTGGTCGCCCTGCTCAGAGAGGTAGACACTCTCGCCGGCGGACATGGTCACGATCCCGTTGGTGGAGACAATCGAACCGAAGTTGGCGACGTTCTTGCCGACAAGCTGCGCCATATCGGTCGTGTTGATCTGACCCAGGTTCGAAATACCGGAGCTCAGGTTCGTGAAGCGATCGACACCACGACGGAAATCGCTGTCGGAGATCTGCCCGGCTGCCGCGACAAAGCCCGCGGCGTTCACAACCGAGCTCGGCCCGAACAGCACACCGGAAGGATTGACCAGGTACACCAGACCGTTGGCGTTGATCGAGCCATCGATAAACGACGGCGTCGTGGAGTCGATGCGGTTGAGCAGGCGGCTCCTCGCGCCGGGCTGGATGAAGTTCACCGTCGAGCCTTCGGCGACGTTGAAGCTGTCATAGTTGATGATCGTCTTGTTGGAGACGGTGACATTCAGGACGTTGCCCGCGGCGTCAAAGACCGCCGAGCCCCGACCGATATCCTTCACCTGAACACCCGGGATCGTCTGGGCGCCGGCGCCCACACCACCCCTGCGGCGGTCAGCGTGGGCTTGAAGCGCAACCGAAGCGATCACCATCGCGGCAAGGCTGGCGGCGCGTACGGTCGTTGTCGTAGTCTTTGAATTTGTCATAACATCTCCTCCGAACGGTTTTCGGTCGGTCCCTGTGCATGGGGACGATCGGTCAAACCCAACTCATCTGTGGTTGTTGAACTCGTAAAAAATTCTGCCTGTATCTGAAATCCGACGCACCTCGCCGGACGTGGTTCCACTTAGTAGAGAATCGTGATCTGCGCGTGCAGCCTGCTGTCGCCCTCTTCCTCGGTCGAGACATCGTTCGTGGCTTCCTTGAGCACGAACCCGAGATCGAGCCGGAGCGAGAAGTTCCGTTTGATCGCCAGCTCAGCACCGACACCGGCGCCGACGAGCGTCTGATCCGTCTCGAACGCGAGCCGGTCCTCGTTGACCGTCCGGCCCACATCGATGAACGCCCTTCCGATCAGGTCCCAGTCAGGCCGCCCCAGCGTCTGCTGCGGGCGCCAACGGAAGGGCTGATCGCCGAACGTCCCGACCTCGCCAGGAGCCAGGCCCCTGGGGATGTGGTAGCGGTATTCCGCGGTCGCGACGAAGCCCTGATCACCGACGACGAACGATTCGGGGTAGCCGCGAACGGAGTAGAACCCGCCGGCGACCGTCACGAAGTTCGGGGGCAGGCGCGATCCGAAGGACGTTTGCCCACGGACCGAGAAGTACAACTCATGTGCGAGGGTTGAACCCTCGGCGCCGAACGCCTTGTCGAGCAAAGGCTCAAGGAAGAACGAGTGCGTCGCATCGAACCGCAGGATGGTGAAATCATCATCCACATCGGATCGGCCCAACGCATCGAGGTCGTCATTATCAACGACCGAGCCGACGCTCGTTTCGAGTGTCAGCGCCGCGTTCGTGCTCGAACGATCCGTCCGCTCCTCGTACCGCGCCCCGATGTAGGGCAGCAGGAAGGGCGACGACGCGGACGTCGAGAAGAAATTATCATCAACATCAACGCTCATGTACCGCATGCCGCCGACGAGGTCCGCGAACTTCGCGCCGTCCTGCCAGAAGTTCCAAACGACCTCGCCACCGGCGCTGAACGTCTTACCGGTGAAGTCGCGACCGGCGAAGCCGACATCGCTCGAGTCGTACCGGACGAACTGCACAAAGGCGCGCCAGCGGAGGCTGTCATCCGGGGCGTCAGTGTCAAACGGGCGGTCGTAGCTCGCGGTCAACGCGTGGTAGTCCTTGAAATCGGACGTCGTGTAATCCGCGGTGAAGATGTCATCGTTGTCCGACAGGTTGTAGTGCACGAGCCCGAAACGCTCGCGCCAATCACCGGTCGAATCGGTGCCGGTGTTCGAGAACTGCCCGAAGACAAACAGCGGATCGTTCTGCGCCACCAGGTAATCCAGCACGAGCCGATCGGTCTGCTCGCCAGGCGCGAGCGCCACATCGACCCGGCGTCCGGGGTGGCGGTTCACGCGGTGGACGAACTCATCGATCGCGTCGATGTTGACCAGCTGGCCAGGCTGCATCGGTGAACGGCGCCTGATGCGCTCGCTCAGACCGGTTGCGATCTCGACCGCCTCGTCTTCTTCGAAGCCGAGCGTGCGGACCTCGCCGATCACGCCTTCGGTGATCGTCAGCACGAGCGTCTGCCCATCGATGCGGCC
Organism: Phycisphaerales bacterium; assembly: GCA_029260535.1. Classification (GTDB taxonomy): domain Bacteria; phylum Planctomycetota; class Phycisphaerae; order Phycisphaerales; family UBA1924; genus JACKHE01. The sequence goes on along the minus strand of JAJDDA010000230.1, from coordinate 8,159 downwards.
GGCGACACGGATGCCGCGGAGACCGTTGCTGTTGTACACGCGGACGATCGTCGCCCCCGCCTGCCGCAGGGCCGAACCGTACAGCTGCGCGGGTTCATCACCCGTGCCCAGCTCGCCGAGCGGGATCGATTCAATAGCAAGACCGGCGCGACGGGCGATCAGCCCACCTCGCACCGGTGTGAGTTCGAACGGAGAAGCGAGCAGCGCGCTGTCGGACATCCCGAGCTGGCTCAGGCCTTCGATGCGCACACCGGAGATGGCGTGGGGGCCATCCTCACCAACGCCGGGGCCAGGCGCCTCGACCGTGATGATCAGGGTCGAACCCTGCAGGTCGGCGCTGGGCAGGCTCTGCTCGCCGTAGTCTTTGCCGAGCGTGCGGAGCATCCAGCCCCGGACACCGGTGGTGATTTCTTCAATCGCCGAGCCATCGAGCAGGATCCCCTGCTCGATACCCTGCTCGTCGGCGCTCGCGCCCAGCAGTTCGCCGAGCGTTTGCACGGTGACCGCCTGGTCGCGATCGACCGCGGCGGTGAACACGCCCTCGGCTGAACGGGTGTACCGGACACGGATCGACTCCGGGTTTGAATCTACAACACCCCAAGCCTCGAGCCCATCGACCCGGACCTCGGTGATCAACGCCCCGGCAGATTGCTGAGCAACCGCCGCTGACGACAGCATCATCGGGACTTCGCGCGGCGACACCGCCCAGGCGTCGGTTGTCCCGACACCCATCGCGATTGTCATCAGCATCAGCGCAGCGCCGTGTGCCACGGTATAGATCCGCCTCTGAAAGGGGTGACTCGATCCCGAAGGTCGGCTGTGCAGGCCGGTGTCTCGGGTATTCCCATAACGTACTGACATCAAACGAATTGCATTCGAAGGACGCCAATGTAAACGTACCGGATGAGCGTGACGTGTCAAGGTGAGATCTCGTGATTACATCTTGGGATGAGACTGAAAATGACTACAGAACCAATCAACAACGTTGGTCCGAAAATGACCACAAAGATCGCGCCAAAGCGAGCCTCGCGCCATGAGCGTTATCGGCCATTTCAGGGCAAACCAACGAGTTTATGGGATGGATATTGGACCTTGTACACGATCATCGAGCGTCGTCGGGAACGATGATCACCCACATTTCAGGGGAATCCGGGTGACCAGGGTTCGCAGATGCTCTGCTCGTTTCGAGAGAGACCAGCAAAAACCCTTATTACCGCACCGATCCCGTCCGGTCGATCTTCAGCGCGTGCTCTTTCCCATCAGGGCTCACCAGGACAACGATCTCATCCTGCGCATCGATCGATTTGACCTTCCAGCCACCGATCAGGTCATCGCCGACACGCTGTGCCTTGCCGTTAATCAGGGCGATATTCCCGGATTTGCTCGCGATCATCGCGGTGACCAGGAGCCCGGAGAGGGCATCCATGGATTCATCCAACGAGCCGCTGTTCGGGTCGAGCAGCTCATCGATCGACGGCGCCCCGACTTCGACGATCGGGAAGGGTGACGCGTCTGCGTCCAACTCCGGGAGCGATTCACAGAACCGCATCGCCTCCTGCTGCGCGGCGCTGACGCCGCCGACCAGGCTTGCGACGATCGAATCCGGATCCTGTGGAGGCTGCACATCCGCAACCGAAGAGTGCGGCTCAGCAACATGATGGAGCATCGCGAGGACGCCCACGAGCAGCACCGGGGCGGAAACCGCGCCGATACCGGCGTTGCGTGGTGTGGCGATTGATCGGTTGCTCATGATCAGTTCCCCTGTCCGGTTGGATCAATCTCGACCGGAGGCGGCGATGTATCAAAGGCGAAATGCGTCGTGCGGAGCCTCGCCCGGACTGCGGACCCTCCCGCTGACCGATCAGGGCGAACCGAAATCCGCTCGATCCTCGTAAAACCGACACCGTGCTCGACCACGCTGATAAACCGGACAATGTCCCGGTACAACCCGGAGCACTCGATCTCGAACGAGACCGATCGATCATCGAAACCGGAGCTGCCCGAGGCGCGGGTCTGCGCCGGGCTGACCCGATCAATCCGGACCCCGGTTGCTTCTCCGGTCGTTGTGAGTTCCGCCTGCAGCGCGGTCTGATCACTGACGACGGCGCTGCGCCGATCGATCTCCCCGATCGCGTCATCGACCTTGAATCTGACCGCGCTGAGCCTGGGGATCGACAGTTCAGGATCTCCAGCGATCCTGGTGTGCTCGATCGCGTCCTGACTCGCCGCCCTGGCGAGCCCCAGCTCGTCACGCATCGGCGACACCACGACCGACCACAATCCGAAGAGAACGGCCACGATGATGACCGCTTCTGGGATCAGTTTTTTGCTCTGTTCCTGTTTCAATTGGCAGCTCCGCTCTGCACCGAGGCGACTTCCATATGAGGCATCGGGATCAGGTTGACCACGATCGAGAACCCGAGCGACTCGGCGCCGTCCGCCTCGTCCATCCGGTTGGTCGCTCCGAGTTCAACGCCAGCAACCAAAGGGCACGCGTTCAGTGATTCAATAAAGATGTTGAGCGCCGCCTGGCCGGACTGCTCACCGTCACCGCGAGCGACACCGGCGAAGTCCAGCCGAGGCCCCGCGTTTTCGGACGCCTCGCTCCCCTCGATCGTCGTCAGCACAACCGTCGATGGGATCAACGCCGGCATCGCCGAGAGCGTGTCGGCCCATGATGCGCTGGCGCTGATCGCCTCGTTGATGCGCACGGTCGTGGCGCCAAGAACACCGATCTTGGCCTGAATCTCGTTGTTCGTTGCAACAATCAGATCGATGGTCCCGATCGCGCTATCGAGGCGCTGCACCGAGGCTCGCTGTTCTTTGATCTGTGTGTGCGTGAAGTACGCGATCCCGCTCAGCGCCAGGACCGCCGCGACGGCGCCGACGCGGAGCCCCTTCGTGATCGACGCGAACCGCTGATCGGACTCGATTTCTTCTGCGATCAGCGAGTACTTCGCCATCAGCCCGTGCAGCTGCTTCGCCCTGGATTGATCACCCATGAACGGCTGGCTGGCCACCACCTCGCATTGCTGATCGACGCCACCTGCGGGAATCTCGATCTGCTCGCAAAGCATCGGCGCCAGGTTGGGCGTCGCCCCGAAGGGGCCGCCAAACCCGATCTGGATCGTGTCGCGCTCCGCATCGGTGAGTTCGAAGCGGAGTGATTGCTTGATCTCGATCACCAACCGCTGGAGCACCGGCTGGATCAGCGGGAGCACATCCCTGCCAGTCAGACCCAGCGATTCATCAACGATTGACTTAAATCCAGGAACACCAGAACCGCAAAGGATCTCTCGGGCCCTTGCCGGCTTGAGCGAAACGGATTCGTTCTCTGAATCATTACGGACGATCGGCCGCGTCATCGCGACCACGATGTCCTCGATCCCGATCTCGATTCGGCGGAGAAGCCGGACCGAACCGTTCTCCGACACGGTCAGGATCGAGCAATGCCGATCAACAAAGACCCGCGCCGAAACCGAGGATGATTTTCCGCCACTGGCGCTGACAACCGCCTCTTCCATCGCCAAGGCGCTCGAAGGGCAAGCCCTGCTCAGCAGGCATCCAGCTCGGCTCACCCATTCGGAGAGCGTATTCGAAGCGCTGGCCAGATCCGCGATCGCCAGAGCGTGCGTGACCCGAACATCCTTGATCGTCGCGCTCGCAACAGGGTGGACGCACATCGGGTTGGTCCGGAGATCGAACCCGACGTGATCCGCCATCGCCAGGTGCGCCGCCGAGAGCGCCGCGGACCCCGTCGCCGGGACCGCGATCACTTCAACGAACGAAGACGGCGATCGGTACGCGACCTCTGCCACACACCCCACCGCGCCGAGCTCGTTGACCAGCTCGGACAACTTCCCGTCAAAGAGCGACAGGCCCTCCTCCCAGGCCTGCCGCCAGAGTGACGGATCAATCTCCACATGCGCAGACCGCGCAACCCGACCACGCTGAATCACAGCGCCGTCGATGCCGCCCGGTGTCAATTCGATGATGAGACGCTTGTTTGGCACTGTTCTCTGCTCTTTGCGTATGTTCGATCGGTCGCTGATCCCTGCGAGAGAGACCGGTATTCATCGTCGTCGAGATCGGACACCTTCTTAAGTGGATTCGCGCCGTCACGATCGTTCTCGGACATCCGGGGTTCCCGGACCAGACGCGCTACTCGATCGTGACCGACATCCGCCGCAGCGCCAGCCCCGACGTCCCGGTAACGGTCAGCTCTCCCGGAACCGCTGGCGAGGCGTCGAACGGATCGGTGATCGTCGCGGTTGATCCCCAGGGATACGAGATCGTCCCGGTCAGCGGAGACGACGCATCGTCCATCTGCTGCTTGATCGCCGCGATCATCCCCGACTCCGCCGCGTACTCGCTGCGGATCGCATCAAGACGGAGCCGACCGATGTACGAATCATCCCCGGACGCCACGATCACACCCGTCACGATCAGGTTCGTCACGCCGAGCAATGCGACGGCGATAATCAGCGCCACCGCACGGCGTTGCCTAATCGGTTTCATCCCTTGTTGTTTCATGGCGCTGGTGACCCCATCGCAACGCGAAAAAACACCGACGATCGCAGTTCATGACCGCCTGCAACAATCCGGACCTCGATCCGCTGCGAGATCTGTGGAGTAGCGATCGTGTCTGTCAGACCGTCCTCGGCGAGGTAGGCCAGCTCGAACGCGCTCACCCCTGTGCACAGCGGTGACGCGGCGCCCCCGGCAGGGGTCAGCATCAGCGTCGCCCCGACCAGCTCCAACTCAGAGCCATCTGCAAACTCAATATTGTCTGTCGCCGCCACCGCGATATCAGGCAGGCCAGACCCCGCAGCGGTCGCCGGGGCTTCGCGCAAGAGCCGCACAGTGCGATCCATCGCGTGCGCCAGGCGCTCGATGTCGTCCCGGTTGTTCGCCGAGGTCACGAACGAATCAGAAGCCGCACCGATCAACGGCGCCGACACCGAGGCGACAACACCCAGAACCACCATCGAGGCGATCAGCTCGATCAGCGTAAACCCGCGTTGTGTCAAGACTCGTTTCATCATCACAGGTCCGTCACCACCGCGCCGATATTCAGCGTCCTGCTGACGCCGTTCATGTTCGTCCATGTCACCCCAACAGTGATCGTCCGGAAGACATTCTCTGATGGAGTCCCGGAGACCGCCCCCGTCGAATCCGAGAGGGCCCCGATCTGCACGCTGTGCGTGAGCCCGAACCCGCTGTAATGCGCGATCACCGCGCTCAACCTGTTGTTCAACCCTGTTGTAGCCGTAGTCAGGTACGCGTTGCTGTCATCGAGTGCGCTGAACCCGAGGTTGACATCATCGGAGTTCACATCAGCGATGATGTTCTCAAGAATCGACGTGGCGAACCACGTCGCCCTCGTCATCTTGACCGAATCCGCCTGCGTCCTCGCCGCATCCACCATCATCGACACCGCCGGAGGGACCGCGATCGAGAGCACGACCACCACCGCCAGCGATTCCACCAGCGTGAACGCCCGTCTCCGGATCGTGTTGCGAGAACGCCGGCTCATCCTTCGATCGCCCCGGAAGTCATCCTGACGGTGACGCTGTGCGAGCCGGTCGTCGTGATCACCGCGTCTTGCGTGAAACCGGACAGGTACCCACCCAAACCATCTCGGATCTCCGGCGTCCCGTTGAACGAGAACCAGATCGCCTGATGCTTCGCGTTGCCATCACCGGTGACAAAGCCGGTCACGGCGACCGACGGGTATTCGACCGACAGCACCAGATCATCGTACGTCCCGCCCAGCGGGTTCGGTGTCGCGGTCGGCGACGCCCCATCGCTCGCGATCCGGCGGAGCTGAAACGCCCCCGAAGCGCTGTCATAAACGAGCCCGGTCGGTTGCCCCGATGCCGTCGCATGGGCGCGAGCCAGCTCGATCAAACGAACGAGCTGCCTCGACATCGCCCCCTGCCTCGCGCTCGTCATGGAGCGCACCGCAGGCGCCGCGCTGAAGGCCAGAGCGCTCATGACCACCATCACAGCGATCAACTCGACGAGGGAGAACCCTCGACGCCCGGCCCTTGTTGCGTCGGCGCACGATTGCATGTGGGATCAATCCTTACTCAAACCGGATTCAAAGATCGTTGGCGGTGATCGCTGTACCGCCGGAATCCAGCTTGGTCGTATCATCAGAGCTGTTCGCCCAGAAGACCGCGACCGGCGGGTCGGAGGCGTTGTCCACGTAGTAGTTCCAGCCGATCGTGGTGGGGTTGGCGACCACGCGGTTGGTGGCGCTGGCGAGCACCGTGATGTTCGCGACCGTGTTGAGCCCGTTGTAAGGGTTCTCGGGGATCGCCTGCTGCATCACCGTGCCCAGCGTCCCGAGCTCAACAGCCGTGGGATACGCCGCAGCGCCGGAGATCGCCGAGTCCGAGAGGAAGCCGGCGATACCGGTGCGGACGCCGCCGAGCGTGCCCTCGGTGGATGCGGCCTTGGCGCGATCGGCGTAATCGAAGTACTTCGGGATCGCTACGCCGGCAAGGATCGCCAGGACGACCATCACGGCGACCAGCTCGATGAGCGTGAACGCCCTGCGGGCATTGGCATTGATACGGTTCGTCGGGTTCATTGTTGTAACTCCATCATGCAAAGGAAATCGCCGGAAAGTCCCGGCAGGAAAGACGTGTTATCCGACGAGGTTCACCATGTCCCACATCGGCATAAAGATCGCCAACGCGATCACGAGAACGACTCCGGTCAGGACCGCGATGAGCACCGGCTCGACCACGGTCGCCGCGTTTTTAATCAGGTGCGCCGACAACCGCTGGTAATGATCAGCGACAACGCCGCAAAGTTTCGTAAGCTCCGCCGACTCCTCACCCGCGGTGAGCATCCGCCGCGCAAACGGGGGGATGTACGTGCTCTCGCGCAGCATGTCGCCCATGCGATCGCCGGAGCGAACACCCATCGACATCCGATTCGCTTCGAGGATCAGCAAAGGCCTGCCGGTCGAGCGACCGGCCATCTCCAGCGAATCGATCAGGCTCAGGCCCGATCCCAGGCTGATGCCGAGGATCCTGGTGAACCGCGCCACCGCGACACCCTGGATCGCCTTGTTGATGTACGGGATACGGTTCAGCACCCGGTCGATGCTCAGCGCCGCCCTCGGGTTCCGCCACAGGGCGCGGAGCCCGAACACGCCGCCGATCAGAATCGGCAGGATGATCCACCAGTACGTCTGCATCGTGACGCCGACCGCCTCGAGCATCCGCGTCAGGAACGGGAGGTCGATCCCGCGCGACGCGTACATCGTCGCGAACTTCGGGACCACCACCGCGATGAGGAACGTCGCGGCGCCACCCAGCGCGAACGTGATCAGCGCCGGGTACACCATCGCCTGCTTGAGTTGTTTGGAAGATTCCGCCTGCTGCTCGAGCATCTCCGCGAGGTGCTCGAGGGATTTCACCAAAGTGCCGGACTGCTCCGCGGCGCGTATCGTCTCGACGAAGACATCGCCGAATACCTTGCGGTGCGGCGCCATCGCGTCGGTGATCGTGGACCCCGACTGGATCTTCGTCGCCATGTCGGTGACGAGGTTCCGCATCCCCTTCTTGGGTTCCTGCTCCGCGATCGAGCGCAGACCGTCAGCGATCGGGATCGCCGCCCGAAGCAGCACCGCGAGTTCATAACAGAACGCGCCGACCTGCTCCGGTGAGATCCGGCCCTTGGCAATATTGTTCGACGAGGCGGATTTCGTCGTCGCGATTTTGATCGGGGTCATGCCCAGCGCCGTGACACGGCGGAACGCGTCCTGCTGGTCATTGGCGCTCGTCACACCCTTGTGCCTTTTGCCGGCACGGTCGATGGCGACGTACTGGAAGCTGATCGCACTCATGCCGCGACCCTCCCAGACTTGCTTGAGGCCTCTGGCGCCTCGTCCCCTTCGACATCATCAAACCCGGCGCGCACCTTGGCGAGTTCCTCGATCGTTGTCTTCCCCTGAAGCGCCTTCTCGAGTCCGTCCTGCCACATCAGCCGCATACCGGAGTTGAACGCCGCGTCCCGGACTTCGTTTGTGCCGCCCTCGTTCTCGATCACGCGCTGCACCGAGGGCGTCACGCGGAGGATCTCGTACACACCGACCCGGCCCTTGTAGCCCGAGTTCATGCACTCCGAGCACCCCTCGCCCT
>JAJDDA010000229.1 GCA_029260535.1 Phycisphaerales bacterium | reverse complement strand
CGATGCCGCTGCCGGCGCCGGTGATCACGATCGACTTGCTGTTCAGGTCAACGCGCGGCATGTGTCAATCCAGCAACGATTGCCCGGTCATCTCCGCCGGTTGTTCGATACCGAGCATCGCGAGCATGGTCGGGACAATGTCCGCGAGCCGGCTTCCGTCGCGGAGCATTCGGCCCTTGAACGCCTCTCCAACGACATAGAGCGGCACGTCGTACGTCGTGTGCGAGGTGTGCGGGGCGTCGGTCTCGGTGTTCCACATCTGCTCGGCGTTGCCGTGGTCGGCGGTGACAATCGCAGAGCCGCCCGCCTGTTCGACCGCTTCAAGCAGTTCGCCGACACATTTGTCCGTGAACTCCACCGCCTTGACCACCGCGTCTAGGTTCCCGGTGTGCCCGACCATGTCGGGGTTGGCGAAATTCACAACGAGCACCGGCTCACAATCGTCGGCGCGGAGTCTTTCGAGCACCGCATCGCGCACGCCCGCCGCGGACATCTCGGGCTGCTGATCGTATGTCGAGACCATCGGCGACTGGATGATCGCCCGGTGCTCGCCCTCGAAGGGCTCGTCGCGGTAATCGTTGAAGAAGAACGTGACGTGCGGGAATTTTTCCGTCTCGGCGCAGCGGAACTGGGTCATGCCGAGCCCTGACAGGTAGCTCCCCATGATGTTGACCATCTTGGGGGGTTTGGGGAACGCGACCTCCATGTGGTCGAGCAGGTCCTGCGCGTAGGGTGACATCCCAACGAATCGGAGCCTGAGCTTCGGTCCCCTGTCGAACCCCTTGGCTCCTGTGTCGGGCGAAGGATCGACGGCGCCCTCGAATTCGGGCAGCACGAACGCGCGGACGAGCTCGCGCGGGCGGTCGCCCCGGTAGTTGTAGTAAATCACGGTGTCGTTGTTGGTGATGCGCTTGGCGAGCGCGTCGTTGACATCCGCGCCGATCATGGTCGGGGTGACGAACTCGTCGCCCTTCATGTTCGGGTCGAGCGGCTCATCGTAATACCCCTGGATCGCCTCGGCGGCGGTCGCGACAACCGGGACGTCGGCCTTCCGCGCGCCCTGCCCGGTCAGGCAGGTGTACGCCGTCGCGACGCGCTCCCAGCGGTTGTCGCGGTCCATCGACCAGTAGCGCCCGATGATCGAGGCTACCTCGCCGACGCCGACCTTCTCGCAGCGCGCCTCGATCTGCTCGACGTAGCCCTTGCCGGAGAACGGGCCGGTGTCCCGACCATCGGTGAAGAGGTGCAGGTACACCCTCGCCGCACCGACGTGCTTGCACAGGTCGAGGCAGGCGTAGAGATGCGTGAGCAGCCCGTGCACGCCCGCATCGGAGGCGATGCCCATGAGGTGGACCGCGCCCCCTCGCGAGGCGGCGGCGGAGATGGCGCCGCTGAGGACGGTGTTCGTCTTGAACGAGTTGAGCCGAGCCGCCTTGGAGATGCGGACGGCGTCCTGATCAACGATGCGCCCGGCGCCGATGTTCTGGTGCCCGACCTCGGAGTTGCCCATCTTGCCCGGGTCGAGCCCGACGTCCTCGCCGCTGGTGCTGATCAGCGTCATCGGCCAATTCGCGTCGAGCGCGTCCGCGATTGGGGTGCTCGCGAGCTTGATCGCGTTGAAGGAATCGTGCTCGGGGTTGGGGTTCAGGCCCCAGCCGTCGCGGATGATGAGGACGAGGGGTGCGTTGGTCGGGCTGGTGGTCATGGGAGCACTGTAGCAGAGGGGTCAGCAGCACAGACCGCCATGAGACATACGCCTGCCATCATTCGTACCGCTCCTTCATCAACAAAACCGTTTCCTGCAATCGCTGATCATTCGGGTGACCTGCAGCGATGACCTCGAGCGCATCGAGCACGTCGTTAGTCAAGCCAGGATTATCCGCAATAAAATAAAGCATTGCCCCCGTTGCGGTGCTGCTCGCGAAGCGCACACATTCAGGCTTCGACATCGCGGTTGCCCATAGGTCAAGAACCTTTCGCTTGATCTTGTCATCTGCACTGCGCAGCGGGCTCTCTGGGTCAATGAGCGTGACCTGCAGAGCGACGGCCCACACGCGGCTGTCCTCGTCCAGGTTCAATCCTGATAAGTGGTCAATCACCCGTTGTGGTGATTCAGACATTGCCCATGCTGATGCGGCCTCGGCCCTGAGCGAACCCTCAACAGTGAATCCCGATTCTTGACTGTACCCAGGAAACTGTGCCTCCTGCTCCTCATCGCGTTGCCGAGCCTTAAGAGCAGCCTCAGGATTGACTTCGGCTGGATTCGTCGCAAGAGCGAGCAAAGCAGGGGAGAACTCTGTATCGAGGCCTTCCCAAGAGCGTATTGCACGAGCGGTTGTGCTAACAATAAACGGGCTGCTGTCATCTAACAGCTGGCGATACGTTTCTCGAACAGCATCCGGCTTGAGAGCCGACATCCCGTTCAATCGCCATATGGCAAGCGTTCGCGCATTGCTGCCTAATTGCTTATCAACCGCGGCATCAAGCCACAGTTCGCTCTGCCGCGGGTTGTCGGCCAGAGGCCAGCCGTCCTTATCTCGTAGAGAAGCAAGCGCCTGTATCGCGGCTCCATACCCGGGAGTCCCCTTTGCAAACCGAGGATCAGTCTCGAGGGCCCCAATGAGCTCGGCCTGGGCTTGAGAATCAGTGGCAGACTCTACGTATGCATGAATATCGCTAAGCCCAACATTCTCTTTGGCCAATAGCTCGATGCCTTCAGCATTGGCGTTCGACGCCGATGCGAGAACCCCGAGGCACATGGCAAGGATGTGATTCACGACGCTCTGAGATCGCAACGCTTTCATAGGATGGACTCTCGATAAGAATTTGAACCCGCTGACGAAAGCAGCGGATGTTTCAACCGACCATCAACCAACCTGCGCCATCACGTCATCGTTGCTCACCGCGTCACCCGGCTCGCGGCTGCTCACCCACTTGACCAGGCCATCGGAACCGATGACGACCGTGCCGCGGCTGGCGACGTTCAGGTCGGCCCAGTAGAAGCCGTAGGCCTTGCAGACGGCGCGGTGCATGTCGGCGAGGAGCGGGATCTCGATCTTGCTCGCGTCGGCGAAGGCCTTCTGCGTCGCGAAGGAGTCGCAGGAGATGCCGATGACGGTCGTGTTCTTGTCGGCGAATTTGGAGATATCGCTGGTGAAGCACTCCATCTCGGTGGTGCAGACGCCGGTGAAGGCGAGGGGGTAGAACGACAGGACGACGTTGCCGCCCTTGGCGAGCAGGCCGCTGAGGGTGACATCGTTGCGGTCCTGATCGGGGAGGGTGAAATCGGGGGCCTTGTCCCCAACAGCGATCGGGGCGGAACGGGCGGTCAATTCGGCGTTGGCGGTGGTCATGGTGGGAAGTCCTTTCAGGTGTGTCTTGCGGGGGGCGGGAACGGGTCGGCGGCGGATCGGCGGCGGATCGGAATATGGGCCGGACTCGCGGCGTCATTGTACGACGGGTATGCTGCCTTGAGCGCTGGCATGGATGCCAGTGCGGAGATTCCTTCAGCAGAGAGGGTTGCGCGTTGACGATGGCCACAACGACGTCCTTGAAAGAGCGGTACAAGCAGGTCCAGTCCCGGGTCGCGGAGGCGGCTTCGCGGGGTGGGCGGTCGGCGAAGGACATCATCCTCGTCGCCGTGACCAAGCATGCTGCCCCTGATCAGGTCCGCGAGCTTGTCAACCTGGGGCACCAGGATTTCGGCGAGAACCGCGTCCAGCAGCTCGTCCAGCGAGCGGCGATGATGGACGAGTACCTCCGACGGCGGAAATCGCTCCCGGGGGTCACCGCGGATCACGAGGCGAGCCTCGCCGGGGTCGGCAAGGCCCCGACACCACCCGATTCGATCCGGTGGCACATGATCGGGCATCTCCAGCGGAACAAGGCGAAGAAAGCCATCGAGTACGCGCGGCTGATCCACAGCGTCGATTCGATCCGGCTCGCCGAGGACATCCAGACGATTGCGCTGCGCAAAGACCACGCGCAACCGATCGATGTGCTGCTCCAGGTGAACTGCTCGGGAGAGACCACGAAACAAGGCGTCGCGCTCGCCGCGGCGAAGCATGTCGCGGACCAGATCGACACGATGGTCCAGCTCCGCCTGCGGGGTTTGATGACCATGGCGCCGCTCGATGCGACCGGCGAGGACCTCCGCCAGTGCTTCAAGCGGACGAAGACGTGCTTCGACGATATCGCCAAGCGGGGCGTCGCCGATGGGCATTTCAACCTGCTCTCGATGGGCATGTCCAACGATTTCGAGATCGCGATCGAGGAGGGCGCCAACATCGTCCGCGTCGGGACGGCGATCTTCGGTGAGCCCCAGCACCCGGCGGATGACATCGCCGAGGAACTGGATTTCTCCGAGGACACCGAAGAAGAAAACGATTGATCGCTGTCTGAAGCCGGTTTGGGCGATACGCTCAGGCCGTGTCCGCACTCGAATTTGAAATCCTGCACCGCAGCGAATCCACCTCCGCGAGGCTGGGGAGGGTCACGACGCCGCACGGCTCGTTCTCGACGCCGGCCTTTATGCCTGTCGGAACCAAGGCCACGGTCAAGGGTTTGCTCCCGGGGCTCGTCGCGCAGACCGGCAGCGAGGTGATCCTCAGCAACACCTACCACCTGCTCCTGAGGCCCGGCCCTGATTTGATCGAACGCCGGGGCGGGCTGCACAAGTTCATGCGGTGGAACGGGCCGATCCTGACCGATTCCGGCGGGTATCAGGTCTATTCGCTCAGCGATGCGAACAAGGTCACCGACGACGGGGTCGCGTTCAAATCGGTGGTCGATGGATCGACGATCCACA
>JAJDDA010000228.1 GCA_029260535.1 Phycisphaerales bacterium | reverse complement strand
CACCATTCGCATAAGGAAATTGCTCTGTGCCGTGAGCGCAGCAGCATCTGCCGCCAGCAGACCCTCCTGATTGGTGATCAATTCATCAAGGATCGCAAGCGAACGCGCGGCTCTCGGCGCAGCCTCGGAACCGAGAATATTGTTCGCGACATTCCATTCAGCCGAGCTGCGAATCTCAAACATCTTCTCGGGGAGCAAATCAAATCGAGCACGTGCCTCTGTGTAGGCCGAGAACGCCTCTGCTTGCGCGGGAGTGAGCATCCCCGATTGCTCCACCAGAGTGGCAAGGCGATCGGAATTGATTGCCCACTTCGCATTGAATTGGTCCTGAAATACCTTATCACCACCGAGCAGGTATGCCCTGATCGAAGCCAGGCCAGAGGCCAGTGAGCCCCGGCTGTCCGCCATGAGCACCAGAATCGACTTGCGCTCTGGTGTTGCTTCGAGCCCCTTCTCCTCATCGATCATTTTAGTGATCGCTGCCATCATCGCGTTCCCAAGCGGCGCCGCCTCTTCGAAAAGGACGACCAGAGCCGGCTGCTCACCCGGGGTGTTGGCAACGGCTTCAACCTGCTCCTGCGCAGTCTTGAACTCGGCCATCACGGCAACGAACTCATCGAACCGCTCTATATTCTCAGGGACCGTCCAGTTATTCGAAAACGCTTTCATCTTTGCAATGTCGGCGTCCATCGACTCCCACGCCGAAGCGCGCTCTTGAACCCATTTATCACCACCAAGGATCATGTACCCGCGGAGAGCAGCGAGCGAGCGGTAGATCCCGCTCCGAAGCTGGACACCCGCCATCGCAGTTGGCGTCCGAAGCTCAACAACGCGCTGCTGAACTGTGTTCACATCTCGGACCATTGAAAATACGCTCGTCATGGCCACGGCGACCAGAACGATAATCAACCCGAAACCCGCACTCAGTTTTTTCCCAATGGTCAACTGGGATTTGCCGGATTTATCAACAGCCACATCAGTCTTCGATGAGGAACCCAAACGCTTTTTCTTCGCTTTTTTCATTACAAAATTCCTATCCCTGTAGAGTCATGAAGCCGTCAACAAATCCGGTTGTCAGAGTGTTCATGCATCATGAAAATCCTGAACATAATTTCTCTTCGCTCGATTCCAAATTCCTGCCCTATGCGCATACCTGCCCAACTCGTAATTGCTGGCTGAGATCGATCACCCACAGTTATCAGACCACCGATCACTCCCACCCAAGCCCCCCTGGTTTCTCCGTGAATCTGAGAGTCGCATCATGCAGAGGAGAACCCAATGCACATATGTATGTAATTTGACAACAGTGTCGCACACATGTGTCGGCATCTCGGCCTGTGGTCTACAGTGGCCAATTCCCCAAAGACATTTCAGCACACTCGTCGTGCATCTCACGATTCACAAAAAGAGAGGATTGCCCTCGGCAGATCGATCTCGTCATGCTCTTAGTCGAGCTAGGCATGCTCCCATCACCCAGAATGAGTGGATCGAAAAAAAATTGCCGCAGCCGCAGGATGGGTTATCACGCGCGGATCACCACCCAGCCGGCCCTCTTTATTAACGGGATCAAGATTTCGAAGAGCACCAGTGCGACCTGTAGATCTGCACCAGCATCGTGAATCAAACAGGGCGCCGACCAAAGTCAGCGCCCTGCGCTACATCATTCAGATTCCGAGACTCAGGATCAGAGCCTGAACCGATTCACCAATGCTTGCAGCTCCTCCGCCTTCGTCGACAACTGCGTTGCCGCCTCCGCCGCTTGCCGCACGCCCTCGGCCGATTCATTCGAGATCGCATTGATCGCCTCGATGCTTCGCGAAACCTCCGTCGCCGCCGATGACTGCTGTTCGGCGCCCGCCGCGATCGACTGGATCATCGTCGCCACCTGACCCGAACCCCCCACGATCTCGCGGAGCGAGTCACCGGCGTTGCCCGCAAGCGTGACACCCTCGGTCACACGAGCCTTGCCCTGCTCCATCCGCTCCACGGCGCACGTCGTCTCACGCTGGATCGCATTGATCGATTCGGCAACCTCCTCGGTTGCCTTCGTCGTCCGCTCGGCCAACTTCCGGACCTCATCGGCGACCACCGCAAACCCGCGGCCGTGCTCACCGGCCCTTGCCGCCTCTATCGCCGCGTTCAGCGCCAGCAGGTTCGTCTGCTCGGCGATGTCGTTGATCACGCTGATCACCTCGCCGATCTGCTCGCCGCGCTTGCCAAGCTCACCGACCGCCGCCGCGGACTGATTGACCTCATCGTTAATCGAGTTCATCCCCTCAATCGTCTGCTCGACGACCTCGCCGCCCTGCGACGCCTGCTTGCCGGCCTTGTCGGACATCTCCGCGGCGTCGCCGGCCTTCTTGGCGACCTCCGTCACCGAGCACGACATCTCTTCCATCGCCGCGGCGACCTGCGAGGTCTGCTCCTGCTGCTGACGCATGCCCGCGGATAGTTCCTCGCTCGAAGCCGCAATCTCAGTCGCCGCTCCCGCGACCTCCTGCGTCACACCGGCGACATCTCCGATGATCCCGTGCAGGTTCTCAAGGAACGTATCAAACCACATCCCGAGCGTACCGATCTCATCGCTGCGAGAGAGCGAGAGCCGCTTAGTCAGGTCTCCATCACCGGTCGCAACATCCTTCACCATCGCAATGAGGCCATTGATGGGCTTCGTCATCATCACACGCATCAGCAGAACGAATCCCAGCATCGCGAACACGACAAGCGGGATGGTAAACATCATCCCGCGCTGGAAGAACCCGGCGACCTGCGCATCGAGCGGGTCCATCGGCATCGCGATCTCGAACGCGCCGTGCGTGTCACCGACGTTCCAGTTCTCGAGCGGGAATCCGAGCGGGTCCTTGCCGTCGCCGTCAGGGTCGATCTTCGGATCCGCCGGATCGCCGTGGCACATCATGCACGAGGCGTCCAGGCGGATCGCCCGCATGTAATGCAGCGCGTTGGTCGCTTCGTTGAAACCATGAATCATGTCCGGGCCGCCAGCCGCGACCTGATTCTCCAGGTCCTGGAACAGCTGCGTGCGAAAATCACGGCTGTCGGGGTTCGTGTCGTTCTTCGGATCGTTCTTCGGATTCCGCGCCTCAAACGCCGGCGTGAAGAAATCGATCCCTTCCTTCTCCGCAGCTTCAGCAGCCGCGAGCCAGCCGGCGACGACCGGGATCGTCCCGAACAGACGCGATTCGGTGTAGTCGTAGTTGGGGTCCGCTTCCTTCGAAGCAGCCAACTCGGCGAGCATCTCCTCAGTATTGAACACACCCTGCGCGTTCAGCTCGCTGACATGGGCCTTCGTCTCATCCGCCAGCGCCGTGAACGCCGCGGCGCGATCGATCATCGCCTGTGTCGCGGAGTCTCGGTACCCGCCCATGAAGATCATGTAGTTGATCGCGACAACGCCCACCAGGATGAGCACCACAACGGCGATGAGCTTGCTGCTCATGCCCAATTTGTCCATTTGCTTCTTCAGCATTGTCATACTCCGCGCTGGTCTGTAGATGGTGGATCGATCAGGCCACATGAATCCGATGCACACCGAGTGCGTCACCGAACGGCCGCCGCTGCTATCGGTGGCGTCACACACACACTCAAGGACCGACGTCTCTGTTTGCAATGAATCCACTCAATGAAGTAAGTACTCGTTGAGCCTCAATTACAATGTTGCAAGTATCACGTCAAAACCAACACACAATTACATATTGAACTATTGATATTCCACAAAATTGAGGCTCGTTGTTCCGCCGGTGTTTGTCGAGTGGAGGCAAAGACCACCCTGATGCCAGGTCAGCCTGCCGACACCACCTTCATCTCATGGATGCAGCGTCGTGACGGCCCAGCCCCAAGAGCCGAGCAGTGACCGAGGGGGTTCCCAGATCCGGCTGCACAGCCTGCGATCAGCAGAATTGCCCCGTATCGGCCTGCGTTTCCCCCGACCCTTCGTTTGAAATAGAATCTAAACGGCCTTTTCTCTTCCTGATTCCATTCGCTTCAACCCAACGACGACCAGAACCATGACGACAACGACCATGACACCACCAGCCACCAATACCAACGGCTCGACCCGCACCGAAAAAGACACCATGGGTGAGATGCAGGTCCCCACCGACGCCCTCTACGGCGCCTCCACCCAGCGGGCAGTCATCAACTTCCCCGTCTCCGGACGACCGGTCCCCGCCGCTGTGATCCACGCCTACGGCCTTCTCAAAAGCGCCTGCGCCGCGGTCAATCAGGAACTCGGCCAACTCGATGCGCAGCGCGCAGAGGCAATCATCAAGGCCTCCGGCGAGATCGCCCAGGGCCAGCACGACGCCCACTTCCCCATCGACATCTTCCAGACCGGCTCGGGCACCTCAACCAACATGAACGCGAACGAGGTCATCGCCAACCTCATCTGCCTCCAACGCGGCGCCCCGATCGGCTCCTCGAAGAAGGCGGAGTACCTCGATGCAGGCGGCGTCCACCCCAACGACCATGTCAACATGGGGCAGTCCTCCAACGACACCTTCCCAACCGCGATGCACGTCGCTTCAGCGCTCGCGATCAGCGAGTCGCTCATCCCCGCGGTCCGCCAAACCGCCGCGACACTCGAAGACCTTGCCAAACGCTGGGACGATGTCATCAAGATCGGCCGCACGCACATGCAGGACGCCACCCCGATCCGTCTCGGGCAGGAGTTCTCCGGATACGCCGCGCAGATGCGCCACGCCGAGGAACGCCTTGGACAGGCCCTCGCCGCACTCGCGCACCTGCCCCTCGGCGGCACCGCGGTCGGCACCGGGATCAACACCCACCCCGAGTTCGGCTCCCGCGTCGCCGGCGCCCTCTCGAAATCGACCGGGTTCCACTTCCATGAAGCATCCAACCACTTCGAAGCCCAGCACGCCAAGGACGCCTTCGTC
>JAJDDA010000227.1 GCA_029260535.1 Phycisphaerales bacterium | reverse complement strand
AGCATCCGCTTCTCGTTGCGGATGATGACCTCCGGCGCGTTGAGGTCCATCAGTTTCTTCAGTCGGTTGTTCCTGTTGATGATCCGGCGGTACAGGTCGTTGAGATCGCTCGTCGCGAAGTTCCCCGACTCAAGCAGCACCAGCGGACGCAGGTCAGGCGGGATCACCGGGATCACGTCCATGACCAGCCAACCCGGATCGTTCGACGAATGCCGAACCTGCTCGACCAGCTTCAGGCGCTTGGACAGGTCCGCGGCCTTCTGCTTCGATTTCGTTTCGCGCAGCGCCTGACGCAGGCTCTCAGCCTCCGTGTCCAGATCGAGCTCCTCGATCAGCTGCCGCACCGCCTCGGCGCCCATCTCCGCCTTGAACGCGGAGCCGTATTTTTCGAAGCAGACGCGCTGCTCCTCTTCCGAGAGCAGCTGCAGCCGCTCCAGCTCGGTGTCGCCGGGATCGGTGACGATGTAGTCCTGGAAGTAAATGATCTTCTCGAGGCTGCTCGTCTTGCAACCAAGCAGCGTCGCCAACCGGCTCGGCAGGCTCTTGAAGAACCAGATATGCACCGTCGGCGCAGAGAGGTTGATGTGCCCCATCCGCTTGCGCCGGACACGCGAGTGCGTCACCTTCACGCCGCAGCGATCGCAGATGATGCCCTTGAACTTGGTGCCCTTGTACTTGCCGCACGCGCACTCATAGTCGCGCTCCGGTCCGAAGATCCGTTCACAGAACAGACCATCCTTCTCGGGGCGATAGGTGCGGTAGTTGATCGTCTCGGGCTTCTTGACCTCGCCGTACGACCACGAGCGAATATCGCTCGGGCTCGCAAGGGTGATCTGCACCGATCCGTAATCGTTAATTCTGTCGTACACGCTCTCAGCCATGCGTACGAATCTCCCGCGTTGGGGTTGTATCGAGAATGATCGCGCTTCAGGACATCATGCAAACCGCCGAAAGCCCCGCGCGAAGAGGGCCAACGACACCGTCAAACCAAACCCGACACCATCAACCGGTCGGCGTCCCGCTGATCGGGGGGATCACACGCCAGACACCGTCACGGTTCTCCACCCGAATATTCACCGGGGATTTATTAATCAGAGAGACCTCATAAACCACGACGCCCTCTTCCTCGAGAACCTTCACAGATTCCATCGTCTTGAACTCATCAGTGAAGATCGCCTTCGCCGTAGCGCCGATCGATGCGTTCTCTGGATCGTTCGCCATATTCGCGAAGTTGGTCCCCAGCGTGATCAACTCCGCCGTGCCGGGAGCATCGGCGAGGCAGATCTCAGCAGCGCCGAGGAAATCGCCGGACTTCAGGCGGTTCATGTAGGTATTGAGTGCCGCCTCCGCGCTCGAGTCATCGAGCGAGACAGAAGCATCGCCAGCGCCACCCGTGGGAGTGTCGCCGCCATGAACAGCGTCAACCGGATCGTGGCTGCCCGCATCGGCGTGCCCGGCGTCAGCCGTAGCGCCGTTGGCGGGAGTCGCCGGAGCGCTGCCGTTCGTGCCATTCTTCTCGCCGCAACCGATCAGCGTCATCACGCCAACAGCCGCAAACACCGTGATCCCGTTCTTCATCAGATTCTTCAGCATCGTGCATCTCCCTCGCGACTAAACCCTTCAGCAGGGCCGCGCAAGCCTGTGTGAATCAACTCTCAACCCTTACAACAGCGAGCCGCCCTCGACCTGCTGCTTCTCCAGGGTGACATCCATACCAAGACCCCGGATCTCGTTACAAAGCACATCGAACGCCACCGGCATACCAGCCTGCAGCGTGTTCGAGCCTTTCACCATCGATTCGTAAATCTTGGTCCGGCCCTCGACATCATCCGACTTCACCGTCAGCAGCTCCTGGAGCACATACGCGGCGCCATACGCCTCGAGACCCCAGACCTCCATCTCACCAAACCGCTGGCCACCAGTTCGGGCTTTACCACCGAGCGGCTGCTGCGTGATGAGCGAGTAAGGCCCGGTCGCGCGAGCGTGGATCTTGTCATCCACAAGGTGGTGCAGTTTGAGGATGTACATGTAGCCAACGGTCGTCCGCTGGTGGAACGGCTCGCCGGTGCGCCCGTCAAAGAGCTGCACCTTGCCGCCCGCCGGCATCTCCGCGAGAAGCTCGCGCCAGTGCGGGTGCCCGCCGGTCTCTTCCATGTTCGCCCAGCGGTCCTTGACGTACTCGTTCGCCTCCTCGACAACGCTGTGCACCTCTGCTTCGGTGCAGCCGTCGAAGACAGGCGTCACCGCCTGGAACCCGAGCACGCGCGCCGCCCAGCCAAGGTGCGTCTCGAGGATCTGACCCACGTTCATCCGGCTCGGCACGCCAAGTGGGTTGAGCATGACATCAACCGGGGTGCCGTCCTCCATGAACGGCATGTCCTCTTCCGGAACAACCCGAGCGATAACACCCTTGTTGCCGTGACGACCGGCGAGCTTGTCACCGACCGACAGACGACGCTTGGTCGCGATGTATACCTTGACCATCTCAAGCACACCAGACGGCAATTCATCGCCGCGCTTCATGTGCGCCAGTTTCCGGTCGCGTTCCTTCTGGATCTCACCAATGCGAGGCCAGAACAGGTCGTACACCTGCTCGCCAGCGCCCTTGGCTTCCTTCGAACCCTTGATCCACTTGAGATCAAACGTGTCGATCTGCTCCATGATGACTTCGGGGATGTCCGAGGCGCCGACCTTCTGTCGGGTCGCCGCATCAACCATCTCAGCGCCCGTCGCCTCGTTGATCCGATCGACCATCTGACGGAACGTCGCAATCATCTGCTCGTTCATCTCGGCTTCGTACTCGGACATCTCCGTCGCGAGACGCGCCTTCTGGTCGTCCGTCATGTGCGCTCTGCGGCTGAACCGCTTCGCACCGATGACAATGCCCTCGATGCCCGAAGGCGCCTCGAGCGAATCGTTCTTCACGTCCTCACCGGCGCGGCCGAAGATCGCGTGCAGCAGTTTCTCTTCAGGGGTCAGCTCGGTCTTGCTCTTGGGCGAAACCTTGCCAACGAGAATGTCGCCGGGCCCGATCCGGGCGCCGACGCGGATCACGCCGTGCTCGTCGAGGTTCCGCAGCATCTTCTCAGAGACGTTGGGGATATCGCCGGTGAACTCCTCGCGACCCAGCTTCGTCTCGCGGATCTCCACATCGAACGACTCGATGTGAATACTCGTCATGTGGTCATCACGAACCATCCGCTCCGAGATGACAATCGCATCCTCGAAGTTGTAGCCAGCGAACGTGTTGAACGCGACGAGGCAGTTTCGACCGATCGCCAGCTGCCCAAGCTCCGTCGAAGCGCCGTCGGCGATGATCTCGCCCGCCTTGACCGTCTGGCCAGGCATCACGATCGGTTTCTGGTTCTGGCACGTCCGCTCGTTGAGTCCAACAAACTTCCGCAGCGTGTACTCCTGCGTGTCGTTGAGCACGATCCGTCCTGAATCGACACTCGTGACTACACCGTCGTTCGCCGCCTTGATCACCATGCCCGAGTTCGCGCCGACCATCTGCTCCATGCCGGTCGCAACGAACGGCGGATCCACCTTGACAAGGGGGACCGCCTGCCGCTGCATGTTCGAACCCATCAGCGCGCGGTTCGCGTCATCATGCTCGAGGAACGGGATCAGCGACGCCGAAACGCCAACGATCTGCTTCGGGGCGATATCAACATAATCAATCGTCGAAGAATCAACCTCCGTCAATTCACCCGCGATACGCGCCAGCACATGACCGGTGTGCAGTTTGCCATCGTCAGCGAGCGTATCGACCGGCGCGAGCACCGAGCGCATCTCCTGATCGGCGCGGAGGTACTCAACAGTGCCCGTCGGCTTGCCGTTCTTGATCTCGCGGTAAGGCGTCTGCAGGAAACCGTACTCGTCGATCGACGAGAAGATACCCAGCGACGCGATCAGACCGATGTTCGTGCCTTCAGGAGTCTCGATCGGGCAGATACGCCCGTAATGCGAGATGTGCACATCGCGCACCTCAAAGCCGGCGCGCTTGCGGTTCAGGCCACCAGGGCCGAGCGCCGACAGACGCCGCTCATGAACGAGCGAGGACAGCGGGTTCGTCTGGTCAACAACCTGCGACAGCTCCGAACGACCGAAGAAGAAATCGATCGCGCTGCTGACCGCCTTGGAGTTCACCAGGTCCGCGAGCTTGGTCAGCTCGTCCGGATCCTTGACGCTCATCCGCTCCTGCACCGTGCGCCGAAGCTTCAAGAAGCCCTTGCGCATCTCCTCGACCGCCAGCTCATCGAGCGTCCGCAGACGCCGGTTGCCCAGGTGATCGATGTCATCGATCTGCGCGATAGGACGCCCCGTCTTGGGATCGGGGCGCTTGCTCCGGAGATCAAGCACGTACTGCACCACGCGGAGGAAATCCTCAGCGCGGATAAACATCTCGTCTGGCGAGACGTCGTCCATATCGAACTTACGGTTAATCCGGAACCGGCCAACCCGGCCAAGCCGGTAGCGGTTCTCGTCTTTGAACTTCTCCGTGAACAGCTGCTCGGCCTTCGCCGCCTGCGGCGGGTTGCCCGGACGCAGCCGCGTGTAGATCGTCAGCATCGCCGCGTCGTGCTGGTTCTTGGCGATCTCGCCGAACTTCTCCAGCCCCTCTTCCGCGACCGTGTTGAGGATCAGCGGATCCGAAGGGTTCTGGATCACCCGACACTTCTTCAGCGTCGAGTTCTGGATCGCTTCCAGGTTCTCTTCGCCGAGCTGCCGACCAACACCGACCAGCTCCTCGCCGGTCTCGGTGTCAAAGATCGACTCCGCAGCCCAATGCTCAGGCTTCAGCTTCTCAACGTTGATCTCGTTGATGTCGTAGAACAGGCTCAGCAGCGCCTCGGTCGAAGCGACCGACTCGTCAAGACAGCGGAGGAACGTCGTCGCGCTCAACTTCGCTGACTGGTCGATCTTCATCGACAGCACATCTTTTTTCGTGACCTCGATCTCGATCCACGAGCCGCGCTCCGGGATGATCCGGGCGCCGTGCAACGGGCGATCCGCCTCCGCGGAAGCAACCGAGAAATCAACACCGGGTGAACGGTGCAACTGGCTCACGATCACACGCTCGGCGCCGTTGACGATGAACTCACCGCCACCCATCATGATGGGGATCTCGCCGAGGTAGATATCCTCTTCCGGGATGTCCGGGTGCCCCTTGCGCGTAAAGCGCACGGTCACGCGGAGCGGCCGACCGTAAGTCAGTCGCAACTCGCGGCACTCATCAGGCGTGTACCTGGGCTCATCGAGCTCATACTTCACGTATTCAAGCGACATCTCCTCGTCGTACGAAACGATCGGGAAGATCTCGCGCATCAAGCCTTCGATTCCGTAATCGGTAGACCTGCTGCCTGAATCTTTGGTGAATTGGACGTACCGCTCATAAGCGACGGTCTGCACCGACGTCAGATCAGGCACAGAAATCGCGTCGCCGCGTTTCGAGAAATCGCGCACTTTCATCGCTGCCATCGATATCCTCTGCGATGTTGCAACCGTGGCCTTGAACCAGTTATCACGAATATCCGCAACACCGGTCTGCAAATGCTGGCCACAGCTAAACACAAGATAGGGGGAGAGTTCCGCGCCGAACCCGATAGTGTAGCCATCGGAATCCCCCGATGCAAACGCACCAGGGCGGATTCCGGCCACTCCGATCAAGCCGCGGCGAGAAAGAACGGGCCGCCCAACAGGGCGACCCGTCCTACTCACTGACCATCAAAGTTCTTACCCTCAAACAAGAGGTAAGACCTTCTATTTCAAATACTTACTTCAACTCGACCGAGGCGCCGGCCTCTTCGAGCGTCGTCTTCAGGGCCTCGGCCTCGTCCTTGCCAAGGCCTTCCTTGACCGCCTTGGGGGCGCCGTCGACCAGCTCCTTGGCCTCCTTCAGGCCAAGACCGGTCGCCTCGCGGACAGCCTTGATGACCTGGATCTTCTTGTCGCCGGCAGCGGTCAGAACCACGTCGAACGCGGTCTGCTCCTCGGCGCCGCCGCCGCCGCCATCGGCAGGACCGGCCATCATCACGGCGCCGCCAGCGGCGGCCTCGATGCCGTACGTGTCCTTCATGTAATCGCCCAGATCAACGGCATCCTTCAGGGTCATGCCGGCAAGCTCGTCGCCAAGCTTGGTGATCGTCGCGGAAAATTCTTTTGTTGCGGTTGCTTCTTCAGACATTGCTTTCGTTTCCTTAGCTCTATTCCACCATTGCCTTCATCAGGTCAGGTGGTCTCACAATCCCGGAGAGGGGCCGAGACATCTCGACTCTTTAACCCATCGCTCTCTCGCAAGAACACAGGGCCAGTCCGGCAGTTTGTTGTCTCTATCTATTCAATGAACACATCGTTGGATCAATCACGAGCGAACGCTCAACCGATCTTCGCGATGGATTCTCCATTTTCCAATTTCTCTTCGATCGACTTGACGATCCCCATCAAGCGGCCGCCAGGCCCCTTGACCGCACCGAGCAGGTTCCGCCCAGGGCTGAGGATGAGCGTGATGTTCTGAGCGATCGCCTCGTCCCGCGTCGGGAACTTGCTCAACTCAATAACACCGGCTTCGCCAGTGAACAGCTCACCGTCAAGGATCGCGCCCTTGAGTTCGAGCTCCTCGATCTCCTTCGCCCACTTGACCAACTCACGCGCGACGTCGATGACCGACTCGCCGCCCCAGGAGAGCGCCGAGGGGCCCTCGAGGACCTCGCCCAGGTTGCTCATGCCACCATCGCTGATGGCCTTCTTCCCGAGCGCGTTGCGAACCACCATCACGCTGATGCCCTGCTCGATGAGCCCGGTGCGCATGCGGTTGTTCTCGTTGGCCTCGATCCCGCGGATCGAGATCACCACCGCGTTCTCGGTATCGCCAAGGCGATCCTTGTAATCGCGGATCATCATTTCTTTGACTGGTTTGCTCATCGCAATTCCTCGCTCCTCAGCCCCGCCGCTCTCCGCGACAGCAACCGAGGGATCGGGTCTTATTCGTGATCCTCAGAGTGCTCGATCTGAACGCCGGGCGTCATCGTGCCGCTGAGAGTGATTTTCTTGATAAACGCGCCCTTGGTCGCCTTCGGACGGAGTTTCTCGATCGTCGAGATGAAGAACTCAATATTTGACGACAGGTCAGGAGCCGAGAAGCTCATCTTCCCAACGCCAACATTGATGTTCCCGCTCTTGTCGTTGCGGTACTCAACCTTACCTGCGGAGTATTCCTTCACCGCGTCGGCAACCTTCGGGGTCACCGTGCCAGCCTTGGGAGAAGGCATCAGGCCCTTGGGACCAAGCACCCGACCCAACTTGCTGATGACACGCATCATGTCAGGAGAGGCAACCGCGACATCAAAGTCGAAGAACCCCTTCTCGATGTCAGCGACGATGTCCTCACCGCCGGCCTTGACCGCGCCCGCTGCGAGCGCCTCCTTGATCGCGTCACCCTGACAGAACGCCACGACCCGCTTCGCCTTGCCGATGCCGTTGGGCAACGCAACCGCGCCACGAATCTGCTGGTCCGCCTGCTTGGGATCGATGTTCAGGTGCATCGAAACCTCGACCGTCTGGTCGAACTTCGGCGCCTTGAAACCCTTCACCACATCAACAGCGGACTTCACGTCCATCGACTTGTTCGGCTTCGCCTGCTCGTTCTCGAACGAACGACGACCCATCCGGCGCGGCTTCACCGGCGCTTCAACTGTCTTCGCCATCGGTTAGCCCTCCACCGTAACGCCCATGGACCGGGCAGTGCCCTCGATCATCCGCATCGCGGAATCGATCGAAGAAGCGTTCATGTCTTCCATCTTCTCTTTCGCGATCGACTCGCACTGATCCCGGGTGATCGAGCCGACGAGGTCCGTATGCGGAACCCCCGAGCCCTTCTCAACACCGGCAGCCTCAAGCACCAGCACCGAGGCCGGCGAAGACTTGATCTGCATGTCGAACGAACGATCGTTGTACACCGTCACGATGCAGCCAACGACCTTGCCGTTGAGTGCGCCCGTTGCGGCGTTGAACTGCTGGATGAATTGCCCCGGGTTGACCCCGTTGGCGCCCAGCACCGGTCCCAGCGGAGGAGCAGGCGTTGCCTGCCCACCGGGGGCCATGATCTTGAATTGCGCAGTGATTTCTTTGGCCATGCTGTCCTCACCTCCCGGTCATTTCATCCCGCAACAAGCAGGACACGCGTCAATCGGCCAATCGACGCCAAACTCCGGTTTTCGGTTCGAGCGAATGATCACCCACCGCCCGATCTCTCGATCAAAAACAGTGAGCCGCAGAGTGTAGACCCCAGATCGCCCCGGACAAATCAAAACCGCCAACACAAACAACCCGATCAAACTACAAACACCATGAAGCAATTCCCCACCCTCAGGATATTGCTGCGGAGATTCCCAGCGGTACGATACTCCCAATGTCCCAACAGGCCCCGGGTCAATCCCCGGAGCAACAACTGGCGGCGGGATCGACCCGCTCATCACGCCGCCCGGAGCAACCAGCAATGGTCATTGATTTCCGCACCAGGATCCATTCCTTAAATGATCCGTACTCGGAACCGACCCCCGACGCCGCAATCAGCGCCGGCTACGAATCCGCGACGCAATGCGTCGACGCCGCCGTCATCGTCGGTGAACGCTGCGACCGCCTCGGCCACCACGTCACCGCCGAGACCGTCGCCGACTTCGTCAACCAGGAACCGACCCGCCGCGTCGGCTTCGCCGCGATCGACGCAACCGCCGACACCGTCGCCGAAGACATCGACCGCGCCATCGAGCTGGGACACTCAGGCCTCGCCCTCGCGCCGGCAGACCAGGCCGTCCGCCCCACCGACGACCGCTGCATGCACACCCTCGAGCTCGCCGCAGGCAAAGGCCTCCCCGTGCTCATCGCCAACCCGCTCCTGAGCACCAGCCCCCAGAGCGTCCTCGACTTCGCCCGCCCTTCGCTCCTCGACGAAGCCGCGCGATCAATCAACAACCTCAACCTCATCTTCGGTGATCTCAACGTCTTCCAGGACGAGGCCTTCCTGATGCTCGCCAAGCACGAACAATGCTTCGCCGAGATCAGCGCCGTCGCCGCAACCTCGTGGTCGCTCCGCCAGACTCTCCTCCAGGCCTACGAGCGCCACGCGATCGACAAGCTCTTCCTCGGTTCCGGCTACCCCAACGAAAAACCCGGCGCTCTCATCGAGCGCATCTACACGCTCAACACCGGCGCCGGCGCCTCGGCGCTCCCCGTCATCCCGCGTCGGTTCATCCAGGGCATCGTCGAACGCGACGCCTTCGCCCTCATCGGCATCGAACACTTCGCCCCGCAACGCAAAGCAAGCGAATCAACCGACGATGACTCCAACGAGATCATCACCGACGCCGCCAAGCAAAGCCTCCGCGCCCCATCATCCAACTAAGACCCCGGCATGCCAACCATGTCAGGATTGCCAGGCGCCCACCCCCCGCTCGTCTTCACCCGCGAAGCCGTCCGAGAGGTTGACCGCCGCTGCATCGACGACTTCGCCATCCCAGGCATCGTCCTGATGGAAAACGCCGCCAGCGCCCTCGCCATCGCCGCGCTGCGCCTGATCAAGCAACACCGCTGCACCAGCGCCCACATCCTCGCAGGCCCCGGCAACAACGGAGGCGACGGCTTCGCGCTCGCCCGCAAACTCCACAACGCCGCCGTCCCCGTCACCATCTCGCTTTACGCAGACCCCGACCGCGTCACCGGAGACGCCAAAGCCAACCTCGACATCATCCAGCGCATGAACCTGCGCATCGATGAACCTGCGCCAAGCCTTCCACCCACCAACAACACCCTGCTCATCGACGCACTCTTGGGAACAGGCTTGACCAACAACGTCCGAGGTCCGATCGCAACCGCCATCGACCAGATCAACAACGCCAACGCCCCAACCCTCGCCATCGACATCCCATCAGGTCTCGACTGCGACACCGGCAAACCGTTGAGCGCCGCGGTCCGCGCAACAGAAACCGTCACCTTCGTAGGCTGGAAGCAGGGATTCACAAACAAAGATTCGCTCGCCTACACCGGCGACATCACCGTCGCCGACATCGGGGCGCCAATTGAACTGGTGCAGTCACTCGGCCAATCCCGTGCCACGACCTAGGCCTTGCTAGGTCGTGCTCTTCGCTACGCAACAATTCAAAAGCCACGACCCACCAAAGCCTGGGTCGTGGCACAGTGAATTACCCTAAGCCAGCTCCGCCGGAGGCCGCGAATACACCGGGTGCTCCGCAGGATTGAGCAGCGCCCCGTGCTCCTTCACCAGCATCGTGTAAAGCAGCGGGATCACCACCAGCGTCAGCACCGTCGCAAACGAATACCCGAAGATCACCGACATCGTCAGCGGCTGCCAGAACTCCCCGCCACCCGAGAAGTTCAGCGCCAGAGGCATCAACCCACCCACCGTCGTCACCGTCGTCAGGAACACCGGACGAAGCCGCAACTGCCCCGCGAGGATGCACGCCCGCTGCTTCTCAACACCCACCGCGCGCAGCTGATTAATAAAGCTCACCAGCACGATCCCGTCGTTGACCACGATCCCCGCCAGCGCGACGACCCCGATCATCGCCGCCACCGAGAAATTCAACCCGATCAGCGCCAGCCCAAACCCGACCCCGATCAAACTCAACGGCACCGCCGCAAGCACAATCACCGGCTGCACAAAGCTGTTGAACTGGATAATCAGGATCAAACCCATCAGCGAGACCGCCAGCATCATCGCCAACTCCAGGTCCGCCACCGCTTCATCCCGGAACTCGTTCTCGCCGCCGAACTCCACCGCGATCTCCCGGTCGCGGTACATCTCCGACTCCGGCTCCGCACCCGCGCTCGCCATTTTCGCCCGCACCTTGTCCAGCACACCAGCGAGCCCAGCCCGCACCGGCGCCGCATCGACCGAGACCCCCAACTGCTTCTTCAGTGCCGCTTCGACATCATCCGCGAGCGTCCCATCCTCCAGCGAAGCGCTCACCGCGATCATCCGCTTGCGGTCGTACCGCTTGATCTGGTTCGGCTCGATCACCCGCCGCACGTGCGCCACCTGATCCAGGCTCACCACGCGCCCGCTCGACGTCCGCACCGGCAGATCCCGCAGATCGCTCAGCGTCTGCCGGTGGTCCGCCGACGAGCGCACCCGGATGTCGAACTCCTCATCGCCACCGAAATCAACATCCGTCACCTCGACACCGCGCAGCGCCGAACCGATCGCCTGCGCGATGTCCGTCGCCGACACCCCGAAGAACCCCGCCACTTCACGGATCGGCGTCGCCCGGTACTGAGGCCGCAACCGGTGCGACGACTTCACATCGATCGTCCCCGGGATCGAAGCGATGATCGCCTCGATCTCGTCGGCGCGCTCCGCAAGCCGGTCAATCGAGATGCTGTCGTCACCAAGGATCCGCACATAGACGTCATCACCCGCCGGAGGCCCCTCCGTCGGCGCCTTCAATTCCACCCGGACCCCGGGCATGTCGGGCAGTTCCGCCCTGATATTCGAGATAATCTCAGCGAGGCTCCGCTCGCGATGCTGCTCGAGCACCAACTCGCAATAGATCCGCGCATACTCAGGCCCCGATTCCCACGAAGTTTCAAGCCTCGTCGAGAGCGCGCTCGTCTCCCCGATCGTCGTCGTCGGCGCGACCGCCGGCCCGCCCTTGACCGGGTGGTGCCATTCCTCAGGCCGGATCGCGCGCAGGATCGCCGACTCCACCCTCTCCGCCGCGACCACCGCGCCCGTCTCCATGTCCGTCCCGATCGGCGTCTCGACGTACGCCTCGATCTGCGCGATATCACTCTCGGGGAAGAACTCAAACCCCAGCGCCCCGCTCCACGCCAGGAACGCAGGGGTCGTCGCCGCGAGCATCACCAGCCCGATCACCAGCCGACGATGCTCCATCGAACGCCGGATCACCCGCCCGTACAGCCGAGAAAGTCTCGTTGCCTCAGCCATCTTCGCAATCGCGCCAGGGTCGATCTCCCCCGTCGCGCTCGCGTGCCCGCCCTCGACCGCTTTCTTGAGTGTCTTCTTCGAAGGCTTGAGCAGATACACCGACAGCGCAGGCAGCAGGAAATGGTCCACCAGCAAACTCGCCGTCAGCGCAAAGATCACCACCGTCGGCATCGTCCCCATGAAATCACCCATCACCCCCTGCACGACGTACATCGGCGCAAACGCCGCCACCGTCGTCAGGTCTGCGCTGAGCACCGCAGGGCCAACCTCCCGAATACCAAGTTTCGCCGCATCAACAGGCGACTGCCCCATCTCCCGGTGCCTGTAGATGTTCTCACCGACAATCAGCGCGCCATCGACCACCATCCCGATCACCAGGATCAGCGAGAACAGCGACATGTTGTTGATCGCCAGATCATCAAAGAACGTCCGCTTTGCCAGCAGCATCAGCGCCGCCGCAACAACCAGCGAGAACGGGATCGCGATCGAAATCAGCAGCGCGTTCCGCCACCCCATGAACACCGTCAGCACGAACACCACCAGGATCATCCCGAACAGCGCACTTGAACCGAGCTGATCGAACATGATCCGGATCTCGCGCCCCTGCGAGCGGTTCGTCCCGATCAAGATCCCGTCATCACCCGCGCCATCCGCCGTTAGCCCGTGGCTCAACCCAAACGCCGCAACCAGCGCCTCGATCTTGTCCGCCAGCGCCAGCACGTTGATGTCCTTGACACCCATCGCCTGCAGCACCACCGCGTCGCGCTGCCCGTACCGCGCAATCGAAGTCTGCGGCTCATACCCAAACTCCACCTCCGCCACGTCACCAAGATGAATGATCGTCCCGTCCCGCTCTTCCAGCGGGAGCCCCCGCACCTCGTCCAGATCCGCGAACCGACCATCGAACCGAACCCGCCGCTCGATCCCGACCCGCTCCAATTCACCCGTAGGCAGATCGATATTCCCGCGCCCGATCGCGTTGATCACGTCCGAGCTCGTCAGCCGCTGCTCCGCGAGCCGCTCCGGATCGAGCAGCACCGAGACCTCCCGCTCCCGGCGCCCGAACTCCTGCACCACGCGCACCCCATCGAGCGATTCGATCCGGTCCTTCAGCTCATCCGCCATCGAGAACCGCTCGCCAATCTCACCGCCGGCAAGGAAGATCTGCACCACCGGCCAGCCCTCGAAATCGATCTCCTGCAGGATCGGCCCCGGGTCCGTCTGCGCCCGATCCGGGAACTCCCCCTTGATCCGGTTGACCAATTCCTGCACATCCTGCTTCGCGTGCCGGATATCAACGCCGTCTTCAAAGAAGAACTGCACCAGCCCCGCGCCGTAGATCGCCTGCGACTGCAAGCCGCCGCTCTCATCGAGATCGCTCAGCTCACCCGCCGCCTCTTCTTCGATCCGGCGAACAATCTGCGTGTCATTGGTTAACGGCTGCGCGCCAGGATTCGCCACCGCAACCATCACGATCGGCAGCTTGATCCGGGGCGTCCGCTCCTTCGGCAGCGCACGCACACCCAGGATCCCGAACAGCACCATCCCCATCGCGATGACAAGGACGATCCGGGGATGCTCAACCGTTTTTTCGCTGATCTTCAATGCTGCGCCTTCCGTGCCGCCCGAACTGATTAACCCCTGACCAACGAACCCCGATTCAAGCCTGTTTCCTATTCAAGGCTGCAGCCGCGTCGATGCCCAGTCGCCGCACGCGAACCCGTGCTCGCCATCAGGCGTCAACGACCTCGACCACCGCGCCCGATCGTGCACCCTCGACTCCTGCCCAACCCACAACTCCACATGCTCCGCCCAGACCCTGAACCCGCCCCAACTCGGGGGCCTCGCGATCTCCGCATCCGTGTCATCAAGTTTCACACCGAGCCGCAGCATCGTCCGCGTGATATTCGCCATCAGCGCCGCCCGGGACTCGATCGGAGCCGACTGCTCGCTCGTCCACGCACCGATCTTGCTCGCCACAGGCCGCGTCGCGAAGTACCGGTCGCTCTCCGCCGCTGGCGAAGCAACCGCCGTCCCCTCGATCCGGATCTGCCGATTCAGCGTGTCCCAGTGCAGCAGCAACGCCACCCTCGGGTTCGCCGCGATCTCCTGCGCCTTCCTGCTGTTCAAATTTGTATAAAAAACCGCATACCCCGGATCCACGATCAGGTCCTTGCAGAGCACCGCCCGCACCGAGGGGCAGCCGCCCTCCCCAACCGTCGCCAGGTACACCGCGTTCGCGTTGGGCTGCACGTAATCCGCCCAAGCCTTATCCATCCATTCCTTCGCCATCGGCATCGGGTCCGCCGGCAACTCGACCGGCAGCAATTCAGGGAGCGGATATCCAGCAGTCGCAGCGTCGATTTTGGCCATGGGAATCGATCGTAGCCGCCCCATTCGGCGTGGAAACATCCCGCATAACTTGGCGCTCCATAGGCCAGGAATTCAAGACTTCGTTAGTCTGTCCCTTCACCCCCGAGGAACCCCAGTGCAAGAAGGCCCGATCACAACCCAGCAGCGATCCCGATCGAAGCAATCGCAGCCCGCCGCGGGCCCCGCCATCGCCAAGCTCCTCGACGCGCTCCCGCCCAACTCCCCAGAGGCGGAGATGTCGCTCCTCGGCGCCCTCATCCTCGATCCCAAGGTCGTCGCCGAGGTCATCCAGACCATCCGCACCGGAGATGTCTTCTACACCGCCGCCCACGCCGCGATCTACGACGCCATCGTCACCAACTACGACTTCCACCAGTCCGGAGACGTCGTACAGCTGGCCGAATCCCTCAAACAGTCCGGCGCCCTCGATGCCGTAGGAGGCGCCTCCTACCTCGTCCGCCTCGGCGAATCCGTCCCCTCCACCGCCTCCGCACCCCACTACGCAAGAATCGTCTCCGAGAACGCCCGACTCCGAAAACTCATCGACGCCGCCGGGCAGATGCTCTACGACGCGCACCACTCAGGAGAGTTCGGCCCCGACGGCGCCCGCGAGGTCCTCGACAAGGCCGAACGCCTCATCTTCGAGATCGCCGAAAACTCCCAGACCAACGACGCCGAGCACCTCAAAGAGCTCCTCGTCCGCGCCCTCGAGATCCTCGAATCCTCCGACGGACGTAACGTCACCGGTCTCGCCACCGGGTACCCCGATCTCGACGAAAAAACCTCAGGCCTCCAGCCCGGCGAGCTCATCATCGTCGCCGCACGCCCATCCATGGGCAAAACCGCCTTCGCGCTGAACCTCGCCGAACAGGTCGCCCTCAGCGGCGATCACGGCGCCCGCGCCCCCGTCGCCTTCTTCAGCCTCGAGATGTCGCGCCAGGCCGTCGCCAACCGGATCATGTGCGCCCGCTCCGGTGTCGACTCCCAGCTCGTCCGCACCAACCGCCTCAACGAAGAGCACTACCGCAAACTCATCCAGGCCTGCGGCGACCTCTCCGAAGCCCCCCTCTACATCGACGACACCCCGTCCATGACGATCCTCGCGCTCCGCGCCCGCGCCCGACGCCTCGCCTCCCAGCACGGCATCAAGTGCATCATGATCGACTACCTCCAGCTGCTCACCTCCCCCGGTTCCGCACGCGAATCGCGCCAGGTCGAGGTCAGCACCATCAGCCGGGGAATCAAAGCCCTCGCACGCGAACTCAACGTCCCCGTCGTCTGCCTCGCGCAGCTCAACCGTGGATCGGAACAGCGCGAAGGCCACAAGCCCCGCATGAGCGACCTCCGCGAATCAGGATCAATCGAGCAGGACGCCGACGTCATCGCCCTCCTCCACCGCGAGGAGTACTACCACCAGGCCGACCCGGAATGGGCAGAAGAAAACCCCGAACGCGTAGGCATGGCCGACCTCATCATCGCCAAGCAGCGCAACGGCCCCACCGGCACCGTCAACATGGTCTGGGACGCCAAAACCACAAGATTCAAACCCCACACCGGCTACGGCTACGCCGCCCCAAGCGTCGCCTACGAACCCAAGCCCGCGCACGCGCAACCAGCGCACGCCCCCGCGTCATCGTCCTTCTCAAGACCCGACGCCCCCTTCGATCCCACCAGCGCCCCACGCTCCGCCCCCGACGAGCGCCGCGACTGGAACAACGAAGACATCAGCGACCTGCCGATCTGACTCGTACATACGTGCCACGACCTAGCTCTGCTAGGTCGTGCTCTCCCGGCGCGGGGGGGGGGGGGGGGGGGGGGTGGGGGGGGAAAACAACCCCCCCCCCCCCCC
>JAJDDA010000226.1 GCA_029260535.1 Phycisphaerales bacterium | reverse complement strand
GGGACCTGGAACGTAAGCAGCATGACCAAGCCAACCGCCAAGAAGCTCCCGAGCGCCCACGACGCGGTGAAGTACCGAACGCCCAGCTTGGTGTGCAGGAAGATCTCCACCGAGAGGGCGAACAAGTGAAGCGTTAGTTGGAGCAGCTCGCGAAGGGCCTTGGCGATCTTCCCCACCTCTTTGCTGATCTGGTCACCTCGTGCAGCTCCCTGAAAGTAGGCGTCCAGAAAAGATTGCGGTTGTTGGCTCATCGGTCATCCCCCTGATGGTCTGCGTCTGCGAAAGAGCTTGCGGGTTTGTACAGGCCGTTCGACCTGCGAGAAGGTTGTCTTGATCCAGTTGGAGTTGGTGGCGTTCCACACCCGGCCCCCCTGGAAGATGATGGCGTCCACCAGCAGGTTGTTCTCGTGTCCGCCTGTGCGGAGCGTGGTGAACCAGCTGGCGGGGACGATCGGGTCCAGGGACTCGTTCGTGTTGAAGCTTGAGGTTGATCCACTTTGGTTGTCCTGGCCGGTGTTGTCCGAGCTGCCGATGCCGG
Organism: Phycisphaerales bacterium; assembly: GCA_029260535.1. Classification (GTDB taxonomy): domain Bacteria; phylum Planctomycetota; class Phycisphaerae; order Phycisphaerales; family UBA1924; genus JACKHE01. The sequence goes on along the minus strand of JAJDDA010000226.1, from coordinate 7,745 downwards.
TGTGGTGCTTCCAGTCCTTGGCAAACAGGCGTTCGGCCCACTCGTTCGTGACTGCGTCTCCATTGGCGTGAAATATTTTCGTTTGGAAGTTTCCCAGGAGTGAATCGGTCGCGGCCTTGGGGTCCTGGCCGCCGATGTTCTTGTAATAGTTCGAGATATTCTGCGTTAGGTAAACGCTTATAGCTTTCTTGGACCGCGCCGTCGATTGAAATTCCGCATCATTTTCAGTAACAAAGAACTGACTTTCATCGGCCCACAAGAATGTGGGGCTTGTCGTGTCGTCAACACATCTTTGTTCAGTTGCCCGCTGCCAGAGGTATTTCCAGATGATTTGAGCCGTTCTGCCAAGTTTGTGGTATTCCTTTATTGACAGATCAACTACGATCACCGTCCCATGATGGGTCAGTTCCGGGACAACGGAGATGTCTGTGCAGAACAGTTCGTGAAGGGCCCCCCGCATGAAGCCATCGGCCATGCCGGTAAACGTTGAGATGATGTTGGCCCGAGTTCGTTCGTCCATCCGCGGGAACGCCTCCAGCCAGAACTCGGTGGTGACCTCCAGGTCGTGCCGATCGCGTTCTGACAGGTCTCTGGCATCTGCACGTTCGAGAAGAGCAAGGCATTCTGAAGAAGAAAGCCAGCTGGGGTCTTCCTTCATCTCCTTGCTCTGCGGCCCTGACGCGATGACACGCATCAATGCCATCAGCGTGAGCGGCTCACCTGCCAGACGCAACGCATCAACCGCGTTGCGGAGGAGTTGGCGAGCGGCGTTCTCCCAAAATTCCTCATTGGAACCACCGCCCGAACCGGCCCTGCCTGTTCGCAGGGCAGTAAAGAGCAACTCGACAATGTTCTCGGTTTGGCCACCGCCAGCTCCAGGGCGTTCCTGCTCATATTGGAGGAAGTTGAAGCGCTGCTTGCCTGAGCCGTCGAAGATCAGGAGGCTGTCTGTGCGGCCTGTTTCTTCGCAGTATCGTTGCCAGGTTTCGCGCTCGTCGGTCTTGGCACAGAGGACGAGGCCACCGAAACCTGCACGGAGCAGGGACTTGGCGATTGCCTGGCCAGAGCCGGAAGTTTTACCCGAGCCGGTAGCCCCGAAGATTTGAACCCCCTGCATTGAGTCTTGGGGCGTCCACAAATCGATTGGGGCAAGTATTAGCATGCTCAACTTTGATATCCCAGCATTTAATACACGCCCTCATACACAGCACCTAGGTAGCCACATCGCACGAACGCATTTTATAAATTCATTTGATTAAATTAAGAATTTCCAATGCGCCCTGGTAATATTCTAGCACTGGGACGAGAGGATCCTTGCCGGTCATCTTATATTTTCTTTCACTGACTATCACCTGAATTCCGTCAATAGCGCTTTTTAGGCGTGCTTTTGCGTTTTCTACTTGCCATTCACGTTCAGATATATCACCGGGGCGGCGGATCGCATAGCAAAGTCCCAGATTTCCTGTGATTATTGATTCATGCTGGAAATTATCGTCTGCTGCCAATGCGCTTATCGCGTTTCGCAGTAGACCAATTACTTTATCGCACACCCTTGGTTCAACAAGGAACACCTGTTCTTGAAATCTTTGAATCGTTTCAACGTTCGGCAGCATACCAAGTGCATAGTTGTTCAAGAGCAATGCATGCTCATTGGGATACTTGTATTGATCAGCGTGCCGCTTTCGTCGGAGATATATCTCATCCGAATCCGCTAACCAAACGTGGCGAGATGACTCCTGTTCAACATATGCTCTTCGCCACTCCAGCGTTGTAAACCGATGAGCATCCATAATCCCAGGCATAGCATAAGCCACACTATATTCATCATTCTGATCCAGCCAAACAGAAATCGACTGCACATGGCCCACAAATGCCTTCTGCGCTGCTTGAGTTACATTGACAGACGGGCTGCTTTGCCAATTATCCGAAGCCCACTCAAGATCTCCATTGGCAATAAAAAGAATCGCAGACGCCCACGTAAACTCATCCACCTCTTTCATTTCATCGCCATGCGCCTCAATGTGCCCCTGCAGATAATCATACGTTTCACTCGCGCGAGCACTTCCTAGTTCTGTGTGTGAAATTGCACGATTAAGCGCTGCCCTGCCGGCTTCAATCCAGGCCTTGTGCTTAATAAATATCTCAACTGCATAATCGTGCATATCAAATATTTCATAATCGTCAACCGAATCGCCCATCTTGTACAACAATAATAGTGTATTTGCTAACTCATCAAGAATATACCCATGCTCCACAGATCCGGCGTCGACATCGTTAACCAGATCCCGATAATACCTCCCGGCTTCTCTGTAGTCTTCTGTTTTATTTATTGAATACATTTTAAGCGCGCCAGCTAATTTGTATTTCTTGTTTATATTGTCCCTGTCCCCTTCGTACGCCCTCCGATAAAATGGTATAGACTCTTCGCCACTGCCTGAGGCCATTAGCCCTTCTGCAATCCGGAATTGCTCGTCTGAGATCTGCGCCGGTGTCGGCGAAGAAATCGACGAGCTTGGGCCGGGCAGCACTCGTACGATTGCCATTGTGCTTGCGATGAGTGATATTAATAATCCCGTCGCAGCAAGAGTCTTGTTTCCGTTTATCCACGCAACCGTCTTTTGGCTATGCAATAGAAAAACGCGCCGCCAAGCATAATTACCGCCCCAATGATATGCGGGCCTTTTGGAGTTCCGCATTGTAATTTCAGTGCCGTAGTTGATAATTTTATCAAAAGGCAAAATCAAAGATACAGCAATCAGTGCAATTGCATAACATGCTGCAACACGTAGCCACCAGCCTACAACAAATGCGAGATAGCAGCACACTATCAGCGTGCTCAAAACATATGATTTCACGGTATTGCTTCCTGCTCATGGAGTAAAGTTGAATTGTCAGGCGGTACTATTTATTTACGCCTGCGCCCTTACCTGCATGCGTTGTGCGTTCGTGTTTTTTTTGGCGATAGGCTTCGGGGTGATACTCGTATTATGCAATCCCCTTGGGCAATTGCTTCTAGGTCCCCAGAGCAGCTTGCATCGGGAGGTGGCCTTGGCATCTCGACAATAGACTCGTGTGAATTAGGGCCCTCGGCATTATTCCCAGTGTAATTTGATTCGCCGTAACACATCCAAACTAATGCGGTAAAACCAACCGTGCGAATCGGTGTTCGTGTTATCTTGCGAGCGTTCATCGACTTGCTTATATAAGATATTTGCCTTTTTCGCATTTCCTATTGTGACACACATTCTTTTTACAATCAAGAGCATGTGGCCATTCGCCAAACACCCCCTCCGCAACTCGCGTCGAACGACCATTTTGCCAATGTGGCCATTTGTGCGCAGCCGCATAGGCTCTGCAGTTTCTTAAACCGAAGAGTCCCGGACATGGCGAAAACGCATCATGCAGGGCTAATCAAGCTGAGTTTCAATAAGCCATGATCATCATAGCCCGCAGGTGTCAGTCATAGTCACGTATTACCGACCGCCTACACGAGAGGGGCGGCAGTTCGAGCCTGTCATCGCCCACCATTGAAATCTCTACGTTTCAGCCGTTTTCAGCCCAGTGGATAAGCCACAGTTAGCTCAATATCTGGCGATCTTGAGCTGGTCATTGCCAAGCTATTCCACAAATTTGTGGCAATGACTGTTTGAGACGCGCATATATGTGTTCAGCTTGCGTTTTCTTGCCTCGTGCAAACAATTAGGGTCGGTACCTTTCCGCAATTGGAGACGATGACTTTCCTCTGCTCGTTGTATGTGCTTCAATACCGACGCGATGGTCTATCAGTCCGACAAAGCCTTCTCCTACCGTGAGCACTGGCTCAGCCAGCGGTCTGATAGTCCCTACTGGTACATCGCCTGGCATGACACGCCTTTCGGCCACGTCCGCCGACGCTCCACCCGAACCTTGCATCTAGAAGCAGCCAAAGAAGCCCTCGTCGGCTTTGCGGGACAACCTGCAGGCACCAAGGTTGAAGAGCCAGCGTGGTTCGAGTTCACGATCGCCTGCGACCTCTACGCCTCCCATGCCCACGAACGACCCAGCCATGCCGCTACTGTGGCGGCCCACAAGCGCCTGTTGAGCTTCGCGGCACGACGGCACATTGCTTATGCCAGCCAATTCAACCTAGTAGAGCAAGACCACTACATCGCCTGGCGGCGTGCCGGATGGAGGGCCCAGGACAGGGTGGGGTCCAACGCCACCATCAATCGTGAGCTTGAAGCATTGCGGGCAACGCTCCGCTATGCCTGGAAGTGTGGGCGGCTCAGTCGTCCGCCGTATGTCGAACTGTTGCCCAGTCCCCCACCGCGGAAACGGGTGCTCAGCGTCGAAGAATGCCGCCGGTTGATGGCGGTCTGTACTGAGCCACATGTGGCCCTGTTCATCAAGATGGCGTTGTTCACCCTGCAGCGGCGAAGTGCGTTACTAGAACTCAAGGTGGAGCAGGCGGACTTGGTCGGGGGGGTGATCTACTTCAACCCGCCAGGACGACCTCAGACCAACAAGCGGCGGCCTGTCATTCCCATCGCCAGCCGTTTATTCGCTGACCTAGCCACGGCCATTCAGGCCAGTCGGTCAGGGTTCATCATCGAATACAAGGGAAAAACCGTGCGGTCCGTGAAGAGAGGGTTGGCAACTTCAGCGAGAAGAGCAGGGCTGTCAGGTGTTGGCCCCAATGTGCTTCGCCGTTCTGCTGCCACGTTGCTCGCTGGTGAAGGCGTGCCCATGCGTCAGATCACAGGGATGTTGGGACAATTCCAGCTGCGAATCACGGAGAGGTACGCCCAACACCAGCCGGAGTATTTACGAGAAACCGTGCACTGCCTGACCAATGCGATCAAGTAGCAAAGCAATTAATAATCGCATTGCGTGAAAACATATCCTTTGATACAACCAGTGAACGGACACTTAATATGCATTTGTCGAGGTTGAAAATTCATAATTTTCGGTGCTTGGAAGAGTTTGAGATAGAACTTCAGCCAGGACTGAATGTGATTCTTGGTCGCAATAACACCGGGAAGACAGCAATTCTCGATGCGATTCGAGTTTCGCTGGGTCGGGCGGCATGTCGAAATGACCCTCTGTTTGTTCGAGAGGAAGACTACTACAGGAAAACTGATGGTGGTCGTGCATCAAACATAGCTATCGAAGTGGAGTTCAGTGATCTGGATAAAAATCAGAGGTCCGGGTTCTTCGAGATTGCTGACCTCGACCTGGAAGATCTATCAAAGTCCAAGGCATATATTCGAACCGAGGTACAATGGCCACTGGGCAATAGAAAGCCATCGATGCCTAGTCGCTCTGGTGGTCCGGTGCATCCTGAGGAGACTCAGGTGCCTCAAGAGTTACTGTCAAAGTTGCCAGTCACATACTTGCAGGCACTACGAAATGCAGAAGCCGCACTGGCGCCTGGTTACAAAAGCAAAATTGCGTCACTGCTATCAGAAATCGCAACAAGATCTGCTGAAGATCCGAAAGACAGAGTCCAGCAGATTGTCAAGCAGGCCAATGATTCGTTGATTGGCCTTGAGTTTGTTGGCAATGCTATCAAGGCCATACAAGACATAGCGAAAGAAGTCGCCGGCACTGATTACGAAAGCATGCGGGTGGCACCAGCGCCAGCTGAGTTTGATAGAATCCTGCAGTCCATGCGCATGTTCATGGATAGGGATGGGCTGGAGGCACTAGGTAGTAACGGGCTAGGTTACAACAATTTGTTGTATATCTCAGTGGTTCTTGCTCATGTGACTGCAGAGCCGGAGAGCGACGTGCCTATTCTGCTTGTTGAGGAGCCAGAGGCGCATTTGCATCCGCAGCTAACTGAACTGCTGGGTAAATGCCTAGCCAATACACGGAATGCGCAGGTAATAGTAACTACGCATTCCCCAACTCTTGCCGCTAGTGTTAAGCCGTCGCAAATACATGTACTCCATCGCGGTGAAGAATCAGCAATCGAGGCTGCAAGCGTATGTACATTGGGCTTGGATGTTGCCGAAGAGCGATCACTCCAGCGAATGATGGATGTCACAAGATCCGCACTGTATTTTTCGAAAGGAATGATTCTTGTAGAGGGCATCTCGGAGGCATTATTGCTGCCAGAGTTTGCGTACTCACTAGAAGTAGATCTAGCTGAGCAACACATCTCTGTGCTGCCTATCAGCGGGGTGGCATTCGGCGTATTTAATAAACTATTTCAGAATGACGGGCTCGGTATACCGGTAGCAGTAATCACTGACAGTGACCCAAAAGTGTTACGCGGTTCTGATGGATGGGCTGGGCATGAGTTGCAGCGAGACGATGCTGGCAAGCTGATTCCATGCGCACGCGCATTGATTGCTGAAGAAGAGCTCGGTGGGTGTCCATCGGTGTCAGTGTTCAGATCTCTGGTCACGCTGGAATACGACTTGGCGATTGCGTCCAACGAAAACGCCGACAGGATGGCCGAGGTATGGACATCACTGTTCAAATCAGGCAATCCCGAAACATTCAATGCCGAGCTTTTGAAAAGCGCTGGCGACGACCTTGAGCAGCGAGCATTGGTCGTTTGGCGGGGCATATGTCGTGCTTCGCCTAGTGTCGGCAAGGCGGATTTTGCTCACGAGTTATCCGAGTATATGGCCAGCAAGCGTATTGCGAATGAACCGCACGGGATAACTACCCCGGAGTATATCAAAAATGCGCTATCGTATGTGGCGGAAGCTGTAGCGAGCAAGAAGGATGACCATGCAGCCCAGTAGTGAGCAGGCGGCTGTTATTGATTCTGATTCCAGAATAAAAGTTGTGATTGCTGCGCCTGGCACCGGCAAGACATGGTTGGTTGGGCAGTATTTAAAAAGACACGTTGACACTTACAGTGATGTTCCATTTGCGGCGCTTTCGTTCACGAATTCAGCAAGTAGCGAAATACATCGTAGTTTAGGATACGACCCGTCGCATCCGTCATTCTGCGGAACAGTAGATTCATTTATTTATAAATACATAGTGCGGCCGTTCTCTCGATATCTATATCAAGGCGGAAAGCTGGGCCGTATCCGGATCGTTCCCAAAAACATGTTAATTGCCCACAAAACAGGCACAAATAAGTTCGATATCAATCTCGGCACTTATAAAAAACCTAAGCCGTCCCATTTGTTCGATGCAGAATTAGTAGATGTAGAGGGTGGCTTGCCGGTATATAAATGTATTATGACCTGGGGGGAATCGGTGAGGGTATCTGGCAAGCAGGCTCAGAGAATACTAAAAATGAAGCAAGGTATGTGGAACCGCTTGGGGTGGGCGTCTTATTCGGACGTCAAGTGTATTGCAGCGCAGTTGTTGTCGCATAAGACGCATGGGCAGTCAGTAATTGGGCTGATTAATAATCGATTCCCGTGCTTGGTCGTTGATGAAGCTCAGGATTGCGGCGTTCTGATAGACGTAATTATCAAGCATCTGCTTGCAAAGGTTGATGCTGGGCTAGTCGTAGGAGATCCTTCCCAAGCAATTTACGGATTTAACGGCGCTAGGCCTGAATTATTGAAAAAATATGAAACGCTACCTGACGCCAGCAAATATGAGTTGCGCCAGTCGTACCGATGCCCCAGTGCCGTGATCGCGACAGCCAGCCATTTCCAAGCGGTTCCAATAGATATAGTGCCACGGGAGGGTGATGCAGGGCAAAGCGTTATTGCGATATATAATAACAAAGAAGAATGCGTAACACTATGCCGCGAGGTAACGGGTGTTGATCGAGCCGACGCCTATCG
>JAJDDA010000225.1 GCA_029260535.1 Phycisphaerales bacterium | reverse complement strand
GATGAGCGAACCGCGCTCGTCGCGATCCAGTGGGCGAACAACGAGACCGGCGCGATCCACCCGATCGAACGCATCGCGTCGTACTGCAACGATCGAAAGGTGCTTTGTTACTCTGACGCGACGCAGTGGATCGGCAAGGTTCCGACGGACGTAAGACGTATCCCGGTGGACCTGCTCACGCTCAGCGGGCACAAGTTCCACGGCCCCAAGGGCGCCGGCGCGATCTACATCCGCAAAGGGATCAACCTCGCGCCGATCTTCTATGGGTCGCAGGAACGCAATCGTCGCGGCGGCACCGAGAACACCGCCGGCTGCGTGGGGCTGGGCGTCGCTTCAACGATCGCCCGGGATTGGATGGACGACCCGAAGAACCAACAGGCGGTCGCTGATCGGCGCGACCGGTTCGAGCGGGCGATTCTCGTCAGGGTTCAGGGCGCCACGGTCAACGGCCCGACCTCCCCCGGCTCAAGGCTCTGGAACACTACGAACATCGCGTTCCCGGATGCGGAGGCGGAGATCCTGCTGCTGACGATGAGCGAGCGAGGCCTGTGCGCCAGCGGCGGCTCGGCGTGCGCGTCTGGTTCGATCACGGTCTCGCCGGTGCTCAGGGCGATGGGCGTCCCCGAGGACCAGGCGATCGGCTCGGTCCGCTTCAGCCTGTCGAGGCACACGACGGACGCGGAGATCGACGAGGCGATCGAGATCGTGCTGGCTTGTTACGAACGGGTGAAGGCGCCGAATTTCGATGAAGCGAAGACGGAAGTTTCAAACTAACGCCGAAACCTACCCGTCCGTCCGGTCAACCACCTGATAATGCTCGCGCTCGCCGCGGCCCTGGACCGGGTAGTCCTTGCGGAGCGGGTGTGCCGGGAATTCTTTCCACGTCAGGATCCGGCGCAGGTCCGGGTGGTTGTGGAAGCGGATGCCGTACATGTCGAAGACCTCGCGCTCGCGCCACTCGGCGCCGGCCCACAGGTCGCAGACACTCGTGACGTACAGCGCCGGGTCTTCTTCGATGCCGTCGGTCGGGATGCTCGGGTCGAGGAACACCTTGACGAAGAACCGATCCGTGCGTGTTGTCGAGCACAGGTTGTAGACCACCGCGAATCGGCCGGGCATCTTCGCCGGGTAGCCCTCGTAGTCGATCCCCAGCACATCCGACAGGAAATCGAACTTGCAGCGCGGGTCATCGCGCAGCAGCACCATCACCGCGTGCAGCGATCCCGGCTCGACGATCAGCGTCGCCTGGCCTCGGAACTCCGTCGCCTTGAACTTCGCATCGGGGAACGCCTCACGGCAGATCGCGAAGACGGGGTGGTCGAGTTGTTGTTCGGTCGTCATCGGTTGGGGCCTCGGTCAAAGGGTTTCGCTGGCATTGTAGAGCCTCAACGGGACGCCGTGAGCAGGGCGATCTGCATATCCAATCCCTCGTTCTGATCATCTGCGAGCAGCCCCACCGGTGTATCCGGCTGGCAGTGCTCTTTGAGCAGGTCCACGAGCAGGCTCGCATCGATCGAGCCCTCACCAATCGGGACCGCGGTGACGGCGTTTGCTGTTGGCTCTGCCCCGGTGAGGATCACCAGATCCGTGATTGGTCCCAGGATCTCGAATGTCCGCCGGTAGTGGTCGGCGCCCGCCTTGCACATCTCGGGTTCGAGGATCGACGCCGGGTCGAGGGCGAGGCCAACCGGGAAGTTGGGATCGAGCGTGTCGAGGAAGGACCTAGCGGTCGTCGCGTCACCGAGGACGTGCCGGCAGTGGGGGCGGAGGAGCAAGCCGATCCCACGCTCGATGAGCAGCGGTGAAACTCCCGCGAGGAACGCTGTGAGGGCGGTTTGGCCAGGGCCAAGCCAGTTCATCGGCGAGTCGCGGCCGAAGAGATCGTCGCCGAGCGTGCCCGACCAGGCGATCAGGAAGTCGATGTCCTCGGGGATCGATTCCATCCAGGCTTGGGGCGATTCGCCGTCTGCGATGGGGTTCCGCATCGAGAGCCCGCACGAGGTCCGGTTGCCGCCGGCGTCATTGAGGGTGACGAAATCGGCACAAGCGAGTTGGGATGGGATCCGCAGGGTGAGCATGGCGACAAGCGTAGGCGATCGCCGGTGAGAGGGCGGCAGGCGGGGGGTCAACGTCCCGTGCAGTTATCTTGTCACGCCGATTTGCGGCGGGGGCCGATGGGTTTGATTCCGGCGGAGCCGGTTTCGGAAGATCGCGCGGAGCGCACCCCCCAATTCCACCGGGGGGGCACGTCACCCCATTTTCTCCGGAGCCCCCGCTCATGGTCGCACCAGCCTTTCTCCGCCACCACCGCCGAAACTCCAATCGGAACATCGAGACCGCCGACCAACGCGGCCTCAACCGCGAGCAGCTGCTCGACCGCATCCAGACGATCAACCCCAGCGCCAAGTCGGAATACCTGGTGCAGTTCCGACCCGAGGCGCTGTCGCTGTACCTCGATCACCTGCTCCACGCGAGCTCGCCCCGGCGGACGGAGCACAGCTGGGAGCGCCCGGGAGACACCCCGGCGATCGTGACGAGGATCCCGGGCGACTACCCCAGATAGGCGCAGGCCGAGAGAGGCACAGGCCCAGATAGACAATCGCCGATTCAAACAACTCTCTTTTCGCTCCCGTGAGCGACGGCCGCGTGCTTGGTGGGACGGACCGTCGCTCGCGGAGTTTTTGCGTGTCACACCGGGTACGCGACGCCGCACTCCGGGCAAGATTCTGGCCGTCGCTCTTGATCGATCGGGAAATCGCATCCCGGGCAGTGCTCCGCATTGGTTTCGAGCCGGCGGAGGTGTCGATCGTAGAGATGGCGGGCGTGGCGTATGAGCAGTTGATTCGGGATGTCGAAGAGCAAGATGCATCCAAAGAAAAGGAAGCCGATCATGGGCGCCGGGATCAATGAGTTGAAATTCGAATAAAAAATGCTCAGCCAAGCCGGGCTTATAGGTAACTGACTGATCACCGTAGAGACGATCAGCAAGACGAAGAGCACCGCCGGCGTCCACGTGAAGAACCGGACTGCGAGTTGGATTGATTTCGGTGCGTGCCGCACGACGATTTTGCGGTGTTTCCTGCTGTACCGAATCGATCTATGGTGCTGCGCCTCCATGGCTTCGAGCGAGTACCGGTTCTCAAACCGGAGTTTGGGAAACTGCGCTTGCAGCGATGGCATCAGGAAGAACACGATTGCAAAGACGAGGCAAGAAACGGACATGAAACCCAGGAAGACCGTCTGCTCCAGCGGGGACGAGAAGAGCGATGAGTTGCCATGGTAGTGCGCTCGGATTGCCAGCCACGCCAATGACACTGCGGCGAAGCCGAACCCTGCGAAGAGGCAGTAACACAACACAGCCACGGACTTACCGAGGTATACCGGCTTTTCTTCGTGGTCCGAGTCCTGATTGATCGAGTCTCGCTGCACCATGCAATCGACCTCCGCTTGTTATCAATCAATCCCCGCGCCGGTGTTGTCGCCGAGGCGCTGCACGCGCTTGAGCGTCTCGTCGAGCTGCTTCTTGAGCAGCCGAACGCGGAGCAGGGATTTGACGCGCGTGACGAGTTCGAGCTTGTGCACCGGCTTGGTCAGGAAGTCGTCGGCGCCGCACTCGACGGCGCGCTCGATGTCGGCGACTTCGTTGAGGGCGGTGACCATGACAACGGGGATGTCGCGGGTCGCGGGATCGCCCTTGATTTTGGCGCAGACCTGGAACCCGCTCATGCGGGGCATCATCACGTCGAGCAGGATGAGGTCGGGCGCTTCGGCGTCGATGGCGTCGATCGCTTCGATGCCGTCCGCCGCGGTCGCGAGCGTGGCGCCGAGGTCTTCGAGGTAGGCGAGCAGCAGTTCGAGGTTCTGCTCGTTGTCGTCGATGAGCAGGATCCTGGATTTGGTGAGGTCGAGGTCATCGAGCGAGGGCGCCGATTCGGCGTTGGCGGTCGATGGGGGCGTTGGATCGCGGAGGGGCTGGAGCACTGCTGGGATCCTTGGGTTGATGGCACGAAACGCCGCAGGGATCGCCACAAGGGTTCGTGGTTTCCGCCGGGCACAGGCATCCTAAGCCGCTGGCGCGTCCCGGTCGATGATTTGGGCCTTGGTTGGCGCCTAGAATCGTGCCTTCCCGGGTGGTTGAACCGCCCTGACACTTCCGAAACAGCGATTTCCTGGGGTCTTCAACCCGATGAGTATCACGATCAAGCCTGATGTAACTCCCCACGAGGTGTGGGAAAACCGTTTCGAGGTCCCCACGATGGAGGATCTGACCAAGCCGTACACCAAGCAGCTCCAGGAATACTTCGATATCGCTCGCGAGCGGTTGAACTCCTTCGAAGGCGTCACCGAAGAGCTCGCGTGGCAGGGTCCTTCGTGGAAGTGGTGCCTTTCGTACGAGAAACCGGATGACGAGACGGATGCGTGGGCGTTCCTCGTGCCGCACCCGGATTTCGTGATCATCGCGATCCCGATCAAGGTTGAGCTGGCGACATCGTTCCCGATGCGGAGGCTGAAACGGTTCGTGCGTGATGGGCTCCTCGCCGGGCACCGCACCGCCGACACGCTCTGGCCGTGGTGGGCGATCAACAACAAGACCAGCCTTGAAGATGTCCTGGACATCATCAAGCGGAAGAACCGCTTCGTGACCGCGAATAATGCCGCCGCTGTTACGGCGAAGTAATTTCTTCCGGCTCGGCGGCGCCATCCATCGAATCATTGACCCCATCACCATCCGGCGCGATCGGTTCGGCTCCAGGGCGGATCCATTGCAGGCTGGTCTCGTCCCACCGCGTGGCGCGGGGGTCAACCCTGAACCAGGGCGCCAGCTCGTCGGGATCGATGTCGCGAAGGGGCCTGCCCTCATCGAGGATGAATTGGGCGCTCCACGTTGATGTGGTCCCCCCGAGGAGTTTCGAGCTGACGCGCAGCAGGTCGATCAATTCCGGGTCGCGCAGGTTGGGGCCCGGGTTGCCTTCGCAGATCGTGCAGATCGAGTAGTCGTTGGTGGTCGCGTTGGCGCGGATGATGCGTTTGTTCCGGCACCTGCGGCACTTGGGCTCGGACCGGAGTTCGTTCTCGATCCGGCTCGCCCCTCCCGGGAGTGACCTGGTCTCGCGCTCGAAGACCTCGCGAACGGCGGGGTCCTTGTCGATCGCGTCGATCGCTTTGCGGTACTCGCCGTTGTGAAAATCGCCCAGCGCCTGCGCTACGGTGAGCGCGACCTGCGGCGAGATGTCGACATCGCTCGGCGTCAGCGGGAGCACCGCGCCGCCGCCTCCATCGGCCATTGATCTGGCGAGCGACCGGAGCCACCGCCGTTCAGGGGCGGATGTTGAAAGATCAGCGAGCGCCAGGCACACGCTGGGTCCCAGCGGCGTCCTTGGATCACGCCGGCGCGCGAGTTCGAACGACAGCACGTAGAGCGTCCTGGCGAGCGCGATGTCTTCGGGTTGCTCGTACGCAACCTCCTCAGCGAGTTCGTAATAGACGATTGGCTCTTGCGGATCGAGGTTTGCCAGCCGTTCGCGCAGGCGCAGTGTCCCGGTTCCCGCCAGGGCGCTGGCGGCGATCGCGCTGATTCCAACGGCAGCGAGGGCGATCCCGATCGCGAGTGGTTTGTTCAATGCCTTGATCATCCGGCGCTCCCCCGCGACTCGTCGCCATTGTTACTCAGAGCGATCTCGGGGAGCGGCTCACCGAAGCGGATCATCCACAGCGAGAGCATCGCGCGCTCGGAGGCTTCGATCTGCTCGAAGATGCTCGACGCGTTCCGGCGGTCGTGCGACATCCGGTCGATCACCGCGCTCGTGTGCTCCGATCGGCTGGGGCGCTCGGAGGCGATCACGTAGCCCATCAGTTCGGCGATGCTCGCCTGCTGCGCCGCGAATTGTTGCATCGGACCGACAGCGAGGCTCGACCGCCCTCGTCGGCGCCCCTCGATGGTTTCGATCTGCCAGAGGTACCTGGGACCGACAGCGATCCGGTCCGCCTCGGAGCGCCACACGGACCAGAGTGACCGCGCCGCGACATCTGGCGCGGTTGTCTGTGCCGATGAAGCCGCGCTTTCCCCGGCTCTCGCGCGGTACGAGTTGCCCATCGTTGACGCGATTCGATCGATCGCGCTGAGCCCGCTGCGTCCGGCGAGCATCTCCAGGAGTTGCTCGGTGAGCGCGAGTCGTGCAGCCCTCGGCCAGGCGGCGCTCCGGGGCGAGGGCAGCGGCTTGCCGGTGGCCATCTCGATCAGGGCGCGGGTCGAGTCGTTCTTGGGCGCGATCGAGATGGATTCGAGCAGCCCGTTGATGATCGCCGGCTCGTCGGTGCGTTTGCGCACGGCGCGTTGCGCCGCGGTGCGAACTTCCTGGGGCGATCCGAGCAGCGCCGCCCTGGCCAGCACATCGCCATCGATCGGGCCGACGCGACCGCCCCAATGGTCGAGCCTCGAGACCGCGGCGAACTTCTTCTCTGCGGATTGATTCGCACCGAGGTACTCGAGCGACCAGGCCCCGTCCCGGCGGCCTCCGGAATCCGCGAGCTTGCCGCTTGGCGTAACCGATCGCGCGGCGCTCTCGACGATCGCGAACGGTGCATCGAGGATGATTCGCGCCGCGGTTGATTCGCGCCGCCAGCGCCGCGCCGCGGCTTCATTCAACCGGCCATGCTCGGCGGCGCGGATGAGCATCCCCACCGCGTCGGCGCTCGGCGGCTTCGCGTTCACTGCTTTGGTCGCCGCTCGTCGCCAGTTGATCGCCAGTTCGTCCGCGCCGCGCCCGTCGGTGAGCGACCAGACCGCCGCGTACTTGTCGCGCAGCGCCGCTCTGTTCTCGATCCCCGCGGTGCGCCGCAGCGACATCTGGATCCCGATCCCGGGGGCGCCGCTGTCCCTGACGATCCACTCGGTCACCAGCGCCAGGTCGCGCGTCTCGATCGACTGGTCATCGAACCACCGGAGGAGCGTCAGCCGTGCGGGGGTTGCCGACCCGCTCGCGGATTCCGGTGTCCAGCGGACCGACGCGAGCAGCGCCGTCATCACGCCGTGCGCCTCGGGGCGCTGCGCCAGCGAGGGACCGATGCGCATGAGCGTTTCGATCGCGTCGAGCGTGGTCGTTTCCCGCTGGTTGATCCCGTCAAACTGGTTGGTCTCGTGCGCGATCACGCCGGTCGTTGTGTCGAGCGCTTCGCGCCACCGGCCCCACGCGGTCACCGAATCGCGCCCGGAATCGAACGCGCTCAGGGGGCCGGTCATCTGCGCGATGGAGGCGATCGCGCCATCGGTGAATCCTGTTGGGATACTGTTCGTGTGGCTTGGGATCGCGGAACCCAGCACTGATTGCGTGAACTCGCGCATCGGCGCCGACCCGCCGGGTGTCGCGGCAATCTCGGCAAGGATCCCGGAGGACCACACCGCTGGCCAGACGTCGAACGCCCCGAGCGGCTCGGCGCTGGCGAGCCGTTTCGCGCCGGCGGAGATCGCGTTCAGCGCTCTGGTGCTCCGCTCGCTGCCGGACGGCGCATCGAGCAGGAAGACCCGGATCGCGTCGTGCGCTGCTTCGAGCGTTGCCGGCTCGAGCATCGCCCAGGCGCCGGAGAGTTGGCTGACCGCCTGCTCGAACCGCCATGCGGCCTCGCCGGGGTCATCGTGCGCGAGTTCGACACACCTTCGCAGCGTCCGGACGAGTCCAGCAGGATCCGGCGGGTTCAGGATCGGCTTGTTCTGAGATGAATCAGATTCGCCCGGTTCAGCGGCAAGCGGTGATCGGTTATCGCCGGCGCGGCGCTGCTGGCGCACGCGTGGCGATGTCGGCACTGGTGTGCTTGCATCGGCTTCCGACGGGAATGCCGAATCCGCCGGTTCGGCAGGCGCGGGGGTCAGGAGCCGAACCGCGACGATGAGCACGATCACCACAGCGGCAACACCGCCGCAGATCCCGAGGATCACGTTCGATGAGAGCGCCGCAGTTCCGGCTGGCTTCTCGTGGAACGATTCGAAAATCGTCTGGGTTTGCTGAACCGGAGCCGGGCTTGTTGGGGTTGGCGTTTGTGTTGGCGCTGGCGTCGCAGGCCGAGCCGAACCCGCTCCGACCCCGTTGGTTGTCTGCACCGGTCCGGAGATCGACCGCAGCGCGACGGACATCTGCTCGGGCTCGAGGCCTGAGAACCAGGCGACCGCGGTGAGCATCCGGCGCGACTTCCGGTTCCACCCCCGGCAGAGCAGGATCGTGCGGATCGCCGTCCGACGGAACGCCAGCATCGACTGGATCTGCGCCTGTCGGTCGGACTGCGGAATCGGTGCTTGTGCAGCTGTCGGTCTAGGTGTAGGCGTTGGCGTAGGCGTAGGCGTAGGCGTAGGCTCTTCGGATTCTTCGTCCGGTTCGCCGAGGATCCTCGACCGCACCGAAGGATCGTTGAGCTGCGCTGCGGCGGCGTGCAGCGCCATGCGCACGGAGTCCGCATCGGGGGTCGAGCCCTCGGTGTGGCGATCGATCCGGTCGAGACGCCGCTTGAGCGCCGCCTCGATCGATTCGCTGTCGCACTGCTGGGCGGTGATGTTCAGCAGCGAGAGCGGTGAACGTTCCGTTGGGGTGAGCGCAAGGAACCGCTCGATCGCATCGATCCTGCTCATCGCTCGACCTCCACGAGGCCGAGCCTTTGCTCGAGATCAGCGAAGCGGTCGCCCCAAGGCGCCGGACCGAGGTCCGGCCACAGTATCCGGTGCTGTTTCAGCGCGGCGACTGCGCGGGACTGATCGACCCTCGCGAGCAGGGTGAGTTGCCGGAGCCTTGCTTCGAACCACGGCTCGCTTCCCGGTGTGAGCCCCGATGCGAGCCTCCGCCACGCGTCGAGCGCCGTCTCGCTCTTGCCGGCTTCTTCGGCGAGTTCGGCGAGACGCCGCAGCACCGTCCGGTTATTGGGTTCGACGCGCAGCAACGATTCGTGCATCCCGATCGACAGGTCCCGGGCATCGGCGTCTTTGTTGTAGCGCCAGAGGTCCGCTGTTGCTTCCGCGATCGTCGCACGCAGCGCAAAGAGCGCCGAGGCGTCGGTCTGCGAATCCGTCGCGGTGTCACCATTTCGTGCGGATTCCTGGAGCGTCAGCAGCAGGCGCCCTCCGTGATCAACGACACGGTTCGCCCACTGGATGATGGCCTCGTCACCGGCGCTGCTGCGCTTGGCGTCGCGCCAGGCGATCACCGCCCTGCGGTGGAGAAGCCGCGCCGTGGCGTCGCGGTAGGTGTCCCCGGTGCTCATGGTTTCGAGTTCGTCAACGAGCCGCTGCGCCTCGGCTTCGCTGCCAGTCGCCAGCGCGATCTGCGCCTGCCGGTACCGCAGCTCGGAGACGATCGCGTTGTCACGATCGCCCTGCGCATCGATCACGCCCCGAACGAGGTCCAGCGCGCTCTGCGCCCGAGCCGTGTCCGGCGAGTCGAGGCTCAGCAGCGCGTCGAGCAGCCTCCGGCCTCTGACGATCACGCGGTTGACCGCGCTGTCGTCACCCGAAGAGACCAGCATCCGGTCGTGCAGGAGCAACGGCTCGGCGGCGTCGGCGTACCGCTGCGCCGCCCACTGCCTTTGGTTGGGCCTTGCCGTGCGGTACAGGGTGTACAGCTTCCGTGCCGCAAGCCGCTTGGCGCCATCCGCGGCTGATGCGTCCTGGGGCACGCGCTGGAGCAGCGCGACGCCTTGCTCATCGGCGACGCCCTCGCTTGTGGCGAGCCGGATCAGCAGGGCCCCGGCGCGCGAGTCATCCGGGAATCGATCGAGGAACCAGAGCGCGATCTCGTCGCGTTTGGCCTGCCGATCGAATGAGCCGTCTGTTGAAAGCTCCATCGCGTCATCGAGCGCCTTGATCGCCATCGAGAGCGAATCGGATTGCCGCTTCGGGTCGGCGTCCATCCCCTCGCTGGCGCGGAGCAGCCACGTCGCCGCGTCGTCGAGGGCTTCGAGCCTGGCGCTGCCGCGCAGGCCGCCCGAGCTGTAATAGGTGGTGAGCCCGATCAGCATCGCGTCGGTCGCTCGGGGGCTCGCGTGTTCGGAGGCGTCCGGGGCGTCGAAGGCGCTGCGGAGGGTTGTCGCGGCGCGGCGGTACCGGTCGATCACTCTTGGCGCCTCGGTTGGCGACTTGTCATCGCCGGCTTCAGCGTGGGCTTTGCGCGCGTTCTGGTAGTCACGAAGGCCCCGCACGTGCCGGCTGATGAACCCGTCATCGCTGAGGGAGCCGACGCCGAAGCGGATCGTCAGGTCGAGCATGTGCCCCAACTCGTTGCGCGCCGCGAGGTCGGCGAGCGAAACCTGCGCCAGGTTTTCGATCTCCTTGCGTTGGCTCCTGGATCGATCGCTTTTAGAGGAATCGATGCGTTCGAGCGCCGCGAGGCTGAGCACGCCGAGCAGCCTTGCTTCGCCGGCGCTGAGCGGGTCGTGCGTCAGTTCGCCTCCGACCGAATCCCCCGCTCGGCGGTTCTCGACGAGTTCGGCGAGTTGGACCCATTGCTCGCCGTGCGCAAGGATCGTGATGCGCCTC
The DNA here is from genome assembly GCA_029260535.1 of Phycisphaerales bacterium. GTDB lineage: Bacteria > Planctomycetota > Phycisphaerae > Phycisphaerales > UBA1924 > JACKHE01. Next base: position 11,368 of record JAJDDA010000225.1, on the reverse strand, counting down.
GCGGGCAGCTCGTCGCGCACGACGGCGGGGGTGTTGTCCGATTCCTCGACGACCCGGAGCAGCGCCAGCGCTTTATCCGTCTTGCCGATCACCGATTCACAGACCGCCGACCCCACGACGCTCCGCGCGACGTGCTCGAACTCGAGCATCGCGGTGGGGATCCGACCGATGGTGGGGGGCTGGGAGGCCGGCGCGTTGAGCAGCCAACCGAAGTGGGCGAGCGCCTCGATCGCCTTGGGCTTGTCGCCGGTCATCTCCGCGAGGTAGGCCTTGGACCACCCGGCGAGGTAATTCGCCATGGACCGGGTCCGGCGCGCTTTGGAGAGCGCCTCGCCGAGCAACTCAGGGTCGATATCGCCGGCGGATTCTTCCTGTTTTTCGAGCGTACGCACACGGTTGTTGGTCGACTTGGCGATCCTCGAGAGATCGATCGCCACCGACGCGAAGATCGACTCCGCCTCGCGCCGATCGTCAGGAGTCCCGAGCAGAAGCCTTGCGCGTTCGGCGAGGCGTTCACCGCGCGTGAACGAGGCGCGGTCGAGGCTGAGCCGCAAGTCCGCGGAATCCGCCTCGGGTGTCTTTTCCAGGAGCGCCCTTCCGCGCTCGACCAGCTCGATGCGCTCTTCCGAGGTCTCGGCGGTCTCGAGCATCTCCGCGTAGATCGCCGCGAGCCGTTCGACGAGTTCGATCCGCTTCGACGCCTTCGTTCGGTCGATCCGTTCTTCGAGTTGGGCCACGAGCAGCTCGCGAAGCCCGTTCTTTTCCAGGTAAGCCTCGATCGCGGTGTCTGGATCCCTGCCAGGATCGGCTCTCTGCGCGTACCCCGCGCTCGCGGCGAACAGCAATGCGCCTGCGGCGATTCCATGTCGGATGAGCCTTGCTCTTGGATTACTTTGCGGGCACATAATTCACCCTCTCAAAGCCGGCGTCTTCGCACGCTTGCAGCGCCGCCGCGACCCATTCGATGCGCACGTCACCCGAGACCCTGACAAAGACCCCCGCCTCTTTCGGGAGTTCTTCGAGCACCGCGATCAGCGACTGCCGATCCCGAAAAACGCGCTGACCAAGCACGAAGCCCGGAGCGCCGTCGACGAGCTTCGCCTCAACGATCTGCGGCTCAAAGTCGGCGGTCCGCGCGGATTCATCGCGTTCGGTCTGGAGCCCGGTCGAGAGGCGGGACTCGGGAGATGACAGCGTCGTGGTGACCATAAAGAAGATCAGCAGCAGGAAGATGACATCGATCATCGAGGTCAATTGCAACCTGAGCATCGAGCGTTTCCTGGTAGCGGCGCCGGCAGGGGTCATCCTCATTCGTCGCCCCCGTTCCCGGTTCCCGGCGCGGTCCCGAGCCTCCAGCTCCGCACGCCGGCTTCGACGAGGCGGCTGGCGAGGTTGTTGACCGCGGACGCCGACGCGGCTCGGTCTGCACGGATGAGCAGGTCGAGCGCCGTGGGATCGCCGTCGGTGTTGCGGAGCTCGACGCGGACCATCGCAACAACGCGGTCCATGGAGAAGGCGTCGCCGTCGACGATCAATTCACCGGACTCGGTGACATTGATCACCACGCTCGAGTTGACCGCCGCGCGTTCCGTCTCGCCCTGCTCTTTGGGCAGGTCGATGTCCGCCTTGGTGAGTTTGGCGAATTGCGCCGTCGCCATGAAGAAGACGATGAGCAGGAATACAACATCAATCATGGGCGTCATGTCGACGTCCAGGATGCGCTCGCCGGAATGGTCGGGGGCGATCCTCACGCTTTCGGCGCCTCGGTCTGCTTGGGTTGCTGCTGGGCTTGCTGTTGCTGCTGGGCCGGTGTCGTGACGGCGTGCTTCTCGAGCATGGCCGCGAGGTCTTCGATGGTCAGCCCGATCTCCGCGGTGATGGAGTCGATCCGGTTGCGGAAGTAGGTGAACGCGGCGGTCGCCGGGATCGCGAGCGTCAGCCCCATGAGCGTGGTCACGAGCGCCTTGGAGATATCCCCGGCGAGCTGGTCGGGCCTGGCGAAGCCCTCGGACGAGCTGATCGTGTCGAAGGCGCCGACCATGCCGACGACGGTGCCGAGCAGCCCCAGCATCGGCGCGATCGCCGCGATCAGCCCCAGCCAGTCGGTCGAGCGGTAGAGCCTGGCGACCTGCTCCTGCCCGGCCTCTTCCATCGAGGATTTCAGCTCGAGCAAGCCGAACGCGGATCGGTGGTACCGCGAGAGCGAGGCGCCCATGATCCGCGTCAGGAAGCAGTCGTTGTCCTCGTGCTTGCAGTACTTGAGCGCCGCGTCGGCGTCGCCCTTGGTCAGCAGGATCGTCAGCTTCTCGATCGCCTCTTCCGGCGCCAACGCCTGGGCGCGGACCTGCATGAGGTGGATAATGATCAGCGCGAGCGCCGTGAACGAGAGGGCGACGATGATCAGGCTGACCACGCCGCCCGCTGCGATGAGTTGCAGGATCGAGCCGCCCCCGGTGTCGGGAGAGTCCTGCGCTACTGTGATGAGTGCGAGCATCATGGGCGGTTGGTGTTCCTTGTATCCGTCGGAGAGCCGGCTGAAGTGTTGATGGGAGCCGCGGGGATCGGTTCATCGATCGCCGGTGCGGTGACATGGGTGGATTGGGGTCTCGGCGCCGGCGCGGGTCGTGCGGGGTCGATCGCGGGGATTTGTTGCAGCAGATCGGATGCGCCGTCGTGTTCGCCGAGGGCGCGCAGCGCGGTGGCCGCATCGCGTAGCGCCAGCGAGGCTAATGCCGGTTGGTCGCCGGCGAATCGCGCCGGCACATGCAGTAATTCGATCACGCCGAGCATCCGGTCGCGGTCGTTGTCTTCGAGCAGCAGGGACCGGCCGATCGCGACCCGCGCCCACGCCTCGCGCCACGTGCCGCGATCGCTGACGAAGACCCGGGCTAATTGCGTCCGCGCCCTTCGGCGTTCGGCGTTATCACCGGTTCGGCACAGAACGAGCCGCTCGATGAACGCCAGGTCGTCGTCATCGGCGCCCTGCTCGTTGGGGCGCGTCGTCGCCAACTGCTTCGGAAGACCGGTGTCGAACCTGGCGGCCTCGGCGTACCACCACGCCAGCGCGTGCGCAGCCCCACCGGCGGACTGGAACCACCCTGGCAATCCGGATTCAGCGAGCGCCCTGGTGCTCTCGGAGTTTTCAAAGATCGGTGCGAGCCGAGGTTGCAGGATGCCTGGTTGTTCTGCTTGGTCGGCGAAACGATCGGCGTTCACCGAACCGAGCCGGATCGTGTCCAGCCAGGGCGCCACCGCCTCCGCCTGAGCGCCGCGGTCGAGGAGGCACCGCAGGTACCCGCTCGTGACCAGTTCCGCCGTCGGTCCGTTCTCGAGTTGGTAGAGGTTGAAGAGCCACGCAAAGAGCGGTTCGGCCATCATCGCATCACCCCGGGCGAGCCTCGTCCTGGCGCGCCACGCGGCGTCGGCGATCTCTTCGTATTCGAGCGCATCGCTCGCGAAATCACCGGTGATGACCTTGATCCGGTCCCACGCGATTGTTCTGGGAGCCGAGCCCCCGACGCGCACACCGACGAGCGAGACCGACTCGATCGGCGCGCTGACCTCGGCGCCGCCGCGCAATTCGATCGTGCCCTGCGCGACGATCGCGGGGAACAGGATGGCGGCGACAGCGCAGCGGCGGATCATTGGCCAGGCCCCGGGATGTGTGTGTACGTCCCGCCCGATTGCTCGGCGATGCTCCGCAGGAGCCGTTCGGAGGTGCGTTCGACGAAGGAGATGCAGTGAATCGGGGTGCGCTGCCCGGAGGACTCGTTCATCTGGGCCACATACGCGGCGATCCCTTGGCCGAACTCGCCGTCGGTCATGAAGTAGATCGCGTCGGGCTTGGGTCGGAGCTTGAAGACGGCGTCGAACGCCGGCTGCGGTTGCGTGCCGCCGTTGGAGGTGACCGCCCTGATCTCACGGTCGGCGAGCGTTTTGTGCCGTTGGGTGGCGCGCATCCAGCGCGAGCGACCCCCGAGCATCCGCGCCTGGCTCGAATAGAACACGACCGCAAACGACGAGTGCTCGAGCAGCCCGTCGATCGAGCGCGTGAGCTCGCGCTGCATCCCGGCCAGCCGGCCCTCGTTCATGGAGCCGGAGACATCGACGATGTAGGCGAAGCGCGAGCCCCGGGCCTCGATACCGAAGAAGGAGGCGCCGCCGCCACCGATGTTGGCGCCCAGCCCGGTCCCGTCGCCCAGCCCATCGCTGGCTCCCCCGATCGGGGCGATCTCGCCCAGGTCGTCACCCAGCACCAGCTCATCCGTGATCGATGCTTCGAACGTCGGCGGCTCGAACCCGCCCTCGAATTCGAATTCCGCGGTGGCCTGGATCGGCTGGGTGTCGAGGCTGACGAACTCCTGCAGTTCGGTCAGTTCGGTATCCGTCACGACGGCCAACTCGATATCGCTGGCGCCCCTGTGGGATCCAGGGCCGCCGGCGCCGCCCAGAAGCCAGTTGGCCGCGATGATCGCTCCGCCGAGATGGATGAGCAGCGAGATGATCACCGCCGCCATCGACGAGCCGGTGATCCAGAGGATCAGCCGCCGCCAGGGCGAACGGAGCCCCTCCGCCTGCTGCTGAACGGCGGGTGTGGTCGCTGGTGATGTCCTCGGTGTGGGCATGCTTCGGGCAATCCTACCAGCGGCTCGGTGCGTGGGTTCGTTGGTGAACAGGCGGATTCGAGAGGGCGGCGCACCAACGGATCGATCCCTCGTGCTTGACCCGGGGCGCCCCTCGCGGTGCAATGCTCCTAGCGGCGCGGGCTCCCGACGGGGTCTGGCCAAAATCCAGCATCACAAGCACACCAATCCATACGCACCAAGAGGCCTATCAGATGCCGGAAAACAGGAAGCCCATGCGGCGCATCCTCCTCAAACTCTCCGGCGAAGCCCTCGGCAGCGGGGGCGCCGGCTCCGGGATCGACGTCGATGAACTGCGGATCATCGCCGGCGAGATCAAGGACGCCAAGGAAACCGGGGCCAGCATCGCGGTCGTTGTCGGAGGAGGCAACATGATCCGGGGCGCCGAGCTCGCGAAGGAAGGGCTCGTTCATCAGGCCTCGGCGGACCACATGGGGATGCTCGGGACAGTGATGAACGGGATCGCCCTCAAAGAGGCCCTCGATTCCGCCGGGATCCCGGCGCGGTGCCTGACCGCGATCGACATCCCCGCAGTCGCCGAGTCCTTCATCCGGGGCCGGGCGCTTCGGCACATGGAGAAGGGCCGGATCGTGATCCTCGTCGCCGGGACGGGCAACCCCTTCTTCACGACCGATTCGTGCGCCGCGCTGCGAGCGATCGAACTCGAGTGCGAGGCGGTGCTCAAGGCGACCAAGGTTGACGGTGTTTACGACGCCGATCCCAACACGAACCCCGACGCGAAGCGGTACGAATCGCTGACCTTCTCCGAGGCGATCGAGAAGCAGCTCGCGGTGATGGACATGACGGCGCTGGCGATGTGCCAGGAGCACAGCCTGCCGGTGATCGTCTTCGATTACAAGGCCTCGGGGAATATCCGCAAGGTGATCGAGGGCGCCCCGATCGGGACGCTGATCCACCGCGCCTGACGATCAAGCCGAGGGCTGATTTGGCGGATCGATTCCTGGCGGATCAAGAATGGTGATCTCGGTGTCGTCCGGCTCGATGAGCCGCTGGTGCGTCGCCCCCATGCGTCCGCCGGCCTTGTGCATCAGGTGGAAGAACCCGTTGAAGACGACCACACCCGCCAGCGCGGCGATCAGCCACACCCCGACGACGTGCTGATTGAAGATCGTCCAGACGAATTGCCCGACGCACAGCCCCGAGACAACCAGCATCGTCGGTGTTCTCGGGATCTTGTTGACAACCCACGCCCCGATCGGCGCGCCGACGACCACGATCGGCGCTGCTGCGATCCAGTGCCCGAAGACATCCGCGGAGACATTCCCGAGCGCCGCGTGGGAGATGAGCCCAACGAGCGAGGCGAACGCCATCGCGACAACCGAGGTGGGCACCGCGATCTTGAGATCCGATCGGTACACCAGGACGAGCGTCGCGTAGAGGATCATGTCGATCCCGACGCCGGTGATCGAGGTCGCCACACCGCCGAGCAGACCGATGAGCAGCCCGATCTCTCGATCGAGGCTGGTGCTGGTCGCGGTGATGCCCTGCGCGTTGACGATCCCCTTGAGCTTGATCAGGTTCATCAGGCCGAAGCTGCACCAGATCACCGCGAAGAGCAGCTTGATCTGGAGATCGCCGACGAGCGGCGCGATGAACGCGGCGCCGAGCGGGACACCGGCGAGCGAACCGATCATCGCCCACTTGAGCAGCGCCCATTCGAGGGGGCGTCTCGTCGCGAAGATGAAGATCGCGGCGGAGACCATCCCGACCGATTGCACCGCGAGGCTGAAGTCGCGCCCCAGCGCCGCGGATTCACCGAGCAGCAGCACGAGCACCGGGAACCCGACCGATCCTCCACCCATCGGTGTCGAGCCGGCGAAGTACGACCCCGCCGCCATCGCCGCGGCGATCGGCCAGTGCTCCGTGATCATCGGCCATAGCGACCCGAGCACGACCAGCGCGAGCCACAGCGCGTAGAACGACCCGAGCCAGATCAGGAAGGGGCGCAACGATCCGCTCGATCCTGGATCAGCCGAAGGTTCAGGTTTTCGTTGGTGCGTGTCGGGCATGGGAATCGGGCGACATGGTATCGGCGTGATCGGGCGTCTTCGTCAGCGCCGGGGCCTCAGATTCGGCGCCCTCTGTGCCCCCGATCTTGTGTCATTGCCGAGGTCAGGTCACCATAGCTCGTATGGCATATATCCAGATGATCGAACGAGACGAGGCGCAGGGCGATCTCAAGTCGTGGTACGACAAGGTCGGCAATCCCGACGGGACGGTGGACGAGGTGATGAAGGTCCACTCGCTCAACGTCGATTCGCTCCGGACGCACTTCGAGTTGTACGTCAGCGCCTGCCACAAGCCGTCACCGCTGAGCCGGGTCGAGCGCGAGATCGTCGCCAGCGTGGTGAGCCGCATCAACGGGTGCCGGTACTGCATGGTGCATCACTCGACAGGGCTTGATCGCCTGCTTCGCGGCGAGCGCCCCGATCTCGTCGGGCAACTCCGTGAGGGCATCCACACCGGATTGTCGGAGCGCGAGCGTGCGATGGCGAATTACGCGGCCAAACTCGCGCTCACGCCGGACGACATCACCAGCGATGACACCGACGCGCTGCGACAAGCGGGGCTCGACGACCGCGCGATCCTCGATCTGGCGCAGGTGATCGCGTACTTCGCTTACGCGAATCGGATCGTTTTGGGGTTGGGTTGTGAACTGGAATCGTTCGATGTGGGCCAACTGCCGGTCGGCGGGTGACCCCGAGCGTCGATCAGAACGGGTGCACCGCTTGCTCCGCGGCGCTGAGCTTGCAGATTTTGGAGAAGGTTTCGTTCTCGAGGTACTGCAAGCCGGCGCTGACCGCGATCCGCGCGAGTTCAACCCGGTTGCTCGCACCGAGCTTCGAGCCGAGCGACACGCGGTGCCACTCGATGGTTTTGACGCTGCGGTGCAGGTGATCCGCGATCTCCGCGGTGGTCATCGATTCGCCGATCAGGCGGAGGACCTCGAGCTCGCGCGTCGTCAGGACCGAGAGTTTGCCGAGATCAAAGCTGGACGCGGTCAACCAAAGGTTTTTGCCGCTCTTCAATTCCTGAGCGTCCATCTCATTGAGTGGTCGGACGACCTTGAGCGCCAGACGCTTGTACCCGTCGATATCAGGCAATGGCCGCACCGTGCATCGTGTCGCGACACCGTGGCACATCCCGATGACATTGGTGGGTTGGTTGTCCTTAATGGCGCCCTGGATGAACGACAGGCACTCCGAGGCTACGCCTTCTGAGAAGAACATGTCGATCGTTTTGCCCTGCAGCGGCGCGTGCTCGGCGCCGATCTGCAGGTTGGCCAGATCGTTGCAGCAGATGACCATCCCGTCCTCGTCGATTACCAGCACGACCGCGCCGGTGTCATCGGCAAGCGCTGACCACACCGTGGCTTCCGAGCCTGTTGGCAGCGGACAGCAAGCGGTCCCGCATGAAATTTTTGGCGAGGTGTCGCTCATAATGAGCAACCCCTTTCCCCGGACCGGAGCCGGTGATGTAGCGCACATCTGTGTGCACCGATTAATGTTCACGCAGCAGAGACTATCTAGTCTACCGATGGAAGTAGCAATGAGTACAAAAAACCGGTGTTTTCCCCTGCACAACGCTGGTTTTGCGCCATTCTAGTCTGGCGCCTGCATTTCACGGTGTTTGCAGCCTTATCATGGCTCCCAGAGGGCGGATAGCTCAGTTGGCCAGAGCAATCGCCTTACACGCGATAGGCCGCGGGTTCGAGTCCCGCTCCGCCCATTTTTCCCTTCATTTACACGTTTTTGCAGGCATTCACCACCGTATGGGCATCCTCCTCGATCTCGCCTATGCCCTCGCCGCTCTCTGCTCCGCCCCTTGGTGGATGCGGAAGAAGCGACAAGACTGGCGGCAACGGCTCGGTCGGATCGAGTGCCCGCCATGCTTGGAAGGCCCCGATGGTCGTCGCCGGGTTTTGCTCCACGCTGTTTCGGTCGGTGAGGTGAACTGCCTCCGCGCTCTGGTCCCGATGCTGACCACGGATTTCGATGTGGTGATCTCGGTCACGACCGACACCGGGATCGCCCGCGCCAAAGCGCTCTTCGACGATTCCGCGACCGTCGTCCGTTACCCGCTCGATTTCAGCTCCGCTGTTCGGAGGTTCATGAACACGGTCAATCCTGATCTGGTGTTCCTCGCGGAACTCGAGCTGTGGCCCAACTTCGTCAGGGTGTGCATGAAAAGAAATATCCCGCTGGTCATCGGCAACGGCCGCCTGAGCGATCGCTCCTTCAAGCGGTACCGCGCGGCGAAGCCGATCCTGTCGCGCTGGTTCAGCGGGCTTGCGGCGATCGCGGCGCAGGACGAGGTGTACGCGGATCGATTCAAGCAGGTCGGCGCCGATCCGTCGCGCGTGCAGGTGCTCGGATCGATGAAGTGGGACACCGCACCGACCCCCGGTGAGCCGGTCGAGGGCGCGGAACAACTCGGCAACGAATTGGGCATCGACCGGACGCGCCCGCTCATCGTCGCGGGATCGACCGCGCCGGACGAGCACGCGCTCTTGCATGGAGCGACCCCTGATGGAGTACAGTTGCTTTGCGCACCAAGGCGCCCGGAATGGTTCGATGACGCGGCACGTGATCTGCCGAACTGTGTGCGCCGATCGGATCCCGGCGATGGCGATGCGTCGAGCGATCGGTTCCTGCTCGACACCATCGGTGAACTCCGTCAGGCGTATGCGCTCGCCGACATCGTGGTCATCGGCCGATCCTTCGGCGACCTGCACGGTTCCGATCCCATGGAGCCCGCGGCGCTGGGCAAGCCGATCGTGATGGGCAACGCCGACGCGGATTTCCGCGACGCGGTGAAGCGGCTGCGCGAAGCGGGGGGGCTGGCGCAGATTGATCGAGGGTCGTTGAAAGAAACGCTTGAGATGATCCTGGGGGATGACGCGAAGCGAGCCGCGATGGGTTCGGCGGCGCTGGGGTGTGTTCGGGAGAATCAGGGAGCATCGGGGAGGCACGCGGAGGTGATCCGGGGGTTGCTTCCATTCATAGATAAATAAGCTTTGCGTTCAGGGGTGCAATGCCCGCATCTGAAAACTCGTCGAGTGGAGATCACCAATGCGGTTCAAATCGAATGCTGACCGAACAAAGCGATCATTGACCGGCCGTATCTCGGTCTTCGCGCTGAAGCTTGCCGCGATCCCGGTCATCGCGTTCGTCTTGCTCTACGGTGCCATGACCGCGTGGTGGTATTCCGGCGAGGTTGTCATCAAGCACGATCTTGTTGATGAGCTTGTCGCTCGGTCGGCTGCGGAGGCGGGGCCCTCGCCGGCGTGGCCGGGGGTCGCCGAGGCATTCGCCCGGCTCGATCCGGGAGGCGCCGGGTTGGTGTCAGAGGCGGTGCACCCGGACAGCAAGCACTGGGATGCATGGATGTCGTATGCCGAGCAAAATCAGGCGAGGCTGCAGTCGCTTAAGGCGGCGATCGATCATGATCGCTTCGGATTTCTTGCGAGCACGGTGAGGAAGGTGGACGGGGAATGGTCATATGACGATCCGGACGATGGCCCTACTCCGGTTGCTACCGGCATGGATGTTGTCCTTCCGCTGATGATGCTCGGTGGGACTTCCAGATGGATCCCGAAAATTCTGTTGATCGATGCGTGGCGTGCGATCGCGGGCAATGATCCGGCTACCGCGGCGGACAATATTGTCGCCGGGATCCGATTCGCGGAGCAGTCCAAGGAATCATCGTTCTTGATCTCGGACCTGATGGCGATCGGGACGTACTCGATGGTGATTCAAGACGCGCTGCGCCTGCTCGAGGCCAATCCCGACGCGTTCTCAGCAAGCGACCTGCGTCGGATCCGTGACGAGGCCGACGCGTTCATGGGTGGCGATATCAGGTTCCAATTGGATGATGAGCGATTGTTGTTCTCTGAAATCACGCAGCGCATGTTCACCGACAACGGTTCCGGTGACGGGCACTCGGTGGTGCGCTACACGCAATACGAGATGTTCGAGCTGGAGCCCTCCGAGTTGAAGAGGGAGATCTCGTTGCTCGGGCCGATCTGGCTGCTCATCGCGCCATCACGCCTTGAGTACGAGGCGATGTCCGACCGATGTTTCGACGCGATCCGCAAGGACACGCTGGCGCTGCCGTACGAGAATCGCCAGTCGGAGATTGATCTGCTCAAGGCAGAATTCCGGCGGAACTGGTTGAGCGAGCAGCGATGGAGTCTGCACGAGATGTTCTTGAGCGGTGTCTTTGTTTCGTTCGACAATGTGATCGACCGTTCGCGGATGGTGCAATCGTCCGCCTCAGTCATCTTTGCAATGCACGAGTATCGGCAAGATCATGGGGGCTGGCCTCCATCGCTTGCGGCGCTGATGCCTGAATATGTCGACTCGTTGCCTATGGATTCATTCTCCGGGCGGTCGCTGCTGTATCGGTTCGATGATGAGGGATCGCCCTTGTTCTACTCGGTCTGGCGGGACGGCGACGACGATCTGGGAGCCGATTTTGAAGTGAACGCGGATCCTTGGTCACTGGCAACACCTGACGGCGACGCGGTCTTCTGGCCGCCGGTGCCAGCACACTCGGATGAGGACGATTTCGAAGAAGAGTTCGACGGCGAATTCGAGGACGACTATTAATCCTCAAGCGTCTGCGCTTCGGTACCATCACCCCCGCATGCCCCAACCCAAAACCACAGCACGAACCATCCGCCGGATCATTCTTGCCGTTGC
>JAJDDA010000224.1 GCA_029260535.1 Phycisphaerales bacterium | reverse complement strand
TCCGCCCGGTTCTCCGCCGCCCGCTGCTTCCGCTCAAGCGCCTGGTCGCGCTTCTTCTGCGTCGCGTTGAACTGTTCGAGCCGGGCGCCAGCCGATGACCTCGCATCGAACTCGACGCTTGCGGACCGTCCCTTCCGCTCGCCGCGGACGGCGCCCTTCAGGTCAGCAGCACTCATCCGGTTCTTTGCGCGGCCGAGGAGTGTCTTTTCGTTCTTCTCAAAGACGCGACGCTTCGCCTGATGCTCGTGGTGCTGCTGCTTCCAGCGATCCCGGTACGCCTCGCGGACCTTCTGCCTCGCGGCTTCGATGTTCCGCTTCTTCCGCTCACCGAGTTTGGCAATATGCGCCTTGTGGTCGTTCTCCAGCTTCGCCCACGCAGTTTTCTGCGCCGACTTGAGTTTGCGCTGACGCTTGCCGATCTCGCGGTCCCTGGCCCGCTGCTGCTTGCGGATCGCATCCAGCCCCGGGCGGTTGTCGTTGCCCGCCATCTGCTCGTAGATATGCCGGGGGGTGTCTTTCTTGCCGCGTGTGTACTCACCGCGGTCGCGGGCGGCGTTGTTGATCACGCGCTCGTCGCAGTAGATCTGCCCGCGCTCCTCCTCGTAACCCTGCGCCCATTTCGAGAGGTTGAGCTTCTCCTTGGAGCTGGGCAACAAACGACCGTCCTCCGGCGAAACACGGTTGATGACGACGTGCACGTGCGGCTGCTCCTCGTCGCTGTGCGACACGATGAGAGCCTGCCGATCCTCAGCGCCGAGCGCCTTGATAGCCCCGTGAGCGGCCCGCATCATCTCCTCGCGCGTGAGCCCCTCCGCCTCGTCTGGATGCCAGCTCAAGGTCATGTGCTGCACCACGTCCTTGGACTTCCTTCCGGTTCGCTTGACGCCAGCTTCCGCCTTGAGCCGATCCGCGTTCATCGCGGTGGCGGCCATCACCCTCCAGGCGATCTGTGGGTCATCCGTCGCCAGGTTCCGCACGTCCGTCCACTCCACGCGATCAGAGCTCTCAGCGCCATCCTTGTCGTGCAGGACGTACAGCCCGACCCCCCGGAAACTCGTCCCCTTGCTGTGGAGCTTCGGAACCATTGAGGGTCAGCCCTGCTGGACCAGGCGGGCGAGCGTTGCCGAGACCTCGTCGCGGGTCTCGATGACCTTGTCGGCGACCGCCTGCCAGCGGACATTGAATGACCGCCCGGTGTGCTTCGCGCGGGCGAGCTGATTGGCGTTGTTGCCGATCGCCTTGAGCTCAAGGCCGAGGGCGTTGAGCTTGGTGATCAGGGCGGGATCGGCCCGGCGGATCGGGTCCGTCGAAGCGACGGCGTAGCCCAGCGCCCGGCGGCGGATGAACTCCGCCTCGCTGCCGCAACCGGACGCCGCAACGAGCTCCCGGAAGTGCTCCTTCTCGGCCTGCGTCACGTCGGCGTAGATCGATGCGGTCCGCTTCTCGTGCTCCTGTTTCTTCGGTCGGGCCATCGCCTGACTTCCTTCTTGCTGTCCCGCATCCAAGGGCGATCCCTTGGTCGCTGGGGTTGGTCCCGGAGGGGGCGCCGAAACGCCCCCTGATCGGGTCGATGGGGTGTCCAGAGGGGAGAGCGAAGTCTCCACCTCTGGTCGGTGAGCCACCGTCGAAACGGTGGTGGGGTCCTCGGGCAACGCCCCGACCTGAACCAATCCCCCGGCCAAGGGAGGGTTGGTTCAGCGTGACGCTCAAACGCACCACCCGGAGGTTGGTGGTGCGCACAGGCGTCGCGTTGTCGTACGGGGGCGAAACCCCGTCCAGACCGCCGCAGGCGGCCGCGAAGCGGTAGTTTTTCCCTGGGAAAAACACATCTGGCTACCCTTAGCCTCTGATATCTACCGCAGCCTCCACAGCTTTGCAAGTGATTTCCGTAACGGTCCCCCGATCACCCCGGATTCTCCGCCCGCTCGATGCGTCAGCGTGAACCGCTCCTGCGCCACGACGCCACAAAAAAAGCCCCCCGGTGGGGGGCTCTTGTCTTCGTGTTCAACGATCGCAGGATCTCGCTCGCGGGGAGATGTTCGAGCCCGGGGCTCGATCAATCCGTGGTGTTGTCGCCGTGGTTCACACTCGTGCTGCTGCTCCTGCCCGTGGAGACCGATCGGCTTTGGCTCGCCGATGTGCTCTGACTGACGCCCCTCGACACGCTCTCGGTGTACCCCGATGAGCGGGTTGCGCCGTCGTCCGATGAGCTGCTGCGGTAGCTCCAGCTCTTGCCGTCGGAGCTGCCCGAGATAGCCGTCACTCCCAACGGGGCAAAGACCTCGCCCAAGAGGCAGATGACCTCCTGGCGGTCATCAGCGGCGTCTGCGATCGCGTTGACCTCTGCTGCGAGCTGCTCAATCTTCTTGCGGGTGCTTTGTTCCATCCTCGGAGCTTAGCGGCTCTTCGAAAAGACCGCTCCAATTCCACTGGAAGTGAGGATCGACCCCTTCAAAAAAAGAAAGGCCCGCCGTTGCCGGCGGGCCTCCCGAAGAGAATGTCGAGCGGCGGGCTATTCGGCCTGCTCGGTCGGATCGGGTTCGCCCCGGTCCTTCGCCCGGTGGATCGTGATCTCGGTGTAGGCGATCTCCGCCAGGCGTGAGATCCTCAGGAGCTCGGCTCCGGAGAAGCTGTGCGAGTCCTTGAAGCTCTCGCCGTCCTTGTACGTCCGGCTAAACTCGACGCTGTAGAAGCCGCCCTTCTCGCTCTGGTTCTTCCAGATCGTGGCCTTGAGTGAGCCGTCTCTGAGGGTGTCGATGGGTTTGGTTTTCGTGGTCATGGTCGTTTCCTTTCTGTTTGAGTTGACCGATGCTTCACGACAAGCGGTCGAGCTACGCCGCGGTGTCAAGGGGAGTGGTGCGGGCAGGAGCGCAGCGACAACACGGCCACTTGACACGAGGCGGCGGCCGCTAGTGTCAGCATCGAAGTAGGTCAGCTCACCAGAAACCAGGAGACGGCCCAGGCCTGAGCACGCAACAGAACCGCGCGGGCACGGGGCAGGCGAACGCTGCGCGGGGCGGTAGGGAGGAGAGATGGGCGGCTGGGTGCGTTGGGTTGCTACAGGTGGTCGGGCAGGCGATCGAGAGCGGGGAGAGCGGGGTTCTTGCGGTGGGTCCTGGGGTTCGCTGCCGCGAGGGTGTTGGCTCCGATCCAGAAAAGGTGGGACCGGCGGATCGCCGGTCGAATGCCGATGCGCCGTCGATGGTCACCGAAGCGTTTGGTCAATCGAAGGGAACGGGTGATCTGGCTCATATGGTCCAAGCGTTTAGCAGTGGGGGAGTGATCTCAAGACGGATCAGCGGGCGTTAGCGCAGCACAATCCTGACGCTCAGAACGAACGCCGGGGCATCGGATGATGTTCAATGCTCCGATGGCAGGTAGAGCGTCCAGTGTCTGCCGTCGAAACCGGCCCAGATGTCGATGTGGTCGAGCGAGAAGTCCGTGAAGTGGATCTCTCGGCTCACGAACGGTTGCTCACCGCTGTCCGCCTTGGCGGTCAGCTCAGCCGATCGCCCAGGCTTGACCTCTAGTTTCCAGAAATGCAGGTCCCGGATGCGAGGATCACGCTGGCCAGCCTTCCAGACCTCGTCGCCGTCGATCGCGAAGGCGATCTCGTCGATGAGCCAGTAGGCCCCGGCTCGCTCTGCGAGGTGCTTGACGCCCGGAGTGTAGATCAGGCTGTGGACGAACGGATGGCGGTATCGCTCGTCATCGCCGGTGAACTGATACAGCTCGTCGTGTGTCAGCGGATTGGTGTCGTGGTTGGTGGTCATGGTCGTTGCTCCTCTTTGTGGTTGGTTGACCGATGCCACGCCCAAGGCGTTCGCGTCGAGCCGCCGTGTCAAGGGGAGTGGTGCGGGCCGGAGCCCCGGAGCCTGCGCAGGGCGACAACACGGTCCCCTTGAGGCCGAAGGCCGCACTCGGCTGCGGCGAACGCCAGGATTGGCATTGTTCAGGTCAACCGGACC
>JAJDDA010000223.1 GCA_029260535.1 Phycisphaerales bacterium | reverse complement strand
GAAACCACCGCGCCGGCTATCGAGCCGACAAACCGCCGGGCCGACTCGATCACCCGCTCCGCCTCCGCGTGATCATTGCACAGCACGAACATCGCGCTCCCGCTGCCGGTGATGTGCGCCCTGACGCTGGCAGCGGATTCGATCATCGCGCGCATCTGTGCGAGCGAGGGCTCGACACGCTCCGCCGCCGCCGCCAAATCGTTGAAGCAGGCGGTGTCATCGAGCACCGCATCGTTGGCCAGCCGAGCGGCGTCCTCCGATCGGAACTCGCGAGGCTCCATCGAGTCAAACGCCGCGTACACCGCGCCGGTCGCGCACCCAAAGGAGGGCGCCAGCAGCGCGATCGCCCCACGCTCCGCGATCGATTTTGTGCGGGTGATCGTCTCACCACAGCCGGTCACCAGCGCCGGACCATCACCAAGAAAGAACGGCACATCCGAACCGAGAGTGGACGCGATCGCCGCCAGTCCATCGTCGGGGATGTCCAAACCGAACAGCTCGCGCACCACGAGCAGTGCAGCCGCGGCGTCAGATGACCCGCCACCAAGCCCGGCGCCTACCGGGATGCGTTTTTCCACGCGCATCACCAGCGGGAGCGAGCCCCCAGCCTCCGCCTCCAGCGCACGCACCGCGCGGACCGCGAGATCAGCCTCGATCGACCAGTCGATCAGCGTCGGTCGCATCGCGTTGGGCGCCCAGCTGATCTCGAATCGGCTCGGCTCACCTTCCGCAAGACGCTGCGCCGTCACCGTATCGAAGAGGCTGATCGGCGCCATCCACGAGGCGATCGGGTGCATGCCGTCACTCTCGCGGCGCGGACCGACCGCGAGCGCGAGGTTGATCTTCGCCGGGGCGTGTCGTGTCAGCGTTGGCCGATCGGTCATGCCGCCAGTGTAAGCGCCGGACGCCCCGACGTTGTGGGAACACGATCAGCGGCGCCAAACGTCCAGGGCTCGATCACCCGATGCCCCATTGCCCCCCACCGTTTCGCGGCATCGTGCATCGGCCCTGGCGAGCACGCCCCGATGATCACCGCTTCGGCCTCCTCGGGGTTGACCGTCACGGGAAGACCGATCTCGCGGAGCACCCGATCAACTGCCCAATCGTTCTTCCCCCGATCGACTACGCAGACGCGGGGCATTTGCTTGATCAAGTCGCTCGATGTGAGCGACGCATGCACCGCCGCGACGCCTGTAAACCGGTCCCACTCGCTCGCCGACATCTCATGGCACACCTGCGTGCGCACGGTCGCAAGCATCTCTAAGAACCCGGCGCCGAACCCAGCCATCGCGCTCTCGCGGATCGCAACCCGCGCATACCTTGCGACATCGCGAGCGATCGCCGATCGCATCTCTGCTTTCGGCGCGTACCGCGCTGCGACCCAGGCGTTGTTCCGGACGAGCCTCCGGCAGATGAGATCCATGTTCCGCTGCGCGAGTGATTTCTCGTGGAGCACGCGGAACCTCGCGTCGTGCGTGATCCGCCAGCCGTCGAGGATCAATTTCGCAGCGAGGTCGTATTCCTCGGCGTAGTACCCGAACGCCGCGTCGTACCCGCCGGCTCGCTTGAATGCTTCGTTCCGGATCGCTACGCCGCACCCGACGAAGACCTCGGGCAGGCCCCCCGCTTCCCGGCGCCCGTTCGTCAGGCTGATCCAGGCGCCGATAGCGGCGGTGTCGTCCGCGGCGCTGTCGATCGCATCGAAGACCCCTGAATCGACCGGGTGCGAATCATCGTCGAGCATGACGAGCCAATCAGCGTCGGTCTCAGCCGACGCGATATTCCGAGCCGCAGCCCCCGCGTTCATCCCGAGCCGCAGCACGCGAACCGGCACGCCGTTGTGAAGGAATTCCGGCGCTGCGACAGGCGGTGTCGATCCGTTGTCGGCGATGATCACCGAAGCGCCGCCGAGCCGATCGGCGTGAGCGACGTCGAGCGAGCCGATCGCGTCAAGCGTTCTTGCCAATTCGCAAGGGCGATTGCGTGCCGGGATGATGAACGCGACGCCACGCATGGGTTAGCCCGCCCGGCTCATTGGGATCTCGGATTGCGGCAGCCGGGCCGCCGAGAGCCTCGCATCACAGATCGCGGCGAACCCGCTCCTCAGTTCGTCCGCGCCAACCACCGTGTTGCCAAGCCGACCCGCCTGTTGTGCCGCAGCGATGGCGCCGAGCACGGCGCTGTGCGCGAGCGTGAGCCCTGATGAGAGCCCCAGCGTGAGTGTCGCGAGCATCGCGTCACCGCAGCCGAGCGCATCGATCGGGTTGGCGCACAGCGCCGGGACGTGCTCGCCGATGATCCGTGATTGACAGGGAGCACCGTCTTCATCGTCACGATCGAGCCGATCGAACGCGATCAATCCCTCGGCGCCCATCGTGACGACCGACCCCTTCGCGCCGGTCGATCGCATCAGTTCCCACGCGACGGCGCTGAGCCCAGACGCGTGGTCGTGCGCCGCGTCGCGCAGCTCCGGCTCGCTCGGACACAGCACATCGACATCGCGGAAGTGCGCCAGGTTCGATCGGCGTCCGCTCACATCCCCCGCCATCACATTGACCTTGCTCCGCAGCGTTTCGCACAGGCGCCGGACCATCTCGCCGGTGAGTAACCCGTGCCCGAAGTCGGCGATGATGACCGCGTCGCACTCGTCGCAGGCCTCCGAGGCCATCGCGACAAGATCAGCCTGCTGCGAAGCGTCCAGCTCGAAGGGGCTCGCGAGATCGACCTTCATCACCTTCTGCGATCCGACAATGTACCGCTGCTTCTCGACGATCCTGTTCTCCGTAAGCACCCAACGGGTCTCGATGCGTTGCTCTTCCAAACGCTGGCGCAGCGCCGCCGCGTCCCTCGTCGCAGGATGCCCGGTGACCAGCACCGGATCGGCGCCCAGCGCCGCGAGGTGCCTCGCGATGATCGCCGCGCCGC
>JAJDDA010000222.1 GCA_029260535.1 Phycisphaerales bacterium | reverse complement strand
GAAGCGCGGCCGTCGATAGTGTCATGGAATGTGCTGATTTTGGCCTGTAAACGGTGTTTGTCTTGCTCATTGCTTTCGTGTACCTATAGGTCCAGAATTGGAAGAGATCCTAAGCGTCCACCCCGGAAAAGTCACGCGGTTGGTCACTTCTGGGCATGCAGGGCCCGGACCAATCATCCGCCCCACACTACACTCCCGAGCCGAATTCCGGGCGCCCCGGGATGCTCAAATTTCGGATCCGGGGGACCAGCGTATGACCAGCCACACCAACGCACTACCAGGCTCGACGCTCAGATTCCAGCGCCTCTCAGGGCCCGAGACCGAGCCGATCGTGCTGCAGCCATCCGCCAGCATCATCATCGGGCGTTCGTCCGTGTGCGATGTGCAGCTCAGCGACCCGATGATCTCGCGGAACCACCTCCGGCTCGAATGCTCTGGAGGCGATTGGATCCTCGAAGACACCGGCTCCAGGCACGGGACCGAGATCAACGGCGTCCGGCTGACCCCCAACACCCCGGCGCCGTTGGCGAATCACGACCAGATCACGCTCGGCCCCTGGCTCTTCGCCGTCCGGATGGGCGCCGAAAGCGATGGTGAACACCGGGGCATCAACGCCTCAACGATTAACACCGCGGCAGACGGTGGCGGCCAGATCGAAACGATCAACCCCGTCGATATGCAGAACCTCGCCAGCGAACGGCTCGATCTCATCATGGATTGCGCCGCATCGATCCACACCGCGACCGAGATCGAGCAGCTGGCCGAATCGGTGCTCGATGTCGTCGTCGCCGGCACCGGGTTCTCCAGAGCCGCGCTCGCAAGGCCGGTCGAGTCGTTCGACACTGTCGACCTGCTCGGCTGCCGCGATCAGGACGGCAAGCAGGGGGGTGAAATCTCGATCAGCAAGACGATGCTGCGCAGGGCATCGCGCGGGGAACTCGTCCGCATGGCCGATGCGCCGGACATGCAGCAGGCGATGAGCATCATCTCGCTCGGGATCACCTCCGCAATCTGCTGCCCGGTCCTCGTGGGGAGCCGGGTGCTCGCGTACATCTACCTCGACACGCTCGGCGCACCGAGCGCCATCCAGCCCGACGCGGCGGCGTTCTGCCACGCGATCGCGCGGCTCACCGGGATGGCGATGGCCTCCATCGAGCGCACGCACCTCGAACAGCGGCAGACCAAGTTTGTCGCCGATCTCAACGCCGCAAGGCAGGTCCAACAGCGGATGATGCCGCGCGAAGCGGACACGATCGGATCGATCACCTACGCGATGCGGTCCAAACCGGGGCGCGTGATCGCCGGGGATATCTTCGACATCACCCCGATCGACGACAACCGCACCGCGTTCTTCCTCGGTGATGTCGTCGGCAAGGGCATGCCCGCCGCGATGATGATGGGCATGACGCAGTCGAACCTCGCCGCGGCGCTCCGGCACAACCCGGACCTGGCGATCGCGATGGCCGAGGTGAACAAGCAGCTGCACGCGCGCTCCGCGGACAACGAGTTCATCACCCTCCTCGCCGCGATCTACGACCGCGACAATCGCGTGCTCGAATTCGTCGACGCCGGGCACGGCTACTGCATGCGGCGCACCAGCGAAGGCAAGGCCTCGCTCATCGACTCCGAAGGCGGACTCCCGCTGGGGATCGACCCCGGGTTTGTCTATGAGATTGAGCGGGTCGAGAACATCGCGGCGGATGACCGGATCATCCTCTTCAGCGATGGCGTCGTCGAGCAGATCGGGCCCAACAACGAAGAGTTCGGCGTGGAACGGATCTCCGAAATACTCGGAGCATCAGCGGACGTCGGCACCGACGTAACGCGATTGCTCGAAGCGGTGATCGAGTTCGCCCGGACCGATGCGCTCAGCGATGACGTCACCATCGCATCCATCAAGCCGGCCTGACCCGATCCCCGGCTACAGCAGCGGGCTCCAGAGCTTCGCGAAGTTGTCGCGGAACTGCACGAATCGGCCTCGCTGTTTCCACGCCTCGATATCGAGCGGCTCCGATTCGCTGAAGCAGTGCTCGTGGAAGAGGCCAAGCTCCCGAACCGCCTCGGCGCCGAAGAACAATTGCATCAATTCAAAGTTCAGCGTGAACGACCGGATGTCGAAGTTGCCGCTGCCGATGAGCACGAACGAATCATCAACCGCGAGCGTCTTCGCGTGCAGCAACCCGTTCGTGTGCAGCCTGACATTGATGTTCGCCGCGATGAGGTCGTCGTAGTACGCCCTGGCCGCAGCGTTGACGATCGGGTGGTTCCCCTTCTTCGGGATCACCAGATCGATCTCGACACCCCGCAGCGCCGCGACCCGCAGCGCCGCCATGATCGGCTCATCCGGGACAAAGTAGGGCGTCGTCATCACCAGCCGGCGCTCCGCCTCGTTGATGCACGCCATCAGCAGATCACCGAACGAAGTATTCCCCGAGCCCGGGCCGCTGGGCGCGGTCTGGATCGAGACCTCCCCGACGAGTTCCGGTGTCATCGTCGCGCCATTTGGTCCGAACTCGGCATCGGGGTGCTCCGCGGCCCAG
>JAJDDA010000221.1 GCA_029260535.1 Phycisphaerales bacterium | reverse complement strand
GAGGGGGCTCTGTCGATGCCTCCGGCGGTGTACAGTTGCTCGAAGACCGCTATGAATTTCCTCGACCGAATCCTCCAACACGACGCGTGGACCACACGGCAGCTCCTGTTGCTGTGTGTCGATTGCACCGATGCGCAGCTCGATCGCGACTTTGATCTGGGTCCCGGAACAATCAGGGCTACGTTCGGGCACATCGTTCGGAACATGGAGGTCTGGACGGACCTGATGACCGGTGCTCCCGTACGAAATGATGGCGGGCTCGCTGTCGCCGACCTGCTGGACCGGCTCGAGCGTGCCGCTGCGGATCTGGATCAGCTCGCGCACGAGGTTGAGAGCAAGGGCGCCTGGGATGAGCGGTGGACCGACACGCTCGACGACCCCCCGACATCCAAAACCTATGGAGGCGCCATCGCGCACGTCATCACCCACAGCATGCACCACCGGGCGCAGCTGCTCTTCATGCTCCGCCGATCGGGTATCGAGGGTGTGCCCGAGGGCGATGTGCTGAGCTGGGAGAATCAGCACGGTGCGATGGGATCAGCATCCTGATGCTCGGCAAGGGGTTCTTCAAACGATCGGCTTCCGATCCCGAGCGGATCCGTCAGGCGTGCGCTAGCGCCGAACGCGTGCTGCTATGCATGACCGACCTGCACATCGGCAACTTCGCGATCTCGACCCCTGCGATCAAGGCACTGCAGCGGGGATTCGATTGCGAGGTCGACGTTCTCGTTGCGCGCGGTTTCGTGCCGCTCGCCGAACGGCTGCTCGATCCCGTGACGATCCTCGCGCACGATGCGCCAAAGACGATGCTCGGCGACATCGCCGGGCTGCGCCGGACCAGGCGGCTGACCAGGAGGCAATACGACCTCTTCATCGGTCTCAGCGGCGGGATCCGCGGATCAACACTCGCGATGTTCTCCGGCGTCCGATCGACGATCGGGCTCGACCGATACCGCAGGAGCGGCGTCTACTCGCTCCGCATCGCGGATCAATCCCCGGCGCACGCGATGGACCGGTACGGGCAGTTCGGGGTTTGCGCCGGTGGTGCAACGCCGATCATTGAGCCGTTCACACCGATGGATGGCGACGCGGAGGCGTTGCAGCAGGCGCTCGAACAAGCGGGCATCGACCCAGCGAATCCGTTGACGGTGTTTCATCCGGGGGCGGGCAAGGCGCACCGCCGATGGCCTGTGGAGCGGTTCGCACGCGTCGCCGATCATGTCGTTAATGATCACGGGCACACCGTCGGCATCCTGACGCCCCCCGGTGAAGAGGCCGAGACGGAGGCGATGCTCGGCGCGATGAGCCGTTCAGAATGTGCGCACAAAGTTTCGTTCGGCCTCGGGATGCTCATGCCGCTCTTCGATCATTCGCGTGCGCTCGTGTGCAACGAGAGCGGCCCGATGCACCTCGCGTCGATGACGTCGTGCGCGATCGTCAGCTTGTTCGGCCCTACCGATCCGGCACGGTGGTCGCCGATCCGAACCGGGCCGGGGGTTGCCGTGCTGCGCGGCGATGCGTGCAAGCCGGGGTGCAAGGGTGGAAACTGCGTCGCGCAGGGCGCCTGCCTGACATCGATCAGCGTTGATACGGTGATTAGGGCGCTCGATCAGACGCTGTCATCCATCGCCTAACGAGATATTCACTGATTTCTGCGAACCGGCCGGCTTCCCTTGAAGTACTGGTTCGTCATGGCGAATGACTCCCCGAAAATTTTTAGGCTATTCGGATCAGCTTCCCGCTGGCTGTTGCGGATTGCGAGCATGTCAATGCTGCTCGCGGTCCTCGGCGGATTCTTCGGAAGCCTCCATCCGGTGATCGATCTGATCAGCCATTATCAGGTGCACATGCTCTTCGGCGGTCTCGCGCTGTTCGGTCTGCTCGCGCTACGCAAGGACTGGAAGCCGTGTGCCGTAGTAACGATGCTGTGCGCAGTGACCGCGCTCCGCCTCGCTCCGTTCTGGATCGCGGATGAGCCTCATGTTGAGGGATTTCCGCTCAAGGTGATGTCGGTCAACGTGCATACCAGGAACACGCATTCGAGGCCTTTCCTTGATGAGGTCAAACGACTTGCGCCGGACGTGATCGCGGTGATCGAGCTTTCGGAGCGATGGGAACGCGCGATCGAGCCGCTCAAGGCAGATTACCCTTTCTCAACCATCAGCCGCCTGCCCGGTGATCGCCGGTATGGCGTTGCGATCTTGAGTAAGTACGAGATCGACCCGATGCCGATGCCCCCAGATCGACTCAAACTCCACTTCCGATGCGCCGCGGCTTTGATCAGCACCCCGGCAGGCCCTGTTCGGGTTGTCGCGGTGCACCCTATCCCTCCGACCAGCATCGCAGCGAGCCGGCATCGAGATTTGCAACTCGTATGCGTTAACGAATTCGTGCGTTTGGATTCGTCGTATGAGCCGATGATTGTCCTCGGCGATCTGAACGCGACCCCCTGGTCGCACGGCTACCGGTTGCTCATCAAAGGCACAACCCTGCGCAACACCCGGCGCGGCTCCGGGATCATGGGCTCGTGGCACACGACGATCCCGAGCGTGCTGCGGATCCCGATCGATCACATCCTCGTCAACGACCCGATCGGCGTCAGCGCAATCGAGCTTGGCGCGGACATCGGGTCGGATCACCTGCCGGAGATCGCCGATCTGGTGATCCCGCAAACGGTGCGCGTCTCCGAATCAGACACCGCACAATGAACCGAATTCGCCGATCAGCGCGCCGAGGTCGGCGGTGTCGACGATGCCGTCGCTGTTGATGTCCGCGAGCGGTTCGCTCGTGCCGAACGAACCGATGAGCAATCCGAGGTCGGCGGTGTCGGTGACGCCGTCATTGTTGAGATCGGTCGGGCACTCTTCGCAGCCGATCGCGAATGTGGTGATGCCGATGTCGTCGAGATCGACCTGCGACTCGATCCCTGTGCCTCCATCATCGATCGAAGCGGTCAGCGTGTACGCGCCAGCGGCGAGTGTCGGCATCGCGATCGAGCGGGGCGAGAACCCGATGCCAACCGATCCCAGCGTAAACCGGTCCAATTCGGTCGGCATGCCTGTTGCGAGGTGCGTGATCGAGACCACCAGTTCATCATCCGGAGATGCCGAGTTGATGCGGTGCAGGAGTTCGATCGAGTCCGCGTTCACCGGCAGATGGAACCTATTGTGTGTTCGAGAAGCGCCACCGGAGTCGAGCCTGAGGAACCCGCTCGCGTTGATCGAGCCGGGACCTCCGCCGCCGTGGAAACTCCAACCGGCGTGGGAACCCTGATCAAACCCGCTGTTGCACAACACATTCGCCGGAATCGGTTCGACGCCGGCGCCCATCGGAGGGCGCATCGAAGCGCCGCCTCCGAGTGATGAATAGAAGAACCCCTGGCAGGCGCGTGAAGAGCACCCCGGCTCGCCGGTCGTCGAATACCAGCTGTTCTCGATATCGCACCCCTCGCCATCGCTGGAGGCGCCGAGGTCGACCGTCCCGTGGTAGAACGCGTGGACCTTGGTGTGCTCGAGAACGCACGAGCCGAGGATGTCGTTGTCGATGAACGCGCCGTCGCCGAGGACATCCACAAGGTGCGTGTTGAAGACGCCGGTGACAAGCTGCCCGTTTGGATCGCACCCGAAGCCGTCGAACCTGAAATAGTTGTCCGCGAAGGTAACCTCTGCGCACCCATCGGCGCGGGACCAGCGCTGTGGATCCGTGTCGTTCCAGTCGTCGTCGGCGACACCGAGACAGCCCTCGGTGATCCCGTTGACCGGGTGTGGGTCGAGCGTGGTGAGCTGATCGACCGTGATCCCGCCGAGCACGAGGCGCTTGGCCGCCTCGCTCATCACCACCGCGCCGCGGCTGTGCCCGATCAGGTGCAGCGTCCGGTCGGTGGCGAGATCCGTTGGGCCAGCCCCGTCGAGGTACCGCGCATCACGCAGCGCCGAGACGAGCGCATCGCTCGCCGCCTGCGCGTAGCCCCAGTTCGCACCGGCGCTGACGCCGTCGGATTCATCGACCCAGTTGAAGATCAGCGCAACGGTTTCGGTGGAGCCATCGCTGATGGTGGGGAGGTACCGCCACGCGCCGGTCGCGCCGTCGTAACGGTAGACCGAGCCACCGGCGATGCCGTTGTCGCGGACCGCCTGCGCCATTGTTTGCACCCACGTACCCTTGCTCGAGAGCGACAAGCCGTGCGTGATCACGGTGGTGGTTGGTTCGGCCAAGACGCTCGAAGCGCAGACCACAGCGGTGATCGCGCAAAAAATCGTTGTAAACTTCATCGTTTCCCACTCCTATCGCGGTTCTCGCCCGCACAGCGTACAGGAACGGCGATCCGGGAAGTTAGAAAAAACCATGAAAACCTGCCCAAATGGCAGGTTTGGATCCCCAATAAAGATTCTGCAGAACAAGCGCGGTGTGCGGGCGGTATTATTGATAGTTGGGCAGTGATGCCCGACGGACGAAGCTACAGACAGCGGGATGGAACCCCAATGACAAATAAACAATTCAACAGTGCCGATCGACCGAGACCGCTCGCTCATGGTGTCGACGCAGCGCCGATGCCGATCAATACGGATGAGCCGGCCTACGAGCCAAGGCGGATCTCGATGGGGCTCCGCATTGCGAACCTTGTCGCGATCCTTGTTCCGTTCGCGGGGCTGATCGCGGGGGGCATCCTGATCTGGCCGTTCGGGTTCGGCTGGCTCTACATCGCGCTGCTCATCGGCGGGTACCTGACGACAGGGATCGGCATCACCGCTGGCTTCCACCGGTTCTTCACGCACAAGTCGTTCGAGACGAATCGCGTTGTTGTGTTCATCCTCGGCGTCATGGGTTCGATGGCGGTCGAAGGTCCGCTGCTCAACTGGGTCGCCACGCACCGTTGCCATCATCAGCACAGCGACTGCGAAGAGGACCCGCACTCACCCCACGCGCACGGCAACGGGCTGTGGGACATGTTCCGCGGCATCTGGCACGCGCAGATGGGCTGGATCATCAACCACAAGGCGCCCAACTTTACGCGGTACGTCCCGGATCTTCAGAAAGACCGCATGCTCCGATTCATCCACGTCACGTTCCCGCTCTGGGTCGCGGTCGGGTTGCTCTTCCCCGCGGTGCTCGGCGGGGTGATCACGCTCTCCTGGACCGGCGCCCTGCTCGGGTTCCTCTGGGGCGGGCTGATCCGTGTCTTCTTCGTCCACCACGTCACCTGGTCGGTCAACTCCGTCTGCCACATCTGGGGACGCCAGCCCTACGACTGCCACGACGAGAGCCGGAACAACGCGATCTGCGGCGTCCTCGCGCTGGGCGAGGGCTGGCACAACAACCACCACGCGTTTCCGACCTCCGCCAAGCACGGCCTCCGCTGGTGGCAGTTCGACATGAGCTGGCTCTTCATCAAGACGCTGATCCTGCTGCGGCTCGCGCGGAACCCGCGGATCCCGTCACTGGAACGTCAGCGCGCCGCGATGCGGACCTAACCAATACCGTTCGTTTACCGAATCGATTAGATCGATATGAAAAAAACAGGCGCCGACCATTCCTGGTTCGGCGCCTGTTTCCTGAGGTTCGTGTGTCGTTCTTCCAGATCAGCGGAGCGACGCAATCCCGAGTGCCACCGAAAACTGATCGCACCAGATGTACACCTCGTTGAACGCGGAGGTGTCAACGCTCGAGGGGATGAGGTACGTTTGTTCGCCGGTGATGTTGTCTAGAACTGTGAAGGTTGTTTCCTTGTCGTACTCACCGTCCGTGCCGAATCCGATCTTCGGATCCGGCGCCCCGTCGAGCGAGAATGAATCGGCGAGGACGACGTATGATTTGCCGTCAGCGTTCATGACCTGCACGCCGCCGGTGACGATGTGGTCGTTCCGACCTGAGAATGAACCCGATGCCACCGAGGTCGCCCCCGTCGGGAGGCTGGTTGCTGTTGAACCTGTGGAATCGACCGACTCGATCGAATTTGACGTGCAGCCGACGAGCAGCAGCGCACTGGCAGCGAGCGCCGCATTGGCGATTCGTTGAAACATGGTGGATTCCTTCATTGGGAGATTGAGTGAGCGAGATCAAAACCAATCAGGACGTTCGATGCGGGCGAGCTGCCCGGGGTTTCGAATTTGTTGAAAACCCGCCCGCGGGCGCGTGAATGGGATGTGCTCACCCAATCCCGTATTCGCCCCACCGCGCCTCGATCTGCTCGAGCATCGCTGCCGACATCTCAATGATCGGCGGCCAGTCCCGCACCGGGCGGTCCTCGGCGCCTTCCTCGGGTGTCTTCGCCGTCGCGTCGAACGCGACCCGGCCGTTGATCGCTAGCGCATCGCGCTCGGTGTCCACGTTGGCGCACCAGTGGAAGAATACGGCGTCCGGATCATCGATCTTGACGCTGGCATCGACAGCCACCGCGAATCTCGGCGTCGGCGGGTCGCGCTGCGCCAGCAGCCGCTTGCACAGACGCCGACCATCGCCGGGTCGGGCCTTGTCGATCGAAACAAAGAGCCACCGCCCGCCCAACGATTCCGGGACGCTCGCTCCGTGCACACCGTCGATCGCGCGGACCTCTTCGAGCAAACTCACCGCGCCCCGGTTCAGCACCGCGCCCGGTGTCGGTGGTGGACTCGACGCAAGCGGCGTTGTGGGCCGCCGCCTCGTGATCGATTCGCCTTCCCAGCGCTCGGTCGCATCGAACCCGAGTTTGGACCCCGCGCCCATCGCCGGCGCCGCGTGATCGAGGATGTCGAGCGGCCCGAACGTGCGCTCGATGCGCGTCTCCGGATCGCACCGCTCGCCGACGACGCGCATGACCTGCTCCGTGTCGTGCACATCGACATCGCCATCGACGACGATCAGGTTCTTCGTCCACGCCATCGGCCCGGCGCCCCAGATTCCGTGCATGAGCCGGCGCGCCTGGAGCGGGTACTGCTTGTCGATCTTGAGGATCGCGCAGTTGTGGAACGCGCCGAACATCGGCAGGTCGTAATCCACAACGTCCGGCGCCAGCGTTTGCAGCAACGGCAGGAAGAGCCGCTCGACCGCCTTGCCCATGTAATAGTCTTCCTGCGGTGGCAGCCCCACGATCGTCGCCGGGAAGATCGGATCACGCCGAGTCGTGATCGCGGTGACCTCGACGATGGGGTAGCGGTCGGGCAGGGAGTAGAACCCGGTGTGATCGCCGAACGGTCCTTCGAAGAACGAGCCGTCCCCGAGTTTGCCGGCGTGCGAATCACGCGGATCAAAGTTCGGCATCCCCGCATCGCAGCTGACATACCCTTCGATCACGATCTCGGCGTTCGCCGGGATATCGATCGGCACGGTGCGCCCGCGGACCATCGGGATGCCGCGCCCGTTCAGGAAT
>JAJDDA010000220.1 GCA_029260535.1 Phycisphaerales bacterium | reverse complement strand
CGTCGCCTTCGCCACCGACGCCGGAGGGCTGACCAGCCACACCGCGATCGTCGCCCGAGCGCTCGGGATCCCGGCAGTTGTCGGGCTCGAAATCCTCACCAGCTCGGCGCTCGACGGGCAGACCATCATCGTCGACGGTGATCGAGGCAGGATCACCCTCGATCCAGACGAAGAAACACTCGAACGCCACCGGGGGTACATCCAGTCCAACCGCGTCTACCGCGCTTCGCTCGATGTGCTCGATGATCAAGAGAGCGTCACCACGGATGGCGTCCGCATCGGCCTGATGGGCAACATCGAATTCCCCTCCGAGATCGACATCCTCCTCCGTCACGGCGGTGACGGGATCGGGCTCTTCCGCACCGAATTCCTTTACCTCACCAACAATTCGGAGCCCACCGAAGAGAACCACTTCGGAGCCTACAAGGCCTGCATCGAGAAGCTCAACGGCAGGCCATTGACTATCCGGACAATGGACCTCGGCTCGGACAAGCAGACCCAGGGCCAATTCGAGGTCGCCGAGCGCAACCCAGCGCTCGGCTGCCGGAGCATCCGGTACTGCCTCCAGAATCTTGACATGTTCCGGAGGCAGCTCCGCGCGACCCTCCGCGCCTCAGCGCTGGGGCCGGTCAAGGTCATGTTCCCGCTCGTGACCAACACGCTCGAGATCCGGCAGGCCAAAATGATCGTCCACGACGTCATGGAGGATCTCGAAGACGAGGGCATCGAATTCGATCGGGAGATCCCCATCGGGATGATGATCGAAGCCCCCTCGGCGGCGGTCATGGCGGCGACATTCGCCAAGGAAGTCGATTTTTTCTCGATCGGGACCAACGACCTCGTCCAGTACACGCTGGCCGTCGATCGCATCAACGAGCGGGTCGCCAGCCTCTATTCCGCGGCCCACCCGGCGGTGATCCGGCTCATCAAAGACGTCGTCAGGGCAGCCAGGAGGCACGATGTCCCGGTTTCGATCTGCGGCGAGGCCGCCGGCAACACAATGTTCACGATGTTGCTCCTGGGGCTCGGGTTGCGTAATCTATCCATGACGCCTTCGGTTATTCCCGAGGTCAAGCGGGTCGTCCGAGGTGTCGATATAACTGCATGTGAGCGGCTCGCCCGAAAGGTCGGCTCGTTCGATTCCGAACGTCAGATTTCCGCATTTATGCGGGAAAAGACAAAGGCGATCATCCCCGAGGCCTTCGACGGGCGTTCCGTCGAATAAGTTGCTTATTTTCGTAAGTACCTAAGCCTCAGTACGATACAAATGCTCGGCGCCTTGAGCCCTCACGGGCTCGGCCGCTGGGTCGAAGCTACCGGCTCCGGCCAGTCGATCCGCACCACAAATGCGACGACAAGCCGGACGCGGACCCGCTCCGGGAGGCGCCTCATTTCGAGGATCCCCGTCAGAGCGACCGCGGCTCGCTCCCACCTCAGCAACGCTGAGATCGGGCGCGGGAACCGATGCCAAGGCGCAGCAAGCGACGGGCAAACGGACGATTCAGCAAAGCACCGTGGCACACGCTCCCGCTTCCAAACGCAAGAACCCGCGACACCATCCGGACCCCCGACAGGGCCGGAACGCGGTTGAATTGCGCCTGGATTCAGGACAACGAACCACGCTGTAGTTTGCAGGATCATCCGCCACGAAAGGGCGGTGGACAGAATGTCCAAGCGTCAAATGCTGATCAACTATGTCCCGGGTGAAGAATGCCGCCTCGCGGTTACCCAGGACGGCAAGCTCGAAGAACTCCACGCCGAACGCCTCAACGCGGTCAGCCACGTCGGCAACATCTATGTCGGCAGGGTCGTCAACGTCGAACCCGCCATCCAGGCGGCCTTCATCGACTTCGGCCTCGAGCACAACGGGTTCCTGCACATCTCCGACCTGCACCCCAAGTACTTCCCGGGTGAGGACGACTCAACAACCGAACGCGTGGGCAAGAAGACCCCGCGCCGTGAACGCCCGCCGATCCAGCAGGCGCTCAAGCGAGGCCAGGAGGTCATCGTCCAGGTCCTCAAAGAGGGCATCGGGACCAAGGGCCCGACGCTGACGAGTTACCTGTCGATCCCCGGGCGATTCCTCGTGATGATGCCTGACATGGACAAGGTCGGCGTCTCGCGCAAAGTCGAGGACGAGGACCAGCGCCACAAGATGCGCGCGATCCTCGACCAGCTCGATCTGCCCGAGGGGTTCGGGTTCATCCTCCGCACAGCGGGGCTGGACCGGACCAAAACCGACGTCAAGCGCGACCTGGCGTACCTCAACCGGCTCTGGAAAGACATGGAGCGCCGCCGGAAGGCCGGCAACAAGCCGCGGCTGCTCTACGCCGAGAGTGACCTGCTGACCCGCTCGCTCCGCGACATCCTCACGAGCGAGATCCAGGAAGTCGTCATCGACGACGAGTCGGCGCTGCGCCGCGCTGCGCGGTTCATGAAGATCATCTCTCCCCGACGCACGACCAAGCTCCTGCACTACAACCAGGGCGGGCCGATCTTCCACGCCTTCGGGGTCGAGCAGCAGATCCAGCGCATCTTCATGCGTGAGGTCCCGATGCCGAGCGGCGGTTCGCTCGTGATCGACGAGACCGAGGCGATGATCGCGATCGACGTCAACAGCGGGAAGATGCGCAACCACGGCGACTCGGAGACCACCGCGTACAAGACCAACTGCGAGGCGGTCGACGAGATCTGCCGGCAGCTCAAGCTCCGCGATCTTGGTGGGCTCGTCCTGATGGACCTCATCGATATGCGTTCGCACTCGCACCGCAAGCAGATCGAAACGCAGATGCGGAACAACCTCAAGACCGACCGGGCGCGGACCCGCGCCCTGCCGATCAGCCAGTTCGGGATCATCGAACTGACCAGGCAGCGCATGCGAGGCAGCGTCCGCAGCACGCACTTTGCCGCGTGCCCCGACTGCAACGGTCGTGGAATGGTCAAGCGCCCCGACTCGGTCGCTAACGACGCGATGCGCGAGATCGGATCGCTGCTCCAACACGCGAGGGTGCAGCGCATCGAGCTGGTCGTCTCGGCGCGCGTCGCAAGCGAGTTGCTCTCGAACAAACGCAGGCGATTGAGCCAGCTCGAACGAGAAACCAACAAGCACGTCGATGTCCGCGTCAGCGAGACCATCGGCGTCGATCGCCTGACGTTCTACGCCTACGACGATCGAGGCGCTGACATCGATGTCGAGAAGCTGCCCAAGTCGCAGACGCCCAAGGCGCTCAAGGAATGGGTCGAGGCCTCCGCGTCGGGTGATGACTGGGCCGTCGATCCGCTGACCGAAGCCGAGGAGGCCTTCATCGACATGGATGAAGAGGATCTCGAAGAGCTGGACCAGCGCGAGGCGATGGAGCACGGCGAGCCAGCCAGAAAAAAACGACGACGCAGGGGCGGCAAAGGCCGACGCGGGAGGTCCTCGTCCGACGACGCGGAAATCACCGAAGAGAAGACCGCCGAGGCGCCACGTCAAGAGCCGTCACCGAGGCGCGAGAGCACCGACCGAGACGACGAGTCCGAAGACGGGACCAAGAAGAAGCGCAGGCGCCGAGGCCGTCGCGGCGGACGCAACCGGTCCGGGCGGAACAGGGAACAAACCGAGACCGTTGCCGAGAATTCTGCTCAAGCGCCAGCCGAAGCACCCTCCGAAGCGACAAATGACAACAGGGCCGATTCGTGGGACCTCGAACCCGAAGCGGTGAAGAGCAAGCCTTCGCGTCAAGCCCCGCAAGCGAGCCGAGAAGACTCCTGGGATATCGAGCCCGAGGCGGTAACGCCGGTGCCCAAGCCGACGAGAAAGCCCGCCGCGAAGCCGGAGGCGAAGAAGCCCGCTCGCAAAGCGACGCCCAAGGCCGCGCCGAAACCGGAAGCCCCGAGCCGGGAGGATTCATGGGACCTCGAGCCGGAAGCGGTGAAACCAAAGAAGGCGGCTCCGGCCAGAGTCTCGATGGTCCCCGAAGAGGAATCGAAGACGAAACCCAAACCGAAGCCGAGAACAAAGCCCGAGCCGGCGCCGATCACTGATGATCGCGGCGACTCGTGGGACCTCGATCCGGAAGTCGTGACAAAGAAGGCGGCTCCGAAGAAGAAGGCCACCGCTTCGAAGAAGAAGACGGTCGCGAAGAAGGCTTCCAAGAAGAAGACCGCCAGCGCCGCAACCACCGCAAAGAAACGCACCGCGACGCGCAAGAAGACGACCAAGAAGACCGCCTCCAAGACAACGCGCAAGCCCGCGTCCTGAGTCCCTCGAAGCAACGGACGATCGATGACGCCCTCCAGCAGCGACAACCCGATCCCGCGCGAGACCGGCTGCCCGCCGCGCCGGGTGATCATCCTCGGCTCGACCGGTTCGATCGGTCGCCAGACGATCGAAGTGATCACGGCGCTCAACGCCGCGCACCGCGCCGGTCAATGGCGCGAGCCCTTCGAGATCGTCGCCCTCGCGGCGGGTTCCGATGCGGCCTCGCTCTTTGAGCAGGCGCAGGCGCTCGGCGTCCGCAACCTGGCGCTCGCGGTGAACCCGGAGCAGGCGACCGCTCCAAACGGCGCGACCCTGCTGTCAGGGCCTGACGCCGCGGAGCGGCTGGTGC
This sequence comes from Phycisphaerales bacterium, assembly GCA_029260535.1. Taxonomy (GTDB): domain Bacteria; phylum Planctomycetota; class Phycisphaerae; order Phycisphaerales; family UBA1924; genus JACKHE01. Next base: position 5,421 of record JAJDDA010000220.1, on the reverse strand, counting down.
GCACAACCGACGCCGACCTGGTGGTCGCGGCGATCGTCGGGTTCGCCGGGCTTGATGCAACGATCGCGGCGATCGACCGAGGGGTCGACATCGCGCTCGCGAACAAGGAGACGCTCGTCGCCGCCGGTGAGCTTGTCATCGGCGCCGCACAGCGCACCGGTATATCGATCCTCCCGGTTGATTCCGAGCACTCGGGGATCTGGCAGTGCCTCGCGAGCAAGCAATCACCCCCCATGTCACTGGGCGACACGATCCGCCGGGTCACGATCACCGCCTCGGGTGGCCCCTTCCGGGATTGGACCAGAGAGCAGATCCGCAACGCAACACCGGCGCAGGCGCTCAAGCACCCGACATGGGACATGGGGCGCAAGGTCACGATCGACTGCGCCTCGCTGACGAACAAGGCGCTGGAACTGATCGAGGCGCACTGGCTCTTCGGGCTCAACCCCGATCGCTTGCGCGCGGTGATCCATCCCCAGTCCGTCATCCACGCTCTGGTCGAATTCACCGATGGCTCAACCATCACGCAGTTCGGCGCCCCGGACATGCGCACGCCGATCCAGTGCGCCCTGACCCACCCCCACCGCGCGCCGGGGATCAGCGACCCGACACCCTGGGACGCGATGCGCTCGATGCAATTCGTTGAGCCCGACCTCGAACGGTTCCCCGCGCTGGGGGTCGCCAACCGGGTGATGGAGCAGGGCGGGATCAGCGGCGCGGTCTTCAATGCAGCCAACGAGGCGGCGGTCGAGGCGTTCCTCGCAGGCGAGATCCCGTTCGGGAGGATCCCCGAGCTCTCGATTGGCGCTCTGGACGCGATCGTGGGTCAATCCCAGCTCAGCCCGCTCCGCGATCTTTCGGACGTTCGCGACGCCGATGCCAGGGGCCGGGAGTACGTCAGCGTGGAACTGCGAGGGGAATCGGGCGGTATGCCGATTCAGAGCAAGAAGACCGGTGTTTCTGGTCGATAACTCCCAAGCAGGCGTGAACCCGCCGCCCCGCCAATCCCATCAAACCCGGGGACCACCCCCGGGACCTACGATTCAACCAGGCTCAATTCAACTATGCTCGATTCGCTCACCACATTCGGCCAATTCCTGCTCGTCGTCATCGGCTTCGGGTCGGTGATCTTCATCCACGAGATGGGCCACTTCCTCGCTGCCAAGTGGGCCGGCATCCGCGTCCACGAGTTCGCGATCGGTTTCGGCAAACCGATCTGCGCCTGGCGCCATGGTGTCGGGTTCAAGATCGGTTCGACGCGCCCTGGGGTCCTCCCCACCGCGATCATCCCAGAGGGTGAGGGCGAGACCGAGTACCGGCTCAACTGGCTGCCTTTCGGCGGCTACGTCAAAATGCTCGGCCAGGACGACCTCAACCCCACCGAGAACAGCGACCCCGACAGTTACACACAGAAGCCGGTCTGGAAGCGCATGGTCGTCGTCAGCGCCGGTGTGGTGATGAACCTGATCCTCGCGGCGCTGCTGTTTGTCATCGTCTTCATGGTGGGGATGCCCGCGCCGAGCGCGACGATCGGGGTGATCCGCGATGGCTCCCCCGCTTCGCAAGCGATCCCGGTCAACAACGATTCCATCGAGCCCGGGCTCCGCACCGGCGATCGCGTGACCATGGTCAGAGGCCGCCGCGCGATGTCATTCGCCGACATCGCCCTCGCCGCAGCGATGGCCAAGGGCGGCGAGCCGATCTCGATCACCGTCGAGCGTGAAGCAATCGAATCACCCATCGCGTTCACCATGATCCCGAAGCAGAGCGAAGACACGCACCTGCTCGAACTGGGTGTCGCGTCCGCGGCGGGTGTTGAGTTGGCGCCTCCGCCCAAAGATATTGAGTTCCGAGTCTTCCAGCAGTACCTGCTCGAACGAGCGGGCCTCACCGAAATCCCGGCGGGTTCTCTCCTGGTCAGCATCGACAGCCAGCCGGTCTGGAGTGGGTCGTCACTCGCCACCGCGTACAGCAGGAGCGGAGGCGCCCCGGTTTCATTTTCGATGCAAACTCCCGATGGTGAGTTGATCGAGCAAACGAGATCGCCATTGCCCGATCTGCAGACCGCCGTCTATAAAGATTCGCAGGGGAATAAACAGGGCTTCAACCACCTGCTCGGCTGGCGACCCGCTTCTGTGGTCGGCGCCTGCACCGAGCACGCACTCGATCAAGGCCTCCGATCCGGCGATGTGCTCGCCAGGGTCAGCGACCATGTCTGGCCCAATATCGAGCAGACCAAAGAATCGATAACCGCCAGCGCCGGTAAGAGCATCCCTGTCCGCGTGCTCCGCGGCGGCGCGTATGTTGATCTCGATGTCGCGATCAAGCGTGACGGAAGAGTCGGGGTGTATTTCGAGGCAACCCCGACCAACCTGCCCCCCATCGTCGTCCGCTCGCCGCACACCGAAGACCCCATCGCCGATCAGGCTCTGGGGCTCGCACCCGGGACGCGCATTGTCAGCGTCGGCGATCGCGCGATCTCGAACTTCGCCGACCTCCGCGCCGCGATCATTGAAGCCGGCGCCGCATCGACCGAACTGCTCGTGCGCCTCCCGATCGGCCCCGATCCGCAAGCCGCACCAACCGAACGGATCGCGTGGACGATCTCTCAAAGCGATGCCACTGCTGTTGCAGCCCTGGGATGGTCGAGCCCGGTCGAGGTGGGCCTCTTCGAACCCATGACAACCACGCTCAAAGCGAGCGGCCCGATCGACGCGCTGCGCATGGGGATCTCGGAAACCAACCGCTACGTCGTGATGACGTATCTCACCTTCATCCGCCTCGCGCAGGGCACCGTCAAGGTCGAGCACATCAAGGGCCCCGTCGGGATCGCGCACTTCGGGACCAAGATCGTCGAGCAAGGCGCCCTGAGCCTGCTCTTTTTCCTCGCGGTCATCAGCGCCAACCTCGCGGTCATCAACTTCCTGCCGCTTCCAATCGTTGACGGCGGGCTCTTTGTCTTCCTGCTTGTCGAGGGGATTACGCGCAAACCGGTCTCGGTCGCGATCCAGAGCGCCGCAACGCTCGCCGGCGTCGTCCTCATCGGCGCGGTCTTCCTGTTCGTCACGTTCAACGACATCCGGACGCTCTTCGGCTCGTGATCGGGTACCTCCTGCTCTTGGCGATCGGGCTCGCGCTGCTTGTTGCGATCACGACGTGGTGGACCGCCCACCGGCTGCGCCATCCGCCTCGGCGCACCGACGCCTTCGCGATCTCGCGCGGGATCCCGGGCAATCCTGGAGAGATGCCCGAGCCGATCGCTTACGAATCAACGATGCTCGATCTCACCGATGCGCAGGGCAAGCAGCACCAGGCGCCGGTCTGGATCATCGAGGGTGAGAATGCGCAAGGCCCGATCCTGATCGCCTCGCCGGGCTGGGGTGATTCGAAGATCGGGTTGCTCCCGAGGCTCGCGACGCTCGCGCCGGTGTGCTCAACAATCATTGCCTGGGATTCGCCGGGTCTCGGCGAAGCGCCATCCATGTGCACGCTCGGCGTGCGCGAGCCGGCGCTGCTGCTCGATCTTGCAAGGCAAACCCGCGCGACTGCGGCAACCCCGCGCGATGTCGTGCTGCTCGGCTGGTCGATGGGCGCCGGCGCCGCGATCGCCGCCGGCGCGGACGCACAGAGCGATGACCACATCGCCGCGGTGATCGCCGAATCCCCCTACCGCAGGAGCTGGACTCCCGCGCGGAACGTCATGCGCAACGCCGGGTATCCCTACCGGATCAACGTGCCGCTGTGCTTTGCCGCGCTCGGTATCAGGCTCGGCGTTGGCATGCGATGGAACTCGTTCGATCGCGCCGAGCTTTCGCGCCGGCTCAAGTGCCCGCTGCTTGTTGTTCATGGCTCCGAGGACGACGTCTGCCCGATCGAGGACGGCAGGGACATCGAGCGCGGCGTTTCGCGATCCATGCTGGTCGTCATTGAGGGCGCCGGGCACAACAACCTCTGGACCGACGAACGGTTTAAGCCGCAGTCGGCGTCGGCGGTGCGCGATTTCCTGCTCTCGCTGTCCGCCCCGAGCGGGCCGGTCACGCTTACGGGTAATCCTGCCTCGTCGATCGGATAACGATGTCGCACGCGTGCACCCCTGCGGGTTGCGTGACGACGAACGAGATCATCCGCGCGATGTCTTCCGGTTCAAGCAACGGCTCGAACTTCTCTTTGAATCCATCGACCAATTCGTCGGTGTACCCGGCCACCTCCTGAAACTCGCTCAGCACGATCCCCGGCGCGATGAGCGTCACACGCACACCCTTTGGGCCGAGCTCACGCCGAGTCGCCTCGGCGAGTGCGCCGACGGCGAACTTGGATGAGCCGTACACGGAACTGAACGGCGAGATGTGCCGGCCGACATTCGATCCGAGCACCACGATGTCGCGCGGCTTCGCGACCGGATCGCTCTCGGGGCATTGCCCGACAAGCCGCTGACCAGCGGATCGGAGCATCCTCGCCGCCGCCATCACGTTGATCTCGAAGATCGAGTCCCATTGATCCGGATCGGAGGTCATGATGCTCCCGCCGAGCCCCCGGCCCGCGTTGATCACCACCAGATCGGCCTCGCGACCGAACGCGGACTTCGCGCCGTCGAGCATCGCATCAATCACCGATTGCTCGCATGCATTGCCGGTTACAGCGAACGCACGACCGCCGGCGGATTCGATCTCCGCGACCAAGGCATCAAGCCGATCGCCTCGGCGTCCATTAACGACCACCGACGCGCCCTGCGATGCGAGCGCGAGCGACGTCGCCCTCCCGATCCCGGCGGTGGCGCCGGTAACGACAGCGATACGATTGTTCAACTGTTCTGGTTCACTCATGCGCGCACTTTACCTGCGCGCACTTCCCGCTGCACACGCGCCGGGCTAGTACCGCCGGAGCACGCCCTGGACGACGCCCTGAATCTGGCAGTCCTTGACGATGATCGGCTCGAAATCGGGGTTCGCCGGCTGGAGGCGGATGTGGTCCGCTTCCTTGTAGAGCGTCTTGAGCGTGGTCTGCCCATCGGGGAGCAGCGCGACGACGCGCTCACCGTTGCGCGCGGTTTCACGGCGTTCGACGATGACATAATCGCCGTCGAGGATCCCCTCATCACGCATCGAGTCGCCCTCGACACGCAGCGCAAACGTCGAGCCGACCTGTCCGACGCGCGGGCCGAGCAGGTCCATCACGTCGAGCTCGTCGTCGTCCTGGAGCTTCTCGATCGGGTAACCTGCGGCGATCTTACCGACGAGCGGGTAGCGGAGCGGGCGGTCCTCGTCGGGGACCGCGATCCCCTCAGCGATCGATAAAGAGCGTGCCTTGTTCGGCTCCCGGATCAGGGCGCCCTTTTTGATCAGCGCCTCGACGTGCTCGAATACGGTGACCTTGCTGACGCCCAGGTCGTCGGCGATCTCCTGCATCGTCGGGGAAAAGCCT
>JAJDDA010000219.1 GCA_029260535.1 Phycisphaerales bacterium | reverse complement strand
CCGAGGCGTTCCGCAGCGGTCACATGGGGATCATGGATTATTACCGCATGAAGAACGTCGTCGCGGACACCGACATGCGGTCGTCGATCGCGCGTCCTGATCAGCAGAAGAATGACAACCCCAACGGCTGATCGACAGTAGCTGAAGAATCTCAAAGCACTGCACGCCGCCACGGTGTGCAGTGCTTTTTTATCAACCCCGAGAATGGGGTAATGCTGTCAGTGCGTGTGCTGGAACGCGCTACGTCTCGCTGCGCACAGCGCGATCGCGATCGCGTCGGCGACGTCCGGCGGCGACGGTAGCTCGGGGAGCCCGCACTGTGACTTGACCGACTCCTGCATCTGTGCCTTGGTCGCGTGGCCGTGGCCGGTGAGTGATTTCTTCACCTCGGTCGCGGCGAGTTCAGTGACGGTGGCGCCGGAGCGCTGTGCAGTGAGCAGAACGACCCCTCTGGCGTGCCCCATGATGATCGCGGTGGTAGGGCGCTCGTAGTGCGAGTAGAGCTTTTCGACGCAGACCTCATCGGGGTTGTGCGTATCGAGCAGGCCGACCAGATCGCGCTCGAGTTCAACGAGCCTCGCCTGGACGCTCGTCCCGGCAGGGAGACGGATAATCCCGGCATCGAGCAGGCGGGGCTCGCGGATCCCGGCGTGGGTCGAATCCGGGTTCTCGACCTCGACGCAGGCATAGCCGGTGATCTGGAGCCCTGGATCGATCCCGAGTATTTTCAATGGGTTGCGCTCGAAAAAAACATGCCAAAGCCGGGGAACCATCCGCTGGGCGGGGCGTCTATCTGGTGTGTGGCGCCCCAAGATCGGGACCCTACGACCGCACGATTGTAACACTGCCCCCGGAAGCCGGGTCGGCCTTGCGAAAGCGGCCGGTCCGGTCTTTTTATGCGCGGATCAGGATGCGGCGAGACGGTCGTCGTCCGGGGTTCGGTGCCGATGGATGACATCGGTCTCGATCAACCCGTCGCGCATGCGGATCACACGCTCGCAGCGTTCGGCGACCTCGTCGTCGTGCGTAACCATGATGATGGTCATGCCCTCGTCGTGCAGGTCGTCGAAGAGCTTCAAGATGGCGTCGCCGGTCGCGGTGTCGAGGTTGCCGGTCGGTTCGTCGGCCATGAGGATCACGGGGTCCGCAGCGAGGGCTCTTGCGATCGCGGCTCGCTGCTGCTGACCACCGGAGAGTTGGTTGGGGCGGTGACCAAGGCGATCACCCAACCCGACGAGTTGCAGCGCCTCGATCGCGCGCTTGCGGCGGGCTTCTCTGCCGACACCCTGATAGAGCAACGGGGTTTCGACGTTTTCCTCGATGTTGAGCTGTGAGATCAGGTTGAAGGCCTGGAAGATGAAGCCGATCTTTCGGCCCCGCATGTGGCTGAGCGCTTCATCATGGAGCTTCGCAACGGGTTGCCCCTGGAGCGCGTACTCACCGGCGGTCGGTCGGTCGAGGCACCCGAGCAGATTCATCAGGGTGGACTTGCCTGACCCCGAGGCGCCCATGATGGCGACGTACTGGCCCTGAGGGATTTCCAGATCGACGCCGCGGAGGGCCTCGACGAGGATCGACCCGTCGGGCTTGTAGTAGACCTTGGTGACACCATTGAGCGACGCGACCGGATCACCCCAGTGGGGTGCGGTCAGGAGCGCCGGGTCATGGCTTGTGGTTGGGGTGGTGGTCAAGGTGGTCACGGGACTCAACTGTACCGACGGTGAGTCTGTCGGCTGCGTTCAGCTTTCGGGGTGACGGGAGCACCACCGAGGAGCTCGGCGACCGCGGAATGCTCACCGTAGAGGACCAGCACGTCATCAATCTCGAAAACAGTGCTTCCGCGTGGTGTGCCGACGTAGCTCCCGTCGAGGCGGGCGATCCCGAGCACGTTGATCCCTGATTCACGCGGTCTGATGTCCTTGATCATCCTCCCGACAAGCGGGTTGTCCGCGTGGACGTGGAATTCCTCGATCGCGTATCCGGAGTGGACGCGCAGGAGTTCGTCGTAGTCCATCGCCTGGAGCATGCCTGAATTGTCGAGCATCCTGTTCACCGAGCGGTCGATGAGCCAGGTTGGGATCGGTGTCTTTGAAATACCCCACAGCGAGAGCAGGCCTCCAACGATGACGCATATTTTAATCCAGGAGGTCGTCGGATCGTTCGCAAAATCGAGCTTTCCCGCGGTGACGACGACCGTGCCCAGGACCGACATGATTCCGATATTCCCGACGATGATCAGGTCTCGGATGATCCGCCTTCGCACCGGGTGTTTGACGACGAGCTCGGCTTCGTGCGTGGTGAAGCCGACGCCGAAGAACGCGGAGAGCGACTGGAACTTTGCGACATCGCGCGAGAGCCCGGTCATCTCGAGCGCGGTGGAGCCGGCGCGGATGATCGTGAAAATCAGCGTGATAACAATCAGGATTGCGAGGATATAGAGCATGGCGTGGAAGGGTCTGCGGGGGAGGATCAGGCGCCGTTGGAGGCCGCGTTGTCGTCCCCGATCTGGACTCCTGCGATGGCGGACGCCAGGTCCGGCGCGAAGGAGAAGACCTTGTCCAGCCCCGTGATCATGATCGTGGACCAGACGTGGTCGGTCAGCGAGCAGAGCATCAGTGACTTGCCCGACTCGATCAGCGACCGGCGGAGCTTGAGCATCTGCGCGATGTTCGAGGAGTTGACGTAGCTGACCTGCGCGAAGTCGAGCACGACGTTCGGGACTTTGTCCGCCTTGTCGAGGCTCTCGGAGATCGTCGTCAGCTCATCCGAGAGCGCGGGCTCGTCGGCGAGGTTGGCGATGGCGATGTTGTCGGACCAATCGATGGCCATGCGGGGTTGGCTCCGGCGAGGGACATGAGGCGGCCCGGCGCCGCTGGTCAGGATGCTACCGGATCCTGCCTGTTTGTGGGCGCCGAGTGCTCGGATGCGCTATTCGCCGGTTTCCTCGGCGTCGTCATCGCCTTGCCCGTCGTCGACCACCCTTGCGGTCGCGATGAGGCGGTCGTCGCCCTTGAGGTTGATGACGCGGACACCCTGGGTGGCCCTTCCGATGCGGGAGATCGAGCTGATCGGGATCCGGACGAGCAACCCCCCTTGGGTGATGAGCATGATGTCCTCGTCGTCGCGGACCGCCTTGACCGAGACGACCTCGCCGTTGCGGTCGGTGGTGCGGATGTCGATGCGGCCCTTGCCGCCACGGCCCTGCGGACGCGAGGTCGGTCCATCGGGGCCCTCGGACTGGACGAGGTACTCGTCGACGCTGGTGCGCTTGCCGTACCCGTTGGCGGTGGTGGTAAGCAGGTCGGCGATCGGTTCGACGGAGGTCTGGTTCTCGTCCTCGTCGGGGGGTGTCATCTCGACCTTGACGAGACCGACAACGCGGTCGCCCTCGCTGAGCGAGATGCCCTTGACGCCTGCGGCGACGCGGCCCATCGGGCGCGCATCGGATTCGCGGAAACGGATCGCCATCCCGCTGCGGGCGCCGAGGATGACGTGATCGCAGCCGCTGGTCCAGGTGACACCGACGAGTTCGTCCTCGTCGTTGAGGCGGATCGCGTTGAGCCCGCCCTTGTGGACGTTCTGGTACAGCGAGAGGGGCGTGCGTTTGATCAGGCCTGCCGCGGTCGCGAAGACGAGGAAGTTCTCGCCCTTTTCGAAGTCCTTGATCGGCATGAACTCGACGGCTTTTTCGCCCTCGCGCAGACCGACCACGTTGATGATCGCCCGGCCCCGGCTCGTCCGGCTGAGCCTCGGGATCTCGTGGACGCGGACTTTAAAGACGCGTCCTGAGTCGGTGAAGATCAGCAGGTCGTCGTGCGTTGATGCGACGAAGATGTGCTCGATGAAGTCCTCGTCCTTGGAGTCGGAGGCCTTGATGCCGCGACCGCCGCGGCCCTGGGCGCTGTACGTCGCGAGCGGGACGCGCTTGATGTAGCCCTCGTGCGAGATGGTGATCGCCATCTCTTCCTCTTTGATGAGGTGCTCGAGGTCGATGTCCGCCTCGCCCTCTTCGATGTCGGTCAGGCGGGGACGGTCGTACCGCGCTCTCATCTCGGCGCAGTCTTCCTTGATCATGTTCAGGACGAGCTGCCGGTCGGCGAGGATCGATTCGTAGTGCTCGATCTCCGCGGTGACTTCGGTGTATTCCTTGACCAGCCGCTCGATCTCGAGGCCGACGAGCTGGATGAGGCGGAGCGCGCCGATGGCTTCCGCCTGCGTGCGCGAGAGCGCAACGCCGTCATCGGAGGCGTTGACGCGGTTCATGATGCGCGACGGCAGGTTGTGGGTCTGCGCTGTCGATTCGGCGATGCGGAAGTACCGCGCCATCAGGTTGTTGATCGCGTCTTCGCGGGTCGCCGAGGCGCGGATGAGCTTGATGACCTCGTCGATATCGGTGACCGCGTAGATCAGGCCTTCCAGGACGTGCGCGCGTTTCTGTGCGTCGCGGAGCAGGCGCCTGGTCCGGCGCTCGATCACGTCGATGCGGTGGTCGATGTAGAGCTCGATCAGCTGCTTGAGCGTGAGCGTGCGCGGCTGGCGGTTGACCAGCGCGATGTTCATGATCGAGTAGGTCTGCTGGAGCGGCGTGAACTGGTAGAGCTGGTTCTC
>JAJDDA010000218.1 GCA_029260535.1 Phycisphaerales bacterium | reverse complement strand
TCGATGACGCGGATAATTTAAATAGAAAACAATTGACGCGTGTCAAATGCCTACTCAATAGAGCGAACGTGCTGCGCGATGAGCAGGCCCGGCTTACAAAAATAGCCGGAGATGCCTCGGTTAATGTTTTTAATTACTTTGTCGATGAAATTGAACAAATGCTTGGCGAATCGTCGGTTATTTTTGGCACCGATTTAGAGTTTGCATTGATTGCAGCAGTTCTTCGTATGCTTGATTCGGATTGCAATGTGATCATGTCAGATCGCGAAATTAATAATGAATTTGGGAACAAGGTCTCAAACTTTTCAGAAAGTCTTGACCGCGTGGTTGTTTCGGATCCGAACGAAAATATTGGGATTCCCAAAGTTCCTGGGGTGATCGTTGGAGATTCGAGCCTGATGCTGTTGAAATTTGCAGTTAATGGAATAGTCAAAGAATATACTTCACATTACGGGCAGCTAAATTAATGAAAATTACACGGAAGTTCACAACCGCAGGGACCTGCCCGTTCGACACCGTCGAGTGGACAACGCGGTCAACACGCATCGCCAACCCCGACGGGTCGGTCGTCTTCGAGATGAACGACGCCGAGGCGCCATCGTCCTGGTCGCAGCTCGCGACGGACATCATGGTCAGCAAGTATTTCCGCAAAGCAGGGGCGCCGCAGGTTGATGCTGCCGGCGAGCCGATCCTCGATGATGACGGGAATGCGGTCACCGGTCCGGAGCGCTCCGCGAAGCAGGTGATCCACCGCCTCGCCGACTGCTGGAGGCACTGGGGCGAGACGCACGACTACTTCGAGACCGAGGGCGATGCGAAGGCGTTCTACGACGAAATCGCCTACATGATGCTCCACCAGATCGCGGCGCCCAACAGCCCGCAGTGGTTCAACACCGGTTTACACCAGTCGTACGGGCTCACCGGCCCGGCGCAGGGGCACTACATCGCCGACCACAAGAGCGGCGCTGTCACGCTCGCGGACGACGCGTACACGCACCCCCAGCCCCACGCGTGCTTCATCCAGAACGTCGAGGACACCCTCGTCGGCGATGGCGGGATCATGGACCTGTGGACGCGCGAAGCCCGGCTATTCAAATATGGTTCGGGTACCGGGACGAACTTCTCCAACCTCCGCGCCGAGAACGAATCGCTCTCCGGCGGCGGCAAATCGTCGGGCCTGATGGGTTGGCTGAAGATCGGCGACCGTGCTGCAGGAGCGATCAAGAGCGGCGGGACCACCCGTCGCGCCGCGAAGATGGTCTGCCTCGATCTCGACCACCCGGACATCCGCGAGTTCGTCAACTGGAAGGTCCGCGAGGAGATCAAGGTCGCCGCGCTCGTTGAGGGGATGAAGCACCTGAGCAAGGAGCAGCGCGCCACCGCGGAGAGGCTCGACCTGACGCTCGATTACGATTTCAACGGCGAGGCGTACCAGACCGTCAGCGGTCAGAACGCGAACAACTCGATCCGCATCCCGGATTCGTTCTTCGATTCACTCGACGAGGGCAAGTCCTGGTCGCTGACACGGCGCACCGACGGCTCGGTTGTTGAGGAAGTCGATTCCGAGGACCTCTGGAACGACATCTGCGGCGCCGCGTGGCAGTGCGCCGACCCCGGCGTGCAGTACGACACAACGATCAACGCATGGCACACCTGCCCCGAGGATGGCCGGATCAACGCGTCGAACCCGTGCTCCGAGTACATGTTCCTCGACGACACCGCGTGCAACCTCGCGTCGATCAACCTCATCAAGCTCTACGACCGGCACGAACGCCGCTTCGACACCGAGCGCTTTGAGCACGCGGTCGATCTGTGGACCGTCGTCCTTGAGATCTCCGTCCTCATGGCGGCGTTCCCGAGCGAGTCGATCGCTCGCAAGAGCTGGGAGTTCCGCACGCTCGGTCTCGGCTACGCGAACATCGGCGCGATGCTGATGCAGGCGGGCGTCCCTTACGATTCCGACGAGGGCCGCGCGCTGTGCGGGATGATCTCATCCACGATGACCGGCCGCTCGTACCGCATGTCGGCGCTGCTCGCGAAAGAGCACGGCCCGTTCGCGGGGTTCAAACGGAACAGAACGAGCATGCTCCGCGTCATCCGCAACCACCGCAGGGCGGCGCACGGCGTGGCTCGCGGCGCGACCGGCGACGAGGGCTACGAGGACCTTCGCATCCGCCCGGTCTCGATCGATCACGATTGCTGCCTGTCGATGGCGGAGAAGGTCACCGGTGCAGACCAGCTGCTCCGCCGTGCCTGCGAGAACTGGGACGAGGCATTGAAACTGGGTGAGCAGCACGGCTTCCGCAACGCGCAGGTCACCGTGATCGCGCCGACCGGGACGATCGGTTTGCTGATGGACTGCGACACGACCGGCGTCGAGCCGGACTTCGCGCTCGTCAAGTTCAAGAAGCTCGCGGGCGGTGGCTACTTCAAGATCGCCAACGCCTCGCTGCGCCCTGCGCTCGAGTCGCTCGGTTACTCCGATGAGCAGGTCCGCGACATCCTGACGTATGTCCTGGGCACGCTCACGCTCGACACCCCGATGCCGGGGCACGACGGCGTCTTCGACCAGGGCGCCGAGCGAGGCGCGTTGTCGCACTTCCTCAGGGCCAAGGGCGTCAGCGCCGCCGAGATCGCGAAGATCAACGATGCGCTCCCCGGAGTCTTCGAGCTCCGCTTTGCGGTTTCCCCCTGGATGCTTACCGAGGAGACCCTGCGGTCGCTGGAGATCGATCCGGAAGCGGCGCGGAACGACCCGTCGTTCAACCTGCTCCTGGCGCTGGGTCTCACACACGCGCAGATCAACGCCCTCGACGAGCGCATCAGCGGCTCGCAGACGATCGAGGGCGCGCCGCACCTCAAGGACGAGCACCTGCCGGTCTTCGATTGCGCCAGCACCTGCGGCCGCAACGGCGTGCGGTGCATCTCCCCCGAGGGGCACATCCGCATGATGGCCGCGGCGCAGCCATTCATCACCGGCGCGATCAGCAAGACGATCAACCTGGTGAACACCGCGACGATCGAGGACATCGCCAGCGCCTACCGCCTGAGCTGGGAATTGGGTCGGAAGGCCAACGCGCT
>JAJDDA010000217.1 GCA_029260535.1 Phycisphaerales bacterium | reverse complement strand
CTCGTGCGCCACGCCGCGAGCCGGGGCGTCCCCGCCGAGGGCTGCCGAGCGTGCCAAGGCGTCAGCCAACGCGAGCGATGGCGTTGACCTGCGCATCCGCATCGCGCGATCGGTCCAGACGATCGAGATCGGCGCGAGCAGTGCGTTTTCGATCACGCCCGGATCGGGGAGTGGTTCGATTCAGCAGTCCGGCGTCGTCACGATCACCAAGGGTGATTTGGGCTTCACGATCACCGGCGCAAGGGGCGGTCCGCCCCTGACGCTCCGAGGCCCTTTGGTGTTCAATGCCAAGTCTGGTGTCAATCTGAAGATCGATGGCGCGGAGCATCTGGGATCGATTGAGTTGCGAGCCGCTTCGGGGAGCGACCGGTTCGACGCGATCGAATTGGTTGGTATCGAGTCGTACCTCCCGGGGGTGGTCGCCGCGGAGCTGTACCCCGGGTGGACGCCGACCGCGTACGAGGTGCAGGCGGTGACCGCGCGGAGTTACGCGCTGCACGAGCGCGCACGGCAACGCGGCAATGGCGAGGTCTTCGATCTCGAGAACACCACGATTGATCAGGCTTATACCGGTGCGAACTCCAGCCCCAAGGCGAGGCAAGCCGTTCGGCGAACACGCGGGATCGTCCTCAAGCATCAGGGTGAGCCGTTGCGTGCGTACTACTCCAGCGCCTGCGGCGGCAGGCCCTCGTCGGCGAGCGATACGTGGCCGACCGATGGGGAGTTTTCGTTCAACCTCGCCCCACCATTGCAATCCCGGCAGCGACCATTCGCGTGCGGGTTCTCGCACCATTTCAACTGGGCAATCGAGCGCAGCACGGCAACGCTCGCCAAACGGATTGCGAGCGCCGGTGGCGCGACCGGTGATCCGATCAAGGCGATGCGCTCGCTGCAGTCGATCGCCGCGGTCGAATGGAACGCCGCCGGTCGGCCTTCGGTCTTCGAGGTGCTCGATAGCAAAGGCAAGTCGTGGCGAGTTCAAGCGGACACGCTCAGGCACTGGTGCAACACGAGTGTCAAAGGACTGCCCGACGTTCCGCGTGAGGCGCAGTTCCGTAGCGGTGATGTTGACGTGATCATCGCCGGCGACACGGTGCAGGTCACGGGGCGGGGCTTCGGTCACGGCGTCGGGATGTGCCAGTTCGGCGCCGAGGGGTTCGCGAGGCGCGGCTGGTCGCGCGATCGGATCCTGAGGCTGTACTACCCCGGGATCGAGATCAGCGAGGCGTACTGATCTGTTGTGCCGGCGTGAGGCGGTACTGATCCGGGATGATCGGCGTCAATATCACGATCGACCTTGCCTGGCGCCTCGTCGGGAGCAATTCCACACGGCTGAGCAGCGCATCGGCGAGCAGCGGTATTCCGGGTGGTTCCGGACCGAGCGAGGGGTCATCGATCGGCTCGGGGATCGCGCCGAAGGGATCGGGCGCCAGCTCGGGGAGTGTCGGTGATTGCGGCTCCGACACCGGATCATCGGGTTCGGTCATGCTCCCCCAATCGGTGTTCGGGTCTTCCGACACGATGCAGTACGCATACCGCCCCGCGAGTTCCATCGGCGCGGTGAGGGTGCGGAAGATCAACCCCTCGGTCTCGGCGCGGCGGAGCGCGGCCTGATCGAAGGGCGATCGCGTGAAGCTGTCCCGCGGTGAGTCGAGGTACTGCAGCGCCAGGTCGGTGTGCAGTTTGGGTGTTGATTCCGTGGGGCTGATCCATGCCCTGACCAGCAGGCGGAGCTGACCCGTGCCGAGGCGGATTGTCTCGCCATCGATCAGCAGCGACCGGGAGCCCGACCATGGCGTGCCCCTTGCGGCGACGGTCCACGCGGGTGATTGCCCGAGCCAGACCTTGTTGACCTGGCCCTCGATGGGCAGCGACGAGAGCACCGAGCCCATCTCGTCGATCGGGATGCGCACCATGCGGAGCCCGTTGCGCCGCCAATTCGCGCGGACCGATGCGGGCATCGGTGTTGGTTCGTTCTCGTAGGCGGCGAGTGCGCTGGCCAGCGCGGAGTCCCGGTCGGTGACGGCCCACGACTGGACCTCAAGCCCCGACTGCGTGTCGGGGAGCGCATCCATGAACGGGTTGGAAGGCTCTGGCGCGTCCGTGCTGGCAATCGACGCCGATTGACGCCCGCCGCACCCGGATGCACCGACTGCGCACGCGAAGAAAACAACCAGCCTGCAGATGCAGGCGCCGCCGAGCGTGCGACCGGTCGTGGGATCGCTCCGCGCAGCCAGGGTCATGCCGGGTCGCAGTCGTTGATTCGATCGATGAGCTTGCGGACGAGCCCGAACTTGTACTTGGTGTGGGTGAAGACCAGGCGCGGGAGGTCGAGGAAGACCTTCTCTTCTTCTCTGGCGCCCTGCTGGACGATCTCACCGGACTTGATGAGCACCGCGAACTCCTTGGAGAGCTCTTTAACGTCCTCATCCTTGATCCTGTGGTTGATCCGGATGATCAGGTCGTCCTTGATGTACCTGGAGGAGTGGTAGTTGCGGTAGAAGCGGTCGACGTAGTCCGCTGCTTCTTCGGCCGAGTGTGCGATGTGGAAGAGGTTGAGGTCCTCGGGGCTGATGAACCCGCCTTCGAGGCAGGCGTCCCTGACGTACTGCTCCCAGATCTCCCAGTAGCCGTTGCCCTCGCCCTCGACGAGAACGATCGGCATCATCGCCGCCTTGCCGGTCTGGATCAGCGTGAGCACCTCGAACGCTTCGTCCGCGGTGCCGAACCCTCCGGGGAAGACCGCGACCGCGTCCGCCTGGCTGACGAACATCAGCTTGCGGGTAAAGAAGTACTTGAAGTTGATGAGCTTGCTGTCGCCCTCGATGATCGTGTTTGCCGAGGTCTCGAAGGGGAGGTTGATCGCGAGCCCGAATGACGCTTCGCGCCCCGGTCCTTCGTGCCCTGCTTTCATGATGCCGTCGCCGGCGCCGGTGATCGCTTCCCAGCCGCGCTCGCCCATAGTGCGCGAGAACTCAACCGCGGTGGTGTAGTCGGTGTGCTCGGGCGCTGTGCGCGCCGAACCGAAGATGCTGATCTTTTTCGCGTCGGGGTACTGCGCAAAGACGCGGTAGGCGTGGCGCATCTCTTTGAGAGAGTACGCAAGGAGCTTGAGTTCCCCGGTGTCGCGGCCATCACCGACGAGCTTGAGCGACGTCGTGAGCAGGTCGCGGATCAGCTTGCCCTCGTAGGTCTCGCTGGCGCCACCGACCTCATTGATCAGCGCGTCGACCTTGGACATGAACGCATCATCACGGAATAGCTTCCGTGAGGGATGCTCAGGGCCGAAGGGCTCGTGGGTTTTCCCCTCCGGGTCGTGGTGGTGCGCAACAGCTCGTTTGTTCATCGGTTCTCCGTCTCGTTCGTAATTGCCCTTCGGACCTCGGCGCCGGCTTTGTTACGGCGTCCGGGGGCGATCCTGGTAGGGCACAGAGGATACCCCCTCGGCGCCGGTCGAGCGTTGAATCGGGCTCGGGAGGTTGTGCGGGCCTCCCTGATCGTCCTCGAACATCTCATCGATCGCCTGGCGTGTCCCTGGGAGCACTTCCGTGCTGAAATCCGGGTTCAGGAGCGTTCCGCTCACGAAGGTGGTGATCAGTTCGTTCCGGAGGCCCTCGAGCAGGTCGGTCAGGATGGGCACGCGGTAATTGCTCTGGCTCCGGAATTCCATGTTCAGCCCCAGCCCCGGCCACGTCACCAGGCCGTCACCCACGATCGAGATCGAATCCGATCGGAGCCGGAGTTGTTCGACATGGACACGCGAGCCGTCGACAAAGATCTCGGCATCGGCGCGCTCGAGCGCCTCGCCCGAAGGTGGCTGGAGGTTGCTGAGTTCGATGATCGGGACCATCAGAGGCGCCATCAGGAGCTCGCCGCCCTCGATACGGAAGACCCCGCGTCCTCGGCGTGTCCGCTCATCGTTGGCGGCGCCGGCGATCGAAAGCCGACCATCGAATCGCCCGGTGAATCCTTCGATCGGTGTCTTCTGGTCGGCGCCGGCTTCATGCGGCGAATCACCATTGGCGATCAGCGTTGTTGCGTTCAGCAGCGACTCGACCTCGACACCCGCGAAGTCGAACTCGGCTTCGTACCAGACATCATTCGGTGCGCCACCCTCAGATTGTTCGGGCGCCTGCGACGTGGTGTCGATGATGACGTTCCCCGAGATCCTCCCGCCGTGCGTGTTTGCCGAGAGCTCATCAACAAGCAACCTCCCGGGGAGATCGCCGGATTGCAGGTGCAGGCGCCCATCGGTCATCTCAACAAACGCGAGTTGCATGCGCTCGGTGGTGATCTCGACCTCGATCTCGGGTTCGGAAAATTCTTCGGCGCGCTCGATCAGCATCACGATCTCCCCCTTCGCATCGGTGACGCCGATGCCGGGGTTGCAGCGGAGCCCATCGAATTCGCCCTCGCCGATGAAGCGGTACGAGTCGGTTCGCCAGTGCAATTCGCCCCGAGTCAGGCGCCAGTGGTCGTCGATCCCGATCTCGAGCGATTCGATCAGCCCCGCGACATCAGCGGGTGTCAGCAGGTGCGCGCTGGCGCCGAGCCTGTCGGCGTCGATGGTGAATTCGAGGTCGATCCCGGCGAACTCACCCAGCCGCCACGATCCGGTCATATCGACGGCGAGGCTATCGCCGACCAGGCGCACGCCATCGATCTCTCCGCCCTGGGCGTTGATGGTCGCGGACCCGCCGGAACCGAGGAGCCGGAGCGAGCCCTGGTCCGATTGCAGATCAACGAGGCGTGGCGTCAGTTCCAACGACCAGTCCAGGGGTGTGTCCTCGGTTCGTTGCGCCAGGAGCCGAAGGTCGCACTCACCGCTCGGGCGCCGCTGCTCGAGCCAACTCCGGAACGAGGCGGGGTCGCCCTGTTTTTCACCGATGCGCCGAAGCAATCGCGAGTCGAATTCGGTGTTGGTCAGCGAGGCGTCGATGCTGATAGCGTCCTCGTCGGACAGCCCAAGGTCAGCGTTGATGCTGAGCCGGCCGGAGAGGCGGTCGTCGATCCGTGCAGCGCCGGTGCAGTTGATAATCCGGATGCGCTCGGTATCCACCAGGATCTCGCCGCCGAGACGATCAACAGCAAAGAGTGTGTCGTAGGTCGTAAACGAAAGGTCGCGGATGTTCCGGATCGTTGTTCGCGCCGTGGGTGATTCGCCGGGGGTCAGCCTGATTGATGTGGTCAGGTCCATCGAGCCGGAGATCTGGTTCGAGTCGCGGAGGGTTGCCCATCGCATCGCGGCGTCTTCACCGAGCAGCGTGATGACCGGGTCGATGGGGGAGGTGATATCGAACCGGAGCAGATCGATCTCCGCGAGGATGGGGCTCGGGTCATCCTGGCTGAAGGAATCTCGCCAGTACCCCCTGACGGTCAGCGGCGAGCCCGCAAAGGCGCCGGTGATCGGCCCCACAACTACGCGGCTGTCGGTGATGGACATGGGGCCCGAGAGCGAATGAGCCCGCAAGGGCGCCCTGGCTCCGTCTGTGGTGTTCTTGAGCGCGAGCCCGATCCCGGTGAGGTTGAGATCGGCGCGGAAGTCATCGTGCACCGCAGAGTCGATCACGACAGCGCCGGTGAGTTCACCCTCGACATCAAGATTACCGAGCGCATCAAAGAGGTTGTCGGCGTTCTCGTCACCAGGCGCCGGTGTTGCCGCGAGCAGGAGCGAATCAACAGGGGCGTGCTTGAGATCGATATCGATGAGCGTCGCTCCCGGCTCGCCGTTCTCGGCGTCGGGGAAAGTGATCGCGGCGATAAGATCGGCGCTGGCGCCGGTCAACCCGTCGAGCCGCTCGGCGGTCGCGGTGACACCGTCGCCGGTGACGACGATATGGAAGTTTGTCGCGACGAAGGGGTAGGGGAATGGTTCGGGGAGCAGCCCCGCTTCATCGATCCGGATGTCGATCGTGGTGTGCAGTTCGTCCGATGGCCCGTCGCGTTCGATCAGGACCCTTGCCTTGGCGTCCCCGCCGAGATCAAAGACCGGCAGCTGCAACCGCTTGTCGATCGATCCAATCTCGCGCTGCAGCTCCACCCGGCGGACGGCGGAGCCATCCCCTCCCGGTTGGTTCTCGCTCAACTCGCGGTCGATCTCGTCGCGTCGCTGCGCGAGTGTCTCGACATCCGCCGAGGTCAGGAGCAACCCGCGATCGCGCAGTCCTTCGAGCGCCGGCACGTGGATCAGGGTCCGGAGCGCCCGCCGCGCTTCGCTCGGGATCGCGCGGAAGAGCGCCTCGTCTGTCGGAACATCGCTGATGAGTAACTCGATAGAAACATCGGTTCCCTCGGCAGGAGGCGAGATCGTCCCGGTTGCGGTGATCGCGGCTCCGGAATCGCTGACGCCTTTGATGTCGATCAACTCGATCACGTTTTCGTCGAACCGGATCGCGCCGCTGAGCGATCCGACCGGGTACGGAAAGACCTCGTGCTCGCCGGTGCCGTCCTCGATCCGCAACTCGCCGCGAGCAACGATCGGCGCCGCATCGAGACCCATCGGCGCGCCACGGCTGAGCGTGACGTACCCCGAGACCTCACCGGTCGGTCCGCCGTACTCGTCGAAGAGATCCTTCGCGGCTTGGGGGATGAACCGGAGCAGCCCCGGGTCTTCGCTGATGAGGAAGCGTTCGCTGGTGATCGTGCACGTCAGCGGCGCGTTGATGCGGAGCCCGTCGGTCTTGAACTCCAATTTCGCCGGGAGGTCCTCGATGATGCCGTCGAGTTCCGCGGACAACCCCTCGGGCGTGAACCGGATGACACCATCGACATCGCTCGCCCTGATCTGCCTGGCGCCGATCTCGGAGGACTCGATCGGCACCGTAAGCCGGACGCCGTCGAGGGTGAACCACGCGTTGACGCTCGAATCTCTGGTCGCGGTAAAACTCGCCTCGGCGATGCGACCCCGGATGTTCATCTGCTTCCACAGGGCGCTCGCGGTGACAGGCGCCGACCATCCCTGCCAGCGGTCGAGATCCAGATCCACCAACCGCAACTCGCCCTCAAGGGATCCCACATTGAAATCACCGGTGAGCTGCATGGGGGGTCTCGATTCGCCCTCGACCAATTCAATCAGGTCGATCTCGTACGCGGGGATCGCCATGGATGGGACGCGGACCTGCCCCTCCACCGGGATCGATGCGAGCACGGTGTACGTCTTGCTGTCGTGCTCACCGAACTCAACGCGACCGGAGACAAACTCGACTTCGGGGAGCGGCGTGATCGAACGCCCCGGCCCCGACGCGGCGCCGGATCCACCGCTCGTTGGCGCTCCACCGACACGGAGCAGGTTGAGCGCGCCGCTCTTGGCGTCCTGGCTGAGACGAACGACCGGGTCGAGCAAACGCATCCGACGGACACCCTGGCCACCGGCGAGCAGCGTGGGCCAGGCGATCTCTGCCTTGACTGATCTCGATTCCAGGAAGACGCCGCCCTCGCCCTTGATTCCCGGCGCGCGGAGTCGGACATCCCGGAGCACCACCGCGCCCCCCGAACCCAGCCTCGCCGATCCGATCGTGACGCCGCAGCCGATCTGGTCGGCGAGCGTCCGTTGCGCAACCTCTCGGATGATGAGCGTGTGCAGGACGATTGCGGTGACAGCAAGAACGAGCAGCGTGATCGTGATGAGGCGCAGCGATCGCCGGACCGGGCCTCGCCGCTTGCGGGTTTTCGTTTTCGGGTTGTTCTGTTCTTGCTGGCTCATCGCGGTGATGCCTTGAGGCGCCTGGAGTGTATCTCCGAAGGGG
The DNA here is from genome assembly GCA_029260535.1 of Phycisphaerales bacterium. GTDB lineage: Bacteria > Planctomycetota > Phycisphaerae > Phycisphaerales > UBA1924 > JACKHE01. The sequence goes on along the minus strand of JAJDDA010000217.1, from coordinate 8,910 downwards.
CTCAAGAGTTTTTTTCAACAGCCTGAAACCCAAGCGGCGATGCGGTCATCAGACGTGCTGATGTGACCCATCGAGGCTGTGGCCGAATTTGCCGCAGAATTCCATTCGAAATGATGTGATCGAGATCGTTGGCGCTGTCTGTCTGCGCACGATCACACCGAAAGGAGCCCTACCGATGAGCACACAGACGACCAATACCGTCCGCATTCATGAACTCCTGGATTACATCCGGAACGGTCGCGTCATGGACGCGATGCGTGAGTTCTACGACGACGATGTCGTGATGGAGGAACCCGCGTACGGCCAAACTATCGGCCTCGATGCGAACCTGATCCGCGAGCAGCAATTCGTTGACAGTGTCAAGGAATTCAAGAACTTCGAATCGGGCAAGGTTGGTGTTGGCGACAACATCTCGCTCTACGAGAACGTCATGGATTGGGTCGATGTCAACGGCAACGAGATCCATGTCGAGCAGGTTGTCGCTGCGCTCTGGCGGAACGGGAAGATCGTGCACGAGAGGTTCTATTACGACATGAATGGAGGCTGATCGATGACTGCTCAAACTACAGGTGTCCGCGTTTACCCGAGCGACGACCGGGGCGCGACCGATATTGGATGGCTCAAGAGCCGGCATTCGTTCTCGTTCGGCGAGTTCCAGAACAACCAGCGGATGGGATACGGCGCATTGCGAGTGCTGAACGATGATGTGGTAGCGCCAGGCGCCGGGTTCCAGGAGCATGGTCACCGTGATATGGAGATCATCAGTTTCGTACTCGATGGAGCGCTTGAGCACCGCGATAGCGCAGGGAACCATGAGGTCCTCGGTCCAGGTGATGTGCAGGTGATGTCCGCGGGGACCGGGATCCGCCACGCCGAGCTCAACGCCTCGTCATCCGAGCGGGTTCATTTTATTCAGATCTGGATCATGCCGAACCGCGCCGGTCACGCCCCGCGTCACGAGATTCTTTCCCGGAGCGATCGGGTTCACGGTCAGTGGCTTGAGATCGCGTCCGGCGATCCGAAGAAGACCGGCCTGCGGATCAATCAGGACGCGGAAGTCGCGGTCGCTGATCTCCGATCAGGCTCCACGATCGGTGTCACGATCAAAGCCGGCAGGCTCGGTTACCTGCATGTCGCCACCGGAGTTGTTGAGGCCGAGGGCATCCGGTTGTTCGCCGGTGATGCGCTCGAACTGGATGCGGGATCATCGGTGTCGCTCCGTGGAGAGGAGCCGGCGGAACTCCTGTTCTTCGACCTGCCCTCGGCATGAGGGGCAGCGGCGACCTGAAAAACAGAGACCGGGGGGCTATCCTCACCCTGTTGTTGCGCCCGTAGCTCAGCTGGATAGAGCAGCGGATTCCTAATTCGCAGGTCACAGGTTCGAGTCCTGTCGGGCGTGTTCCAGAATGCAGCCATCCTGCCGTCGAGAGACGCGCCCGGTGCGCACAGGATCAGCCATCCGATCAGAATCGGCTTGTCACGGCCTCATCCAGATGACAAGAATGATCAGCATCGCAATCGCGCGGCAGGAAGAATCCGGAGCAATGACATGAGCAAGACGATCTGGGCAGGAATCGTGGCGATCGGAATGACCGCGTTGATTTGTGGGTGTTCGTTCATGGTTCTGGCGAGCCCTGATCAGGGGTCGAGCACCGAGGGCAAGGGCAACCCCAATAAGCCCTCGGCGCAGGCGGCTCGTCAGGCGCCGTTCCTGGGGCACCTCTCGGTGAAGGGGATGCACCAGCAGAACCGCTACCTGATGACATCCATCGTTGTGCATCCGGCGCTCTGGGAGCACAAGCCGTACGTCCTGTTCGATGAGCACGGGTTCGGGAAGAAGTACTCGCACAACGACCCGATGAGCATCAACCTCAACGAGATCCGTGCCGAGGCGAAGTGGGATGCGCAGACCGCCAGGATGTTCTGGACGAACCAACCGGTGCACGTGATGGTGAACACGGAGGGGTGGGAGCCGCAACACGAAGCCACGCTCCGGAGCGTTACAAAGGACACGCCCGAGGCGATTTACAACCGCCACGCGCAGCGGGTGCACCTGGCGATCCAATCCGGGGTCGAGGCGGGGTGGCCAGAGATCGACCGATTCGGCTGGTGGGCAAAGATCGTTGACGACACCGTTGTTGAGGCGTGGGGGATGGAGCATTCCCCGCTCGAGATCAACATGCAGGCGGCGTCGGTGTGGCGGCGTGTGTCGTACATGGCGCCGAATATCTATCCCCACCGGAGGCTCATCCCAGCGGGAACACGACCCGGCGAATATGAGGCAACACCGGTGCAGTGGGCCAAGCGGTTCCAGAGCATCGTCAAAGCCACTGTTGAACTCCGCGATGAACTCGGAGGGGATCAACTGGTCCTGCCTTGCATGTTCGGGACGGAGTTGGTCGGTCCGGGGTTCGGGAAGGGTCGGGGACGGTTCGGTGGAAAGATGATGACCGAGGACGAGCGTCGGCTGCTGGTCAGGACGGTCTACGACTCCGGCGCGGACGGGATCATGGTCTGGCAACCGATCCGGACGGTCGCGGAGCGGGACGAATTCCAGCGCGCGATCGAACATATTGAGGCGGAGTTGGCGCAGATCAACGGGATTACCGACCCCGGCCCGACGATGACGCTCGGCAATCTCTTCAAGATCCGGAGCGACTGGGTGGGGCGTCCGATGGATTGGATGCGTGAAAAGGTCTGGGAGCGTCCGTCGCCATCGCGTTCGGCGCCATCGATCCGCTGAGGTCCGGGAATAACTCCGGTGTTCCTGGAGCCGGTGCGCGTCAAGAAACCATGTGAAAAATGACGACCGATCGTGCGTCAAGCGCACGGTTGATCGTTGCCATTGCCAATCGCGTTGGCGCCGTCGCACGCCGACCGGCGCATCCGGCAATCGGTGCATCTCGGTTGCGTGGTGCGCCGTGCACGTCGATTGAAGTGTTGTCGCCGGCGAACAGAGCCGGGGGGAATGGAATCAGTTCGGTGAGTTTGACGGAGGCCTCGAACCATGGCAGTACGCATCGGTGAAACAATGATTCAGTTGGGCTTGCTTCGTGAGGAGCAGGTCGAGGCGATCCTCGAGTCGCAACGCGAGCTGCACCGCCCGTTCGGTGAGCTCGCGGAAAAGATGTTCGGGCTCAGCGAGGCCGACGTCGAGCACGCGTGGTCGAAGCAATATGCACAGATCGCCGAGCAGATCGACCCGAACGACATGGCGGTCGATGCCTGGGCCGCGAGCCTGGTCGATCGGCGGCAGGCGTGGCAGTTCAGGATCCTCCCGATCCGTCGCGACGGTTCCGAGGTGATGGTCGCGACGACCGCCGAGCATCTTGCCAGGGCGATGCGGTTCGCGCTGCGGATGCTCCGCGAGCCTTGCTACTTCGTGATCGCCGAGGAAGAGGCGCTGGGTGAGGCGCTGTGCAGGCACTTCCCGATGCCGGGGATGACGCCTCAGCATGTCTCGCGTGGGGCGATGCGGACACGCTTCGGACCCGACAACGCCGCGGCTTGATCGCCGGTGTAAACACCGGCGCATCGATCAGGAATTCGAATGCCGTTTCAGCGATGATCACCCCTCGGGAGTGATCGGCGCTGAAACGGTTTTTTCTATTGGACACGCTCAAGTTCTGTTGTCACATCGACGGCCCAACTCTCGCCGCCGTCCGTCGATCTCGCACGCTCCCAGCGGTAGGAATCGGGCTGAATGTCGTGCCATCGGAACCGCTCGATACCGCCACTGTCGAGTTCTCGCGACATCGAGAATTCGTTCTCCTGCATGTTGCCCTCGTAACGATGCATGACGCCGGCGCTCGGCCCATCATTGTTGATGAAGTAACTCACCCACGCCTCCCGATCCGCGTCGTACGCCAGGACGGTGAACGCGCCGTAGGGCTCGTCTTCATCCGGGAGGTCGTGCTCGTACAGGTTCATCCGTGCGCAGTTGGCAAGGATCGCCCTGGACTCGATCCTGCAGTCGTGTTCCGACCACGCGCCGCCCGCATCACGGAACCGGGTCCGGCCCTCCCATTGGCCCTGCATGAAATCCAGTTCCCGCCGCTGCTCGCCTTCGCATCGATCGGTGATCGGATCACCGTGCAGCCACGCGGTGTCGATCTGCTCGGCGTCGTCTGCGCGCCGTATCCCTTCCATCACATAGCCTGGTCGGTTCCACGTCGCGCCGTTGTCGGTGCTCTGGCTCCCTTCCCATCGATAGAAGCCGGGGATCAGGTCGGAGAAGATGTAGCGGTCGGTGATGGTCTCGCCGTCCTGCCCCTGGCGTTCGCCATAGAAGAGCCCGCGGTTGAATTCGAACCCGCCCTCCATCGTCCAGAACCGCGCGTTGCCTGACGGCCAGTTCAGGAGGATCACCCATTGTTCCTTCGCCGGGTCGTAGGCGCGCACGCTGAATCCGAAGATGTCGTTGCCTCCCCAGTTCGCGCCCCGGTAGTGCTCGACCAATGCGCCACCGTTGAGGATCGGGTACACGCGGAGCGCGGCGCCGGGGACCACGGCTTCGCCGCGATCTGCGGCCCAGAAGCGGTTTGTTACGTCCCACTCGCCGGCCCAGAAATCAAACTGGCGGTGAACCTCCAGTGATTCGATCGGGCCTGCGGAGCAGACGCCGGTGATCCAGAGGGACATCACGATCCCGACTCTGTTTAGAAATGACATCTGCTCTCCTTGGTTTGCTTCTATACGCCGAAGTGATTTTTATTTCAAAGGCTGTACGTGCGATCGAAGGATTCGGATCGGAATTGCTGTGATGTTTCGAGGTGCATTCAAAAAAGCACGACCCAGCGGGGCTGGGTCGTGGCACGGGGATTGGTTTTTTACTTGCCTCAGCCGGCGTCGCGTTTGAGGGCGTCGGCCTTGTCTGTCTTTTCCCAGTTGAACAGGCCATTTTCCGGGACGCGACCGAAGTGGCCGTGCGTCGCGGTGGGGGTGTAGATCGGCTTGCGCAGGCCCAGCGACTCGATGATGCCCTTGGGGTTGAGCGAGAAGTTCTTGCGGATCGCCGCGTCGATCTTCGACTCATCCACCGTGTTGGTCCCGAAGCAGTCGACGTGCACGCTGGTGGGCTCGGCGACACCGATGGCGTAGCTGAGCTGGACCTCGCACTTGTCGGCGAGGCCTGCTGCGACAACGTTCTTGGCGATGTACCGCGCCATGTAGGCGGCGGAGCGATCGACCTTGGTCGGGTCCTTACCGGAGAAAGCGCCGCCGCCGTGACGACCGACACCGCCGTAGGTGTCGACGATGATCTTGCGACCGGTCAGGCCGACGTCGCCGTGGGGTCCGCCGATCTCGAAGTTCCCGGTGGGGTTGACGTGGATGGTGATGTCGTCGTTCCACCACGCATCGCCGATGACCGGCTTGAGGATGTGCTCGATGACAGCCTCTTTCATCTCGCCCTGCTTCGGTGTCCAGTCAGGGGAGTGCTGCGTCGAGAGGACGATGGTGTCCACCGCGACCGGCTTGCCGTTCTCGTAGCGGAGCGTGACCTGGCTCTTGGCATCGGGGCGCAGCCCGACGATGTCTTTATTCGCTTCGCGGACTTTGGCATGCTTCTCGACGAGGCGGTGCGACAGGTAGATCGGCAGCGGCATCAGCGCGTTGGGATCGAGCGCGTCCGTCTCGCGGCAGGCGTAGCCGAACATCATGCCCTGGTCACCAGCGCCGTCGGCGTTGACACCCATCGCGATGTCGGGGGACTGCTGCTTGATGCTCACGAGCACAGAGCAAGACTGGTGATCGAAGGCGAGCGAGGGTTCGGTGTACCCGATCCGCTCGATGGTCTTGCGGACGACCTCAGGGATCTCGATGTAGGCCTTGGTGGTGACCTCACCGGCGACGATCGCCATCCCGGTGGAGACCATCGTCTCGCACGCGACGCGCGAGAGGGGGTCCTGCTCGAGCATGGCGTCGAGGATGGCGTCGGAAATCTGATCGGCGACCTTGTCCGGGTGGCCCATCGAAACGGATTCCGAGGTGAAAAAGCGAGCCTCGGTGGTCGAACCCGCGCCAGAAGGGGCGCCGCCGGGCTGTGTCATTGCCTGTGTCACGTGTATTCTCCCGTTGATCCGGATGAATGGATCAAGTGTTTGGGCACTGTATTCGTCCCCTATGGATCGGACAAGGATAGCAGCGTCTTGATGCGATGCGTGCCGAGCCCCTTGACGAAGCGTGTTTTCAGGGATTCCATCGCCGATGCACATTCTCTCAGGCGAATATCGTCGGCGGAAGCTCGAGTCCCCCAAGGGCTCCGAGACCACCCGCCCTATGCCCGCCCGTGTCCGCGAGTCGATTTATTCGATCCTCCAGGGGCATGTCGAGGGACAGAACATCCTCGATTGCTTCGCCGGTTCCGGCTCGATGGGGCTCGAGGCGATCTCCAGAGGCGCGGCTCGGTGTGTCTTTGTTGAGCGCGACCGGGGCGTCGCCGCGTTGATCCAGCGCAACATCGAAACGCTGGGTGTCGAAGACCGCTGCGACGTGGCGCAGGGTGATGCGCTCGGCGCTGCGGCTTTGACGAGAGCGCCGAGACCGATCCACCTGCTCTTTTTCGATCCGCCTTACAAGCTGGTGATCGAGCCGGAATCGCGCCAGCGTGTGTTCCGGCAACTCAACCGGCTCATTCAGCTTCTAGATGACGACGGCTACGCGGTCTTCCGGACGCCGTGGCCTTTGTACGAGGGGATGGTCCTGCCGACTTCGCCCGAAGATGACTCGGCGCCGGTGGACCTGATGGACGCGGCGCTGAATTGGCGCGAAGAAGACGTGAGCGGTGGGCCGTTGATCGATCACACGCCGGTGGAATTGCATCTTGATGATGCGGTCGGACCGGAGACGCACGACTACGGATCGATGGCGGTGCATCTCTATATGAAAAAGACCGGCGAGGCCGTGGATGTCTGACCGGCGGGCGGTTGTTCCGTTCAGTCCATCTCAGGGCTGATGTCGGCCATGTCCTGATGATCGTTCACCTGGCGGAGCGCGAGGTAGAGCGCGGTCCCTCCTGAGAACAGATAACTAAACACACCCGCCGCGAGCAGCAGCACCGCGGCCAACTCCCAGAGGCCCATGATGTGCGCCGTCCAGTTGCTGGTTCCGGAGAGCGCCCAGATGTCCTGCTGGATTTTGAAGATGAACGGCTCGACCTGACCTGCGAGTTCTGTTGGTTCGTTCCCGAGCCACGCGGTCAGCGAGCCTGCGGTGAAGTTCAGCGCGCCGGCAATGATCAGCGACAGCGCCCAGTACGCGACCACGCCCTGGGTCGCGAGCGCGAGCAGGTAGAGGATGAGCCGACCCGGTGAGCCGGCGATGTAGGCGTACACGCGCTGGACACCGTCGAGCCAGTCGGTGCACTCGACCGCGACCGATGGGATCAGCATCAGTCCCCCGAGGCAGAGCCCGAAGATGCACATCGCGACGAGCAGGCCAAGCAGCAGGGCGATCCCGTAGAGCGCCGCTGTGAGGACATCGATCCCGGGGATGCGCAGCGCGATCGCGCCGATGGTCGCGAGCAGCAGCGTGACCACACCGATGAAGAGCGCCGGTCCGAGCAACGCCATCATGAAATCGAATCGCTTGCGCCAGGCGAACGAGACCGATTCACCGGGGCCCGGCGCCGACCAGCCGGCGATGTCGCAGGCGGTCGAGCGGGAGACCGCGCCGCCGAAGACGCTGAGGATCAGCATGGTCATCAGCAGCAGGGTGATCGCGCCGAGGGTGTGCCTGGTGAACATGGGGACGATGGTCCGCGACCACCACCAGTGGACAGCGCCGGTTGCTCTTGAAGGATCGAGGGCGATCAGCCCCATCGCGAATTCGTTGAACGCCTTGGCGGTGTTGCGCGATGCGGTCTTGAACAGCCCCTGGCCCTCGAGGAGCCTGACATCGCGCAGCGCGCTGGAATAAGGGGTGCGGATGCGGTCCCACCGGACATCGGTGAGCGGGCCGTCGGCTTCGAGCTGCGCCTCTTCGGCTCGCTTGTGGAATGATTTTTTAATCGCGGAGCTGACCTGCCCGGGTTTGATCTCTTCCTGCGCCAGCAGGTCCTCGGCGAATTCACGGTCGACGACGTTGGCGCTGGAGAGGATCCCGCGGAGGTTTTCCTGGATGCGGGAATCTTCCGGGCGATCCACGTCGAGCCCGGCGCCGGCAACTGCAGGGTGGCCTTTCTGGAACGTGTCGAGCCTGTCGTACACCGATCCGAAACCGAGCAGCACGACGAGCATGATGAGCATGACGATCAACCGACCGGGCCTGGTCGCCATGGGGAGCGTGCGCCAGAGCCTTGGCCAGAGGAGGCCCTCGGTGAGTGATGCAAAGGTGATCGGGGGGCGGTCACCGGATCCGGGCTGACTGGTCATGGCGTCTCCTTCAGAAAGCGTCGGATCAATCGTACCAGCGAAACGTGAGGATGCGGAATTCAGGCGATCGCGTTTTGGAGTGCTTCAACGATCGCGTCCGGCTCGCTCATGCGACCCTCGCCGATCGTTCGGCACGCCTGCCAGCCCTCGTCGGGGCCGACGAACCGGTAGCCGTCGCCCTTGAGGGTCTCGATATTGCGCTGGGTCGAAGGCTGCGCCCACATCGAGGCGTTCATCGCGGGGGCGATCAAGGCTGGTGTCTTTGAAACGTCTACGGCGCTGCACATGAGCGTCACGACATCATCGGTGAGGCCATGCGCGAGCTTGGCGAGGCAGTTCATCGAGCACGGCGCGATCACGATCGCTTTCGCACCCCGCGCGAGCGCGACGTGCTGCGGGTCCTGCGACTGGACGTGCTCCCACGGGCTCGTGTAGACGTGGTTGCCCGAGAGTGCCTGGAAGGTGATAGGTCCGACAAAGCGGGTCGCGGATTCGGTCATCAATACGGTGACGTGAGCGCCGGCTTGCGCGAGCCGGC
>JAJDDA010000216.1 GCA_029260535.1 Phycisphaerales bacterium | reverse complement strand
ATTTTCATCTTTGCCTGACCGGTGACGCCTCGGTCGAGCCGGTGCTGTTGCGGTTGCTGACCGATCCGGCGCACCGGGACCTGCCGTGGCGCCGAACGCAGCTGTGGCTCTTCTCGGAGCGACTCGGCGACGAGAGCGAGTTCGGTTTGATCCGCGAGACCCTCGCAATCCACGCGGACCTGCCCAGCGAACAGACGCACGCGATCGATACGATACTCGATGATGCCGCCGATCGGCACGAGCGAGAGTTGCAGGAGACGCTCGCGTGGCGCGAGAAGGGCCACGATCGGCTCGATTATGTGTTGCTGACCCCGGCGTCGATCCCGGCAGATTGGGCGCAGAACGAAGAAACCGATGCGCTCGTGCGGGCGTACGCGGACCGCGTTGCCTGCACGCGGCGCCTGATCAACGCGTCGCGGTTCATCTCGGTGTTCGCGGTGGGTGAGAGCGCACAGGACGATATCGCCGGTGCAGTAGCCCGAACGCACGGGCTCGCCTCGATCGAGCCGGTTGGCGGCGCGCTGCGTTGGTACCTGGATGTGGATGCCTGCGCAAAGACGTGAGGGCCGGCGGTTCGGAGATCACCCCTGGATATCGAGATGCCCCGGTGTCTCCCGTTGGGAGTCGAGGAGCCCGTGCTCCTGGCGGTCTTCGTGCGCCTCTTCCTGATCGTTGCCCTTGGCGTTGCGCACCGCGTCGGCGGCCTGCGCGGCGTCGACGCTCACGTCCGCCTCATCGAGCGCCCGTTTGAACGACGTCTCGGCGTCGGCCTTGCGGCGGGCCTTGTTGGTCGCCTCGCCTTCTTTCGACTTCACACCGGCGACCGAGGCCGCGATCGAAGCGCTGGCGGCGTTGTTGGTGGGCAGGACGGTCATATTGAGTTATCGACCCATCCGGGGCGTCCACTTCAGGGGCCCGCGTCGGATTGCCCGGAATCGGGCTGCCTGAGCGGGTTATCGCGGGAATTCAGATGGTTTCCCTGGTGCGATTGGCGATCAACTGCTCGACATGCTCGATCCCGCACAGGATCGCGGGGTGGTCGTCGCCGGCGGCCTTGGCGATGCCGATCGCTCGCTGGCATTTCTCGATCATGCTGCCGAGTTTGTCCGACGAGCTCAGGTCGCACAGGTTGTCGTGGACATCGGCGAGCTTGATCAGCCGCCCGCGCCAGCCGCCTTCGAGTAATCCTTTGTCGTACGCCGGCTCGCGGAGGTCCTCGCGCAGGCGCATGTCCTTGGTCATGTCCGCGACCGCGTCGGCAACGACAGCGCCGAACCGTTCGAGCACGTCGTCGTAATCCGCCTCGGTGTCCTCGATGATGTCGTGCAGCAGCGCCGCGGCGATAGCGTCGTGATCTTCACACCCGAACAGGTCGCGGAGCGTCATCGCGACGCGGAAGGGGTGCGCGCAGTAGGGGGTCCTGCGATCATTGCGGAACTGCCCGGCGTGCATCTGCGCGGAATAGGAAGCGGCTTCCTGCCACGGATAGGGGTTCATGGCGCTCATGTCGTGGATTGATCCTTGTGTTGGCGCAGGTAGCACAGCACGACGGCGTGCGCCTCGATCGCTTCGCCCCTTCCCACCGGGCCGACACCCTCGCCGGTCTTGCCCTTGACGTTGACCGATGTCGAAGGGATGCCCAGCGCCGAGGCGATCGATTGGATGATCTCGGTTTTCATCTGGCCGATCTTGGGGCGTTCGAGGAGCACCGTCGCGTCGACATTGCCGACCGACCAGCCGGCGTCAGCCGCGGCGTCGCTCGCGGCTTTGAGGAAATCCATCGAATCGCGGTTGGCGTTGGTTGCGTCGGTGTTCGGGAAGCGCTGCCCGATGTCGGGCAGACCGCAGGCGCCGCTGATGGCGTCGGTGATCGCGTGGAGCAGGGCGTCGCCATCGGAATGGGCGATCGGGCCGATCGGGGAGTCGAACCGGATGCCCCCGATGACCAGGGGCCGGCCCTCGCCTTGAGGGGCGACAGGAGCGAGACGATGTCGATCGAAGCCGTGGCCGACGCGGCTGGGGACGGGTTCTGAGGGCGAGGGGGTGGTCATGCGCAGTTTTGTGAAAATAAGCTCAAACGGACCCTTCCTCGGGACCGGCGGCGCTGAAGGGAACATCCCCTGCGCGCCGACGAATGGTAGGTCGAATCGATGGCGAACCGCGCCGAGCCCGACGCCGTAGCGTCAGATGACCGACCGATCCTCAGGAGACTCCCGATGCCGACCCGCCTTCGCACACGCCCGATCGCCCGCCGCCTGCTCCTCGCCGGCGCCTGCGCGATGCTCACGACGCTCGGCGGGTGCTTCTACAACGAGGGCGGACCGGGTTATACCGCCGACATCCATACCTACGTCAGCAACGCGTGGCGACCCTGGACGGTGACGCTGGTGGATACGAGAACCGGCGAATCGGTGTGGTCGGTGGACATCCCGGTGGATCAGCAGTTGGTTGTCCGGTTCCGCAAAGGCAAGGGCCCTACCGATGAGCTCCCCGACATGATGGACTGGGGCCTGATGGACGCCGGGACGAAGTACGGCCATCGGAACAACCGCCTCCCGGTCCCCGGCTCTGACGCGAGGCTGCTCAAGCCCACGCTCCGGCCGACCCCCGAGATGCCAGGCGCGGTGCTGACGTCAGCGCCAGAGGCGCCGGACGAGATCCTGGAAGAAACGACCTACGAAGCGCCTTCGGACGAGTACATCGATGAGCCGGTCTACGAAGAACCGGTCTTCGAGGACGTGCCGGCGTACGAGGACGACGAGGCGCCGATCGATCTCCCCGATGGGGAATGATGAATATCTAGTGCCGTGACTCGCCACTTCGGCGCAGAAGAGTTTCTGATCACGAATCTCACCAATCAATCAGTGGTCTAGCGGGACTCCTCGCTCACGTCGAAAAGAAATACGGATCCAGAGGCTGGCGCCTGATCATGAGATCCAGGTGATCCAACGATAGCAGTATCGCCATCGATACCGACTGCTGTCCCAAACATCACCATAGTCGTGAAATCATGTTGCATGACCTTGGCGATCTGCTCGCCTGAATTGGTATCGAACAGGTATGCGGCGCCCGTGAACGCTCCTATTTCGTCGTCGCCGTAAGACCCAATGATGGCGATGTTTCCGCTGATTGCAACAGAGGATCCAAAGACAGCGCTTGGGTTCCCGTTGGCCGGGAGCAGTTTAAAAAGTTGTTTTCCTGTCGTGGTATCGAACAGATAAGCGGAGCCAGAATTTCTGCCATTGGCGTCGTCGTACATAGCCCCGATTACGGCAGTAGTCCCAGAGATCGCAACAGATGATCCAAAGTGATAATTATCAGAGATATCGTCGGGAAGCAGCCTGAAGAGTTGTTTGCCAGTGGTTGTATCAAAGACGTAAGCGGCTCCAGAAACGGATCCGTTGATAGTCGTTCTGCGCGCTCCGACGATGATTGAATCTGCATCAATCGCAACAGATTCTCCAAAGCTGTCGCGTCCATCACCATTGCTCGGGCGGAGCGTGTGAATCTTGGTTCCTTGCTTCGCGTTGTACACATGGACGACGCCTGTGCTGGCGCCATTTTCGATTTTGCCCATCTCACCTGCAATGATGGTGTCACCGCTGATCCCAATCGAAATTCCATAGCCGTTTTGCTTCTGGGTGTTGTCTGGGAGAAGTTTTCCGAATTGCTGGCCGGTTGTCGTGTCGAAGAGATAGATGGACCCGGGGCCTCCTCGCTGCTCACCACCACCTGACGCACTAACAATTGCGGTTGATCCACTGATTGCGACAGCGGCGCCGAAGCGATGGAACGCTCTGCCATCATCCGGGAGTAATTTGAAGATTTGTTTTTGAGATGAGATGTCAAAGAGATACGCGGCGCCAGACATCTCCCCATTGTCCTTGCGTGAAACTGCTCCAACTACTGCGGTTGAGCCACTGATCGCTACCGATGAACCCAAACGGGCCAAGGTTGCGCCGTCTTCTGCAAGGAGCGTTGCTTTTTTATTCCCAATGTCGGCGTGGGTCGTAGAGATACACAAGGCAGCGATCGAGCAGGCAATGAAACTCTGGATTCGAGTTCGCATGGTTACCTCTATTCTTGAGCGTCAGGGCGGGCTTCTGGCATCATATGATGATTTGATCACGCGGAGACACTCCAGTCTTCGATATCCGAACCTCAGTCTCGGCATCCAGGAGTGCATGGTGTCGCATATACAGGCAGTATGCCTGTGTCACCTTTGATTACACATTGAAATACTTCGCCGCCGGGTGGTGGACGATGATCGCGCTGGTGCTCTGTTCCGGATCGATCTGCCAGTTCTCGGTGAGTTCACACCCGATGCGTTCCGGCTTGAGCAGGCGGAAGAGTTTTTCCTGGTCGCTCATCTCGGGGCACGCGGGGTACCCGAACGAATAGCGTGAGCCGCGGTAGTGCTGGGTGAAGAGGCGTTTGATCTCGCCGTCGTCTTCGTTGTCGATGCCGAGTTCGGTTCGCATCTTCTTGTGCCAGAGTTCGGCGAGGGCCTCGGCGCACTCGACCCCCATCCCGTGGGTGTAGAGGTACTCGGCGTACTCGTCATCGGCGAAGAGTGATTGGGCCAAGCGAGAGACCTCGTTGCCCATGGTGACACAGGAGAGCCCGATGACGTCTTTGACACCGCTCTCGGTCGAGCGGAAGAAATCGGAAATGCATCGGCGCTTGCTCTTGGATTGCCTCGGGAAGGTGAATCGCTCGATTTCCTGCTCGTGGTTCTCGGGATCGAAGACGATCAGGTCGTCGCCATCGGATTGCGCGGGGAACCAGCCGTACACGACCGCGGGGCGCAGGGTGTTGTCGCTCTTGAGCGATTCCTTGAGCCTTGCAAAGATTGGCTCGGCGGTTGCTTTGATGTCCTGCTCGTACTCTTCGGTGGAGCGCGAGCCTCGCTTGAACTGCCACTGCCCCCGGAAGAGAGCGGTGGTGTTGAGGTAGGGGTAGATCTCGTCGAGATCGAATGCATCGACGACCTTCGTGCCCCAGAACGGTGGCGCCGGGACGCTGGCGGTTTCGAGCGGGGTGATCGGTCTGGTTTCGGTCGCGGTGGCGCCGGAGGAGGCGTCG
>JAJDDA010000215.1 GCA_029260535.1 Phycisphaerales bacterium | reverse complement strand
ACCTCGCCGCAGCAAGACTCGAAGACGCAACGGCCAATGTCGTCATCAACTGGTTGCCGAATGAAACAGCAGATGAGTTCGAACAGCGCCTGCGCGACGCCGGAAAGAACTCACCGGCCCGATTGCTCGCGAGAAAAATCCCTGAGCGCCTCGCGCGATGGTTGTGCGAAGCAGCGGGTGTCGAGTACGCATCCCCGTTGTCATCGTTAAGCAAACAACAGCGCCGAGCACTGGTCGAAGCCGTCACGCGATGGCCAGCCCCCGTAACCGGCGACCGAGGCTTCACCCACGCCGAAGCAACCGCCGGCGGCGTCCCGCTCAACCAGATCCACCTCAACACGATGCAGAGCAGACACTGCGACAACCTCTACCTCTGCGGCGAGATCCTCAACGTCGATGGCCGAATCGGCGGCTTCAACTTCCAGTGGGCCTGGTCCACCGGCCACCTCGCTGGACAAGGCGCCTTCAGATCAATCTGTGGACGGGCCTGATCGGTGGTACGCTCTTCGGATCGTCACGGATGACGATGCCCCAGCGCGACACGGAAGGAACCACCCAATGAAGATCCCCGAGGTCTACCTCATCGAAGTCGTGCACACACCCGGCAACCTCGCCCGCGTGCTCCAGGTCGTCGGCAACGAAGGCCTCACCGTCGAAGGCCTGCAAGTCGTCGAGCGCACCCAGCAGAAGACCATCTGGGAGCTCACGCTCGAGTTCGACGAAGAAGCGAACGACCACCTCTTCGAAGGGATCAACGAACTCCCCATCGCCCGCGTCGTCGGTCGCTCCGACCGCGTCATGAACCGGCACCTGGGCGGCAAGATCCAGACCGTCCCCAAATCGCACATCGGCTCATGGCAGGCGCTCCGCGATGTCTACACGCCCGGCGTCGCGCGGGTCTGCCTCGCGATCCACGACGCCCCCGCGCTCGCGCGCCAGTACACCAACATCAACAGCACCGTCGCCATCGTCACCGACGGCACCGCGATCCTCGGGCTCGGCGACATCGGCGCCCTCGCCGGCATGCCCGTCATGGAGGGCAAGTCCGCGCTCTTCGCCCAGCTCGCCGACATCTCCGGGATCCCTATCCTGCTCGAACCGAGCACCCCCGATCAGATTATCGAAACCGTCCAGCGCATCGCCCCCAGCTTCGGCGCGATCCAGCTCGAAGACATCGCCGCGCCAGGCTGCTTCGAGATCGAAGAGCGCCTCTGCGAATCACTCGACATCCCCGTCCTCCACGACGATCAGCACGGCACCGCCGTCGTCACCCTCGCCGCCCTGCTCAGCGCGACCAAACAGGTCGGCGTCTGCCTCAAGGAAAGCACCGTCGGGCACATCGGGTTAGGCGCCGCCGGCATCGGGATCACGAGGCTACTGATCCACTACGGCGTCAAACGCATGATCGGCTCCGATCTTTCTGAAGAGGCGCTGACACGCTTCGAAGCCCAAGGCGGCGAACGCGCCACCCTCGATGAACTCATGAAGACCTGCGACATCGTCGTCGCAACGACCGGCGTTCGCGGCTTGATCAAGGAGGAGATGGTCCGCGAAGGCCAGATGATCCTCGCGCTGACCAACCCCGACCCCGAGATCGAACCCACCGCGGCGCTCCGCAACGGCGCCCGCTTCGCCGCCGACGGCAAGAACGTCAACAACGTCCTCGCCTTCCCGGGCCTCTTCCGGGGCGCCCTCGACGCAGGAGCGACCTGCTTCACCGACACCATGCTCATCGCCGCCGCCGAATGCCTGTCAGATCTGGCCAAAGGCGAACACCTGATCCCCGATGCGCTCGATCGCGATGTCCACGACGCGGTGGCGAAAGCAGTCGCCGAGGCGGTGTAATCCGACCGACGCCTATCATGTTCGTGGTCATTCAATCGAAGGAGATTGTTCCATGAAACGAATAGTGCCGCTCACTGTCTTTGTAGTCCTCTGTCTATCAGTGTTCACTGCTCAAGCGCAGGTCGTCAACCCGAAGGAAGCCATCGTTGGCGCCTGGGTAATCGATCTGGAGAGCGTGCTCAAAGCAGTGGAGAATGCTGAGAACGAAGACGAAAAAATGGGCCTCATGATGATGCTCGGCATGGCATCAGCCAATGTTTATGAAATCAAACCAAACGGCGATCTCATCGCTGGCGGCGCCGAAGAGGCGATCCCGTTGATGTTCGAGGTTGATGATGAAGGAATCCTCTGGGGGATGCCAAAGGATGGTGGTGGCGGGCAGTATTTTCAGGGCGTCAGGTTTGAATCGCGCGACCGGTGCGTTCTGATCGCTAGGGAAGATCAACCGGTAGCGATGGAGCTTCATTTCAAACGGTTTGTCCCCGCAGGCATGCTCGAACAGGGCGAAGTGGCCCCCGAAACGGAGAAGAGGATCGAGGGAGCGTGGACGGTCGATCAGGAGCACCTCCGGGCAATGCCGTGGGTGCATGATGTCTCTGATCCAGAAAAACGCGAATCGATGATCGACCATATCTTCGGTGAGGATGGCTGGGTTTCAATTGGATTCAAGAGCGGTCAGATGTACGTCATCATGAACGGCTCCGACGAGTTTTCAGAACCTGTTCCATACGAAATCCTCGCAGCGGATGACCGGATCGTTGCGATCTCGACACCGTTCGGTGGAGAAAGCATCCTGCCGTTTCTGGTCAGAATTGAAATCATCAACGAAAACAACATCGAATTCTGGTTCACGCATCTCTCCGCCGGCCCGGTCCCAATGACGCGGAACAAGGATGTCGCGCTCCCGTAACGCCGTTACACTCCGCCCGTGACCACCCTCCTCACCGTCCCCATCACGCCCGAATCCTCCGAGCCCGACGAGATCGTGCGCGCACTGGCCGACGCGATCGCCGCTAAACAACTCGGTGCCGACCTGATTGAATGGCGACTCGATTCTCTCTTCGCTGGCGCAGGCGACGACCAGGGCGAGGCCGCATCGCTTCGGCTCATCGCCGAATCGCCTCTTCCGTGCATCGCAACGATCCGATCCGCCGCAGAAGGGGGCCACTACGACGGCGACGACGACGCCCGCATCGCCCACATCGAACGCCTGGGCACCGCCGACTCCCCGCCGCGCTACATCGATCTCGAATGGTCCACTTTCTCCCGCTCGGCCAACCTTGCGCAGAAAGTCCGCCTCGCCGTCGATCACGACAAACAGCAGCGCGACATCAGCACATCGCTGATCCTGTCCGCGCACGATTTCGAAGGCCGCCCCAAAGACCTGCTCCGCCGATTGACCGCGATGCGCGACGAGCCCGCGGCCAAAGTAATAAAAATCGCCTTCGCGATGCGCTCCATCCGCGACAACCTCGAGCTCTTCGACCTACTCGCAACCAGAGACCGCCCAACGATCGCCCTGGGCATGGGCGAAGCAGGCATCCTCTCGCGCATCCTCGCCCCCAAGTTCGGCGCCTTCCTCACCTTCGCCGCCCTCAATCCCCAGTCCACCTCCGCGCCAGGGCAACCAACGATCACCGATCTGCTCGACCGCTACCGCTTCCGATCGATCAACAAAGCAACCAAGGTCATCGGCATCATCGGCTACCCCGTCTCGCACTCGCTCTCGCCCGACCTGCACAACGCCGGGTTCAGCGCCATCGAGTTCAACGCGGTGGACCTCCCGATGCCCATCGCCCCGGGTTGGGAGCCCTTCAAGGCAACGCTCAACGAACTGACCGCCCACGAAACTCTCGACTTCACCGGCGCGAGCGTCACGATCCCCCACAAAGAAAACCTAGTCCGCCTCGCGCAAGAGAACGGTTGGGACACCGACGAGCAAACCGCCCGCATCGGCGCCGCCAACACGCTCATCCGCACCGATGACGGCGCCTGGCAGATCCGCAACACCGACGCCCAGGCTATCGCGCAGTGCCTGACCGAAGCGCAGGGCAGAGACTCTCTCAAAGGCGATTCCGTAGCAATCATCGGCGCCGGCGGCGCTGCAAGAGCCGCAGCAGTCACCTGCGCAGACCTCGGCGCCGACATCCGCATCATCAACCGATCACCCGAGCGCGCCGAAGCCCTGATCGCCGATCTCCAACCGGGCGTCAACGCGCACGTGGCAACAGAAGATGACCTCAGAGCATCACCCCCCGACATCGTGATCAACTGCACCCCCGTAGGCATGTCAACCGGCTCGGCCCCCAACGAGTTGCCCCTGACAGAAGCAACCCTCGACGCCCTCGCCGTCAACGCGATCATCTTCGACACCGTTTACACCCCGATCCAAACCCCGCTGATCACCAGCGCCGAAGCAAGATCACTCCGAACAATCACCGGTGATGCAATGTTCGTCAAACAAGCCGAAGCGCAGTTCGCGCTCTGGACAGGCAAAGAGGCCCCGGATGGATTGTTCAATCAAGTGCTGGCGGCGCGTCTGAAGGCGCAGGTCTGATCAGCCCTCATCGCCCGAGTACTTCTCAGGTGAAGCGATCCGACGATTCCCCGTCTTCCACCGCGTGTATCCCATCGGGTTCTCGATCACCATCATCCGCACATTCCCCGTATCGGATCGGCAGGTGATCGGGTTCGCGCCATTGTCGAATGACCCACGGACAAAGTGCCGCGTCGCGGCCATCCCGTGCAAAGGCTCGAGCGTGCTCGTAAACACCGCCTCGCCGGAGTTCGAAACCAGCTCGACCCGACCCTCAACACCGCCAGGGGTCTGCAGGTAAACGTTCCCCGTGTCAGCGATCAGCGCCACCGGCCATTGCAGAGGCTCCGAGCACCGAACCTCGATGTCGCCATCGATCGTTTCAACATGGATCGCGCCTGTCGCGCCGAGCAGGATCGCGTCGCCGGCCGTATTCCGCACCCGGATCCCCGAGCATCGCGGAAGCCGGACCGTCAGGTTCACACCCTCCTCGGTGTTCAAGGGCTCAAGCGCCAGAACGGTCAGCCGCAGCGTCTCAAACCCCGGCATGCTCTCGCTGCGATCGACATGAAGCTGCACCCGCTCCCCGAGCGATTCGCGCAGTTCCTCCGTCGCAAACGCCGGCGTCAGGAGTTCCTCTGCAACACAGATATGATCAACCCGATCGGTGATCTCAACACGGACACTCCCGTAAGGGTTGTTCACATCAAGGCCCAACTCGGTCAGCGCCGACGGGTTGTCGAGCGCCGTGATCCGTGAATCAGAGGTCGCGCAGCCGCCAGGAAGAACGGCGAGCAGCGCGATCGCGAGTGTCAACAGGATTCCGAATCGTGTCATCAGGGGGTCTTCTTTCTGTTGTGCCAATCAATCAAACAACCAACACCCATGAATCGGCCGGATCCTCGCCCCGACGCCAGTCCCGCAACCAGGAGATTCACCAACTGGTCCGAGAATCCCTACGCCCTCACAACCCCCGCTGTTCGAGCCACGCCTCCAGCACCCGATTGAAGCGCTCAGGCTGATCCATCATCAGAAAATGCGATGCCCCCGGGAAGACCTCGATGCGCACCCCCGGAGCGAGCGTGCGGACGTACTCCTTGTAGGTATCCGTCCACCAGGGCGCCTCCGTGATTGTCAGCAGCAACGGCGCCTCGATCGGATCCGCGGTCCAGATCGCCGGGTCGATCATCGAGGCAAACCCACCACGAACCGAATCGCGCGTCGTGCCGAGCAGGACCTCCCGCACGAGCGCCTTGTCCGCATCGTGCGCCATCTCCGAGGACATCCCGTCGAACATCCGAACGGCATACTCCTGCCATTGATCGGTGAACAACGGCGCGGCGGCCTCCTCCATCTCCTCCGGCGACTCCATCTGCAGCGCCCCATCAACCGCGACAAGCCCCGCCGTCCGTTCCGGATGATGCCTGTAGAACTGCCGGATCACCGCCGTGCCCATCGAATGCCCGACCAGCACCGCACGATCGAGCCCCGCGTCATCCATCGCCGAGGCAACACCCGCCGCGTACAGGTCCATCGTGTGAGGGGCGCCACCATCAGAAGACTGCCCGTACCCCGGCAGATCTATCACCAGCATCGCGCGATCATGCGCGAACCCCTCAACCTGCGCGCCCCAGTGCCGATGATCGCACGCCCAGCCATGCACAAACACCAAAGGCGTGCGCTCAACACCGGACTCAGGCTTGGCGTTATAAAACTGATAAAAGACCTCCCCGGAGCCCGACGCCGCGAGGTGGTCCCCGTCAACCGCTCGTTGAGCCGCACACCCACCAGGCAACGCTAAGGCCGCAAACCCCAGCACGAGCACGCCGATTCCACGTTTCATTGCCGAACCTCTTGGAATAGTCTTCTTTCGCGCCGGTCGAGCGTGTATCCTCGACTCCAAGCCGGAGGATGATACATGACACCGACAACCGCCGTTGCAACCAGGCCGCTCAACTGCTCCCAGGTCCTCAAACAACTCAAGGCAATGGGGACCGCGCAGAACCGCAAGGTCTACGCCCGTCACGGCGCCCCGCCGGAAATGCTCGGTGTCAGTTACGCCAATCTCGGCAAACTCAATAAACAGATCAAAACCGACCACAATCTCGCAATACAACTCTGGGAAACCGGCCTGCTCGATGCGCAGATCCTCGCCACCATGATCTGCGACCCCGAGTTGCTGAAGAAATCCGATTGCGACCGCTGGGTGAAAGACTCGACGTGCTATCAACTCACCGGCGCAGTCGCAGGCGCCATAGCGCGATCCCCGCACGCGGTGTCGCGCTACGAGAAATGGCGCAAGGCCAAGCCCGAATTCACCCAGACCGCCGCGTGGTCCACGCTCGCCGGGATCGTCAAGCACAACCCGGAGGCGGTGAACAAGCCGATCCTTAAAGAAGCGATCAACCGTATCGAAACAACCATCCACACCGCGCCCAACCGAGCACGAGAGAGCATGAACACCTGCCTCATCTGCATCGGGACGTACCGCGACGACCTCCGCAAAGCCGCGATCGCCACGGCGATCCGGATCGGCAACGTCGATGTCGACCATGGCGAAACAGGCTGCAAAACCCCCGATGCGGCGTCCTACATCGAAAAATCCGCGGCACATTTGGCGAAGAAGTCTGGGAAATAAACTCCGACGGAACCGACGCGGGATCACCCCGTATCAGTGAAGATGACCCGATCACAAACCATATTCGCCCCGGCGCTGGCTGTGGTGCTCTCCCTGACTTTCATCTGCGAAAGCCACGCGACGTCCTACGCATCACCGTCGGATTTCGAATCGGTGTCACCGAATGGGCAGTACCGCTTTGTCGCCGATTATCCCGAACCGGTCGAGTCCATCGAGAATTACAAGCCAGAAATTACGTACACCCTGTATGAAGTTGGAACCGGCGTAGCTCGATGGTCGCTCAAGGGTGATTACAAGACCCATGTCAGCGAGTCCTGGCCGAGCTTTGCGTACGGCGCCTATGTGGGAAACAGTGGCGGCGTCCTGGTCTGCGGACCAGAACAACGGGTTTTCACCGCGCTCGCGGCGCCGGATGGGAAAGTTAGTCCACGGATCACCCTGGCGTTCAAGCCCCCACCGGGCCAGAAGGTGTCACCCATTCCCATGATCTCCGACAACTACTGGAGTGGGTATTCGTTCCGCTCGGTCGTCGAGGCGGACGGCGAATCGTTCCTGCTGACCAGGGTGCGGTGGGGCAAGCGGATTCTGATCGGGTTTGAACGCCAAGAGATCATCTCCAACCCAACGAGCCGACAAATCAAAGCGTGCGAAGCGGTCGAATCGGCATGGGCAATCGGCGTCTTGAACGGCGCCCCGGACGAACTCGATCAGATCATCCAGAACCTCTACCCGATTCAGATTCGACGCCCAGCTCCGACCGAGACTGGACGCCGGCGCCGATTGCTCCCGGATCAGGAACAGAAGATTCGACTCAACAAACGACAACGTGATCTCGAACTCGCAACACAGATGGCAGGCCGGTTCGGCTATCGTGATGCCATCCCCGCGCTGCGGGCGATCGAGCAGTGGCGCCTGACGATCCCGGACCACCCCGATTTCACCGATGAAGATCGCCGCGGGTTCGATCAGATCAACTATAAACTCTGGCGGGACGCACGCCTCGCGCTGCGGCGTATGGGCGAGCGGGCATCGGGGCATCAGCCGATCGGGTATGCGTTCCCGGCTTGGCTTGAGGAAATCCAGATCGGGACAGTCGACCGGTATGCCGGTGTTGCCCTGCCGGAATTGATCGTGCCATCGAAAGATGCCATCGCCGGTATTTCAAAGGGCACGAGCGTGCGCCGCGTCATACAGCTCCTCGGGGCGCCGGACGCCTGGCGGAGACTGAAGAATAACCGAAACCAACTCGAATTCGATATCGATGCCGACAAACCGTATTCGCTCCGGGTTGACTTCAAACTCACCGACGGAAAACAGGCGCCGGCGCGTGTCGTCAAGGTCAAGCGCATCAAGAAACCCGGCTGGACGATCGGTTCAGAACGCGATCTCGATCCCTTCTGGCGACTCTGAACCCCGCTCCGCCTTCTGATACAATCCGCGATCATCGCTCGGGGCGCCGACTCCAATCGTGAGAGCCGGCTGAGATGCACCCGTAGAACCTGATCCGGCTCGCACCGGCGGAGGGAACGCGAATTCTCCCCAATGCCGGGTGATCCCTCTATCCACGAGGCCCACCCAATGACTGCTCAAGACACCAGACCGACCGTCCGTTTCAACGCCCCGACCCAAGGCGCCGGCAACCCCGGAGAGCCGGGCGTCACCACCCCCGGCTCCTTCGCCCGCGCCCACGACATCGGAGGACCGCTCACCTTCTCCTCCCCCGACACCCCGGGCATGCCCGCGCCATCAACCAAAACCGCCTGGGACTTCCTCCCAAATGGCTGGTCCACCGAAATCATTGACTCGCTCCCCTCTCCCTCTGGGAGAGGGGCCGGGGGAGAGGGGTTCACACCAGGTGATTCGGAAGTCACATTCACCGACGCTCGCAACACCACGCGCAAAGTAACATTCCCCGCCGGATTCAACCCGATCACCCAACTCGAATCCGCCCGACTCGGCATCATCACCAAGCAGATGGAGCGCGTCGCAGAGCGTGAAACCCACCTCACCCCGGCACAGATCCGGGATGAGGTCGCCGCGGGACGGATGATCATCCCGGCCAACACCACGCACCTCGGCTACAACCTCGACCCGATGTGCATCGGCCGCGCCTCGCTGACCAAGATCAACGCCAACATGGGCGCATCGCCGGTGTCATCAGGAACCGATGCCGAGTTGGAGAAACTCGACTGGTCCATCCAGTGGGGCGCCGACACCGCGATGGACCTGTCCACCGGTGGCGACCTCGACGCGACGCGCGAGGCGATCATCCGCAACTCAACCGTCCCGATCGGCACCGTCCCGATCTACTCGATGATCATCGGCAGGACGCTCGACGACCTCGATGAGCAGGTCATCCGCGAAACGCTCGTCCACCAGGCGAAGCAGGGCGTCGATTACTTCACGATCCACGCCGGCGTCCGCAAGGACCACCTGCCCTTCGTCAAGAGCCGTCGCATCGGCATCGTCTCCCGCGGCGGATCATTGCTCGCCAAGTGGATGCTGGACCACAACCGCGACAACATCATGTACGACATGTGGGACGAGATCTGCGAGATCATGCGCGAGTACGACGTGTCGTTCTCGATCGGTGACGGGTTACGCCCCGGCGGTTTGGCGGACGCGACGGATGATGCGCAGCTGGCGGAACTCGAAACGATCGGCGAATTGACCGAGCGAGCCTGGACGCACGGCGTGCAGGTGATGGTCGAGGGGCCGGGGCATGTGCCGTTTGATCAGATTGAATACAACATGAAACTCGAGCGGACGCTCTGCCACGGGGCGCCGTTCTATGTGCTCGGGCCTCTGGTGACGGATGTGTTCCCGGGGTACGACCACATTACCAGTTGCATCGGCGCGACCTCGGCGGCGTATCACGGGGCGAGCATGCTTTGTTATGTCACTCCGAAGGAGCACTTGGGCCTTCCCAAGAAGGATGATGTGAAGCAGGGGTGTGTTGCTTACAAGATCGCGGCGCATGCGGCGGATGTGGCGCTCGGGATCCCGAATTCGCGGCAGTGGGATGATGACCTGACTAAGGCTCGGGCGTCGCTCAACTGGGAGAAGCACTTCGAGCTGGCGTACGACACCGACTTTGCTCGGGCGCTGCACGATGAGGATCTGGATGTTGACACCGACTTCTGCGCGATGTGCGGGCACGACTGGTGCTCGGTTCGGATCAGTATGGAGATTCAGGAGTTCGCGTCGGGCAAGGCGGATGGGTATGAGCGGCTGGGCAAGGACGGCAAGGCCGGGGCGCCGATCCAGTCGGCGGCGCTGACTGTTGAGCAGAAGGTGTTCCTTGAGCAGCGCGGCGTGCTCAGCCCGGCGGAGATTCACGCGCTGGCGGCAAAGACGAAGAACGCGGTTGGCGCGGTTGAGGATAAGGCGTCGTGCCACAGTGATTATGTGGAGAGCGATGAAGAGGCGGCGCGGATTCAGGGGGCGATGGTGGAGGGGTGAAGCTGATCCTGGCGGCCTGATCTTGCAACCCTCCCCCGCTGGGGGAGGGTGGTAAGCGGAGCGAGCCGGGAGAGGGGCCGCGCGGAGCGGTTGTGTTGAATCGGTTTGTATCGTTGATCGCGTGCGCGGCGTGCGGTGTTTGTGTTTGTGCGCCTTGATTCCAATCGCCCCTCTCCCCTGCCCTCTCCCGGCGGGAGAGGGGGGCGGAGGCGGCACGCCGCTGCGCGGCGGTTACCGAGAACCCCTCACCCCGGCCCTCTCCCCCAAGGGGAGAGGGAGGGGGAGCGCTGCTGCGCGGTTTGGTGGGGGATGTGATTGAGAGGATCTTTGTCGCGGCTTTGCGGCGGGTTTCGGGGTTGGCGCTGCGGTCGATGGTGAGGAGGTCGAGGGTCTGGATCGCGGCGGGGGCTGCTGCTGCGGCTTGTCGTCTGGCGCGGCGGCGGTCGAGGCGGTTCATGCGGGCGAGCATCGAGGTGATGATCGGGTGCTCGGCGGCGTCGAGGATCTGGGCGGCGGTGACACCCAATTCGCGGGCGATCTCGATGATGGGGATGTTGGGATCGGTGAGGCGATCGAGGAGGGCGCCGGGATCGATGTTGTGGGGGAGTGGGGATTTTTGGAGCGGGGGTGGTGGGGTCATGGGAACAGTTATTCACCATGGGAGGGGCTCAGGCAAGGGGATTTTGGCGGATGGGATGGGGGTGTGCGCACGGGTGGCGTTTGCGTGGTTATACTGAGGTATATTTACATATGCTCATGCGGCACAATTGTAGCGTTGTAGCGATGACGCGAGTCGTCGATTCGTAGGCCTATTTCAGTTTGTGACTCAACTATCGAGATGATTATGAATGCCAAGCCAAACGATGAGATCAAAAAAATATTAATGGCCTACCCAAAATCGGCTTTTTATCATTTCACAGACATTCGAAATATCGATTTAATAAAACAACACAAAGGGCTATATTCAATTAAGAAACAAATTGAATTAGGCATCGAGGTCCAGCATCCCGGCGGCAATAACATTAGTCGAAAAATCGATAAGACTAGGGGGCTAGATGCATATGTGCACCTGTGCTTTAACGATAATCACCAAATGGAATATCGCGCAAAGGAAGATGGTCGGATTGGAGAATCAAAATTCCTAAAAATTGATACTGACATTTTAGATCTCGATGAAATCATGTACTCGCCTGGAGTGGCGAACAAAACGGGCACCCAAATTGTTCCGATATCGACGGCGATCAAACAAATCGATTATGAAATTTTGTATAAATATCATGATTTTAGGATACCGGAATACAAAAATAGAATCCAACTAGCCCAGAAGTGTGAAATTTTAATTCCTAATCATGTGCCCGTGGACTACATTGAGAATATCTGATTTATGGCTAGTAGACCAATATTTGTTCCGTGGCCCGTGGGGCATCGTCTGGTAAAAGAGATTGCGTTCGAATTTCAGTGGAATTCAGGATTTGCAGTTGTTCAGAAGCAAAAAAATATTAAGGCCCTTCATTTTGCTGCGTCTGAGCAGGGATATAACCCCTTGCTTGAGGTCTCAACTAAATCAGAAGATCCGCTAGGTGTAAAACTCAGCGCGTTCAATCTAAGCGTGCCGCACTCAAGCTTAGGACTAATACCACTGGAATCAGCTTTTCAGGGCAGTAAAATATTTGAATCAGGAGGTCCTTATACGGATCTCTATTCCAAGGAATCGCGAGAAGCGAGGCGTGATGATAGAGTAAGAAATTCTGGTGATTTGATTGATTTTTGCTACGACAATGTGCACTTTCCAGCAAAACCAATGACGGCTTTTTATGACTGGCTCTATATCAAATCGCTCATCTCGGATGGAGGGACATTTCGGGCTCTTGATGAGTACGATGGCTTTACCGATATAGAATTTAATCCTAAAAAATCTGTGAATTGCCAGGCGCGATCTTGTGCGATCTATGTCGCTCTTAAAAAGCATGGTTTGCTTGCAGAGGCGATGGAGTCGACGGAAAAATTCATCTCCGTAGTTTTGGAAGACTCAAGATGTCAACCGCATTCCAGGAATCGATTTGATTCTGATGATCAAATGTATTGTTGATGCAGATCCGAATCTAGGATGGTTCACACCCCCGCCTTTGCCTTCTCATAAAATGCTGGCATCGGCTCGCCCTGGTTTTTCCAGTGGGCGATGACTTCGTCGGCTTTGCCTACGCAGTTGAGCATTTCGAGCTTCTGCTTGCACATCTTCTTCATCTCGGTGCGCGCCGGGCCCAGGTACTTTCTGGGGTCGAACTCTGCGGGGTTCTTCGCGAAGACTTCGCGGATCGTTGCGGTCATGATCATGCGGTAGTCAGTGTCTACGTTGACTTTGCAGACGCCGTACTTTTGGACGGCCATGTTGATCTGGTCTTCGGGGACGCCCATGGAGTCTTTCATTTCGCCGCCGAACTCGTTGATTTTGGCTGCGACTTCCTTGGGGACTGACGATGAGCCGTGCATGACGAGGGGGAGGCCGGGGCAGGTTTCCATGATCTGTTCGATGCGGTCGAAGGCGAGTTTGGGGGCCTTCGTGAACTTGAAGGCGCCGTGGGAGGTGCCGATGGCGACGGCGAGGGAATCGATGTTGGTTTTGGCGTAGAAGTCTTTGGCTTCGGTCGCGTCGGTGAGGAACTGCTCGATGTTGGCTTCGTATTCGGCGGCGTCGAGGCCTACGACGTCTTCTTCGATGCCTCCGAGTTTTCCGAGTTCACCTTCGACGACGACGCCGTTCGCGTGGGCGAGATCGACGGCGGCTTTGGTGATTTCTACGTTTTGGTCGTAGGGGTGGTGGGAGCCGTCCATCATGACGGAGGTGTAGCCGTCGTCGATGCATTCCTGCATGAGGGGCATGGTGTCGCCGTGGTCGCAGTGGATGCAGATGGGGACGTCGGGGTATTCCTCGACGCAGGCGTCGATGATGTGCTTGAGGAATCGGATGTTGGCGTAGGCGCGGGCGCCCTTGGAGATCTGGAGGATGACGGGGGAGCGGGATTCGGCGCAGGCCTCGATGATGCCCTGGGTCATCTCCATGTTGTTGACGTTGAAGCCGCCGATGCCGAAGCCGCCGTCGTAGGCGAGGTCGAACATGGGTTTGGTGGTCATGAGCATGGGAGTGTTCCTTTCGGGGCGGATCGATGGGGGGGGCGGGGGCGTGTGACAGATCGAGAATACACAGTAAGATCGGTCTATTGGCGACATCATACTCTGTAAAGAAGGGAATTGAGCATGACTTCTGTTGTGGAATATCTGGGTTCGGATGCGGAATCGCTGCTGGGGTACGAGTGCCGGGGTGTGGCGCGGTCGGCGCTGCATCTGCCGGGGCCTGACTTTGTGGATCGGGTGATGTCGCTGAGCGATCGGACGCCGGCGGTGCAGCGGAGCATGGGGCAGCTGCTGGGGCATGGTCGGATGGGCGGGACCGGGTATGTGTCGATTCTGCCGGTGGATCAGGGGATCGAGCACACGGCGGGGGCGTCGTTTGCGCCGAATCCGGCGTATTTCGATCCGGCGAATATCTGCGAGCTGGCGATCGAGGGCGGGTGCAACGCGGTGGCGTCTACCTTTGGTGTGCTGGGATCGGTGGCGCGGCGGTACGCGCACAAGATCCCGATGCTGGTGAAATTGAACCACAACGAGCTGATGAGCTATCCGAACACGTACGACCAGATCATGTTCGGGTCGGTGCGGCAGGCGTTCGAGATGGGGGCGGTCGCGGTTGGGGCGACGATCTACTGGGGGTCGGCGGAGTCGCGGCGGCAGTTGATGGAGATCGCCGAGGCGTTCGAGGAGGCTCATGCGCTGGGGATGGTGACGGTGCTTTGGTGCTATCTGCGGAACAGTGCGTTCAAGGTTGACGGGGTGGATTACCACGCGTCGGCGGATGGGACGGGGCAGGCGAATCATCTTGGGGTGACGATCCAGGCGGACATCATCAAGCAGAAGCTGCCCGAGAACAACGGGTTGTTTAACGCGGTGAAATTCGCGAAGACGCACCCGAAGGTGTACTCGGAGATGACGCCGGGCGATCATCCGATTGAACTGGCGCGGTATCAGTTGGCGTGCTGCTACATGGGGCGGTCGGGGTTGATCAACTCTGGTGGGGCATCGAGCGGCGAGAGTGACTTTGCGGATGCGGTGCGGACTGCGGTCGTGAACAAGCGTGCCGGCGGGATGGGGCTGATCTCGGGGCGGAAGGCGTTCCAGCGGCCTATGAGCGAAGGTGTGAAACTGCTGCACGCGATTCAGGATGTTTATCTGGATGACTCGGTGACGATCGCGTGATTCGGCGGTTTCAAGCGGAGATTTCAGATCCAACTTCTTTGTTGTATCGGGTTGTTTGATGGCCGATAATGTCTTTGCTCGCCTTGATGGCGTGGAAAGGATATCGGCAATGCGTATTTCAACTGGTGCGGCTGTTGTGTTGAGTGGGGTTGGCGTGGCGCTCGCGATGCTGGTGTCGTCGGTTGGCGCGGGTCCTTTGGATCCGCCGGCAGGACCGGTGTCGCCGACGGAGTCTGCGATCGAGAGCGGGATCAAGGACAGTATCGAGCGCGGGCTTGGGGGTGTGGACCTTGAGCACGTGCGTGCGCACAGCAGCGGGGTGACTTCGGCGGCGATTCGGGATGCGGGGGGGAAGGCGATCGCGCTTGGCGGGCTCGTGATCGGCGATGAGCCGAATGCGAGCGCATTGACCGGGCACGAGATGAGGCATGATGTTCAGTCGTCGGCTGGCGGGGATGCTATTACCGCTGGTGAGTTGAAGATCATCAAGCCGGTGGACTTCGTGTCGCCGAAGTTGCTTGCGGCGATGTGTTCGCAGGAGCCTCTGAGTGTGACGATCACGCAGTGGGTTGATGACGGGGTCGGGGGGTTCTCGCCAAGGATCGTGTACGACGCGGTGGGCGCGCGGGTGCGCGGTGTCCGCTCGATGTCGGGGCAGTCATCGTTTGTTGAGCCGAACGGGGTGTCGAGGCTGTACCACCTTGAGGAGGTGACGTTCTCGGTCGAGGAGTTCGTTCTGACGCATGAGTTCAGTTGCACGGTGGGGATCGGCGCTGATGGTTGTGTGACGCCTTAATCAATGAGGTGCTGCTGATCGCGTACTCTGATTGGATGAAACAACGGGATTCAGTATTTGCATCGTGTGTGGCGCTCTGTATTGCGGCGTTGATCGGCGGTTGCGAGGGGTCTCTTCCAGAAGAGCCGAGCGCGGCGAAGGAGATTGCGCCGTCGATCGAGTGCGATTGTCAGCTGCGGAGCTGGGTTGTTGCGGGCAAGGGGCGGCATCTGGTTTTGCTGATCGATTGCCCGGACGGGTTTGATGAATTCGATGGGGCGGTTGAGTTTACGAGCGAGGCACTGCGCGCTGATTACGTCAAGCGGCGGGATGCGGATGGCGCACTGGTGGCGCCGCGTGTGGCGCGGATGACGCGGGGGGTTCGGCTGCGCCCGGTTGTTGGTGATCCGGATGAGCGGGTTGAGGCATCGTGGTTGATCACGGTTGCGCAGGCGGCGGCGCTGCAGGCGGACCGGGTTTGGGAGACGCCTTATGTCCTGGTCGGGTCGAACAGCAACTCGGCGATGGTCGCGGCGCTGCGCGGGGTCGGGCTTGAACCACCTGAACGGGTGGTTTTGGGTGGTGGGGTTCTGGGCGAGTTTCCCGGGGTGGATCAGCCTCTGGGGGCGTTGGCGGGGCCTGAGTAATCCACACGCCTTTGGGTGCGTGGACACTCCGTGGATGATCATTCTGCACAAGCGTGTTGATTGGCGTGCGCGGTTAGGGTGATCCGGCACGGATGATCGCACCAGCGCAGGGCAGCGCACCAGCCGGGTCCAGACGACCCGGGAATCGGGGCTGTCCATGAAACTGTGTGATCGGAGCGAGGGTGATGCGCCGGGCGTCTCACGGAGTTGGGGTCGGGGGATCACGCTGATCGAGACGGCGGTTGTGGCGGGGATGGTGTCGGCGCTGGTCGGGATCACCGCGCCGGTTGTGGTTGGTGTTCGTGCCGGCGCTCGGCAGGCGGCTTGCCTGTCGCAGCAGCGCACGCTGCACATCGCGATGGTGCAGTATTCGCTCTCCGATCAGCGGCGGTTGCCCGGGGTGAACCGGACCGGTCTGCGGTACATGGGGAGCGTGGCGAATGTGCAGGCGATGCTTGGTGACAAATCAGCGACAACTCCCGTGAGCTCGTTCGATTGGATCAGCCCGATCCTTGGTGAGGAGATGGGGTTCTCGAAGAACCGGGCGGCGCGGACGGCGCAGATCTTTGATTTGCTTGCTTGCCCTGAGGCGACGCACACCTGCGACAAGTTGTACGCGCGGACGTTTGTGTCGGATCTGGATGATTTCGATGCGATCCAGGAGAACGAGGGGTACGGGCAGATCAGTTACCTGTCGCCGGCGGCGTTCCATCTGCGGGGTCGCGGGTTTTCGGCGTCGCAGTTCATGACGTACCGGTGGCGGGGGCCTGCGGTTATTCCTGATCGGTACGTGCCGAGGCTCGATGATGTGGGGAATCCTTCGGGGAAGGTGTTCGTTGCCGACGGGACGCGGTACCTGACGCGGTCGGGGATTCTTGATTTTGATGTGAACCCGATCCCGAAATACTTCGGTTCGTTCACGTCGTCTGGTCCTATTTACGCGGCTTCAACGGCGTACGGGGACAAGCCGAATCGGCCGCAGTTCAGTGATGAGTTGCGGCCTGGTCAGCCGGTGCATGAGGACAACTGGAAGATGTCGTACCGGCACCGCGGTCAGATCAACGCGATGATGTTTGACGGTTCGGCGCAGGGTATGGACCGGGTGACGGCGAACACGGACGCGACGCTGTGGTATCCGGGGGGGAGTGTGTTTACTGGGGATAGCGCGACGGAGGAATCTCGTGATCATCATGAAGAGGGTGAGATTTTGTATTGAATCATGGGGTGGCGTGGCTATGGCTTTGCCCAGCCACGGTTGGGGGTATGCGGTCCGGGGGCCGGGTGGTTGGTTGGCAAAAAACCCCCCCCCCACCCACGCCGGGGCGGCACACCAAAGGAGAAGGAAGAGGTG
>JAJDDA010000214.1 GCA_029260535.1 Phycisphaerales bacterium | reverse complement strand
CCGGAGAGGGACCTGCCGCTGCGATCACCCGCGTCGATGCCGTTGAGCACGAAGCCGTTGGCGCCGTTGAGGGTCGAAAGATTGAGCGTCCCGCCGACGCCAACGCCGACAGCGCCGAAGACGACGTAGCTCTCACCGCTTGCGCTGCCGTTCGGATCGGCGGCATAAGCGCCGATGAGGATGTCGTTGATGCCGTCGCCATTGACGTCCC
This sequence comes from Phycisphaerales bacterium, assembly GCA_029260535.1. Taxonomy (GTDB): domain Bacteria; phylum Planctomycetota; class Phycisphaerae; order Phycisphaerales; family UBA1924; genus JACKHE01. The sequence goes on along the minus strand of JAJDDA010000214.1, from coordinate 3,688 downwards.
CAGCGCCGGAAACAGAGGATCCGCTTCGATCGGATGAGTCGATCCCGTTGAGCACGAAGCCATTGGCACCGTTCAGGGTGGAGAGCTCCAGAGTCCCTCCCGCCCCGACCCCGACGCCGCCGAAGACGACGTAGCTCTCGCTGCTGTTGTTGATCCCGTTCGGATCGGCTTCGTAGGCGCCGATGATGATGTCATCGGTCCCGTCGCCGTTGACGTCCCCGAGGCCGGAGACCGAGAATCCGCTGAGATCGTCTTCATCGATCCCGTTGAGCACGAAGCCGTTTGTCCCGTTGAGCGTTGAGAGCTCGATGGTCCCGCCTGCCCCAACGCCAACACCGCCAAAGACGACGTAACTCTCGCCGGTTTTGTCGCCATTCGGGTCGGCGTATCGGGCACCGATGAGGAGATCGTCGATGCCGTCGCCGTTGAAGTCACCGATGCTGGAGACGGATTGCCCGCTGTAGTCTTCCACGTCGATCCCGTTGAGCACAAAGCCGTTCGTCCCGTTCAAGGACGAGAGCGCGAGCGTTGGCGGGAATGGCCCGGCGGCGAGGGAGTGGGTCGAACCGGCGATAGCGACGATGGCCATGAGGGCCATGGTCGGGTTCACATTGGGGATGCTGCGAGTCATTAGAAAACTCCGTTATTGAATTCGTCCTCAGGCCGGGTTGCAAAGCCTCTCATGGACTGAAACGAGCGGTTTGGACAACGACCGTTATCTAATTGCAGAAAATCCGTCATCCTGTGTTATGTCTTTGATTTGTCATGCTTTAGAGAAGAGATCATCGAAGGCCAGAATGAACTCTCTCAATTCCAAGAATGCAGCGGCGTCAATTCGGGCTCAGTTGCTCGTATGCCTGAACGTCCCAATAAGGATGCCCAGGTCCGCCGTGACCATGATGCCGTCGCCATTGACATCCCCGGCGCTTGAGACGGAGCGGTCGCTGCGAACAGCCGAGCCATTCCCGTTGAGCACGAAGCCGTTGGCTTCATCCAGTGGCGAGAGTTCGAGCCGAGGCTCGAAGGGGCCTTCCTCACGAATAGTGGGGGGTGGTCTTTGCGTGCCATGTGGAGAGGGTGCGCGAATCGGAAGAGTTCCATGGGACTCTCCGAGTGACAAGATACGTTACAAATCGCATTGGCGTGGAAAGGCTCTCGGCTCTCGGTCGTTCGTTGTACTTAGTGTGCTGCTTGCGACTCCGCTCGACGCCGAGCCGCACGAACTTCACGCTCGCGCATGTTCTCTGCGATCGAATCCTGCAATCTCTCGATAGCGAGAGCCGAGTCCTTAAGCAGTGACCCTGCTTCAGTGTCCCTGCCTTGGGCGGCGAGTGAAGTACCCAAATAACCCCTGGCGCGATGCGTCAGCCAGTGGTCTGGATCGAGGCTCTCGCGGTACTGGATGCACTCGCGGAACGAAGCCTCGGCATCGGCCGGTCGATCCTGACCCATCTGACAGAGGCCGAGCTGTTCGAGCGTCTGCGCGATCGCCCCTGGGCGTAGAGGGTCCGCGCTCTTGCGGCTGGCGAGCAGTTCTGCGCAGAACGTCTCGGCTTCGGCCGGTCGGTCGAGCGCGAGCAGCACATCGGCCAGGTTGCCAGCGCTCGCCTCACGAACCTCATTGTTGGCGCCGAGTGATTTTACACTGAGAATGTATGCCTCACGGAAATACTGCTCTGCCTCGCCTGGACGACCCAGGTCCAGGATGACCCGCCCCAGGTTGTTGTGCGATCGGATCGAAATGGGGTGGTCATCGCCGTTGACGCGGATTGACGAATCGAGCACAGATCTCGCGATGCCCTCGACTTCCTCCATCCGGTTGAGCTTGAATAGCGCGACCATGACGTCGTTGCGCGTCAAGATCGTGGACGAATGATCAGGTCCTAAGTCTTTGAGGCGTATTGCAAGGACATCACTGAAGATTTGGAGTGCCTCTTCAGTCTCGCCCAGATCGATCAGCGTGACGCCGAGGGTGCTCGACGCTTCGAGTGTTGTTGGATGAGCAACCCCGTTGGATTGCGTGCTGAACTCGATAACTTCGAAAAGATGCGTCTTTGCTTCAGGCTGTTTCCCCATCAGCCGGAGCGTGTTGGCGAGGTGGATGTGGGTGTGGAGCGTATCGCGATGATCGGCGCCGAGAACGCGCCTCCTCCGTTCCAGCGTCACGGTGAGCCTCTCTCTGGCTTCCTCGAGGCGTCCGGCTTGCATCAGCATCTCTCCCGACCGGGACATGACTGACATCGTGCGGGGGTGGTCTTCTCCGAGTCCGATGCGCAACGGGTCGAGCGCCAGCTCGAACTGGGTGATTGACTCCGCGTGCAAGCCGAGGTGCTGGTACATCGTGCCGACGGCTGAGCGAAGCTCCGCTTCGATAATCGGGTCGTCAGAGATCCCGGCGTTGACCTCTTCGAGCGCCTGCTCGATGATCGTGCCCCGGAGCGCCCGCCTGGCCAGCGATGTGCCGTTGAGGCGACCGATGACCGCCTCGAAGGACGCAACCGCGGCCTCTCGTTCATCCGAGTCCAACGCTTCTTGTTCGAGCGCCCCCATGAAATCATCACGTTGATCTTTCAGGAGTTCACGGCCAAACGCCCTGGCGTCCATGCCTGAGAGGAAGTCCATTTGAAAATCGACAACCTGTTCGACGCGCTCCCGTTCGGCCAGCGCCAGGTCCCGTTGCGCTTGCGCCTCGATCAAGGCGATACTGACCGCAACCAGCCCCAACGCCAACGCGGCGATCGTGGCGCCGATGCCACCGACGAGGGCCCGGTTCCGGCGTGCAAACTTCTTGAACTGATAGAGCGCGCTCGGTGGGTGCGCCGCGATGGGCTCGCTGCGGAGATACCGCCGCAGGTCCTCGGCCAGCTCCGACGCCGAGGCATAGCGGCGCGACCGGTCCTTCTCCATCGCTTTGGCCACGATCGTTTCGGCGTCGCCGCGGTACGTCGGGTTGACCGAGCCCAGCCTCGCCGGCTCTTGGTCGCGGACGATGCGCGCCGCCTCGGCCATCGGTTTGCCCCCGAGTTCCAGTGGCGCCCGGCCGGCCAGCAGCCGGTAAAGGATGACGCCGATCGCGTACACATCGCATCGCGTGTCGAGTTGCTCCGAGTTCCCTTCGAGTTGCTCGGGGCTCATGTAAGTGAGCGTCCCGACGATCTGACCGAGGTTGGTCTGGAGGGTTGTCACCGCCAGATCGGCGTCGGTGGCGCGGGCGATCCCGAAGTCGAGGACCTTGGGCTGGCCGATCGTGTCGGCGATCGTGCTGTCGCCGGTGCTTTCGGTGCTGGTCAACATATCTTTGACGAGCACGTTCCCCGGCTTGAGATCTCGGTGGATGACGCCCATCTGGTGCGCGTGCTGGACGGCGTCGCACAGTCTGGCGACGAGTTCGAGTGTCTCTCGGGACGAGAGCCCCCGGTCGTTGGCGTGCGCATCGATCGGCTGTCCTTCGATGAGTTCCATCGCGAAGTAGGGCCAGGAGGATCCGCTGATCGTTGCCGAGCCTGCCTCGTAGATGTGCGCGATCCCCGGGTGGTCGAGCAGCCCAAGCACATGGACTTCGTGCTCGAACCTGCGGCGGAGCTGATTCGACGCGAAGCCCTGCCTGATCACCTTCAGCGCCACACGCCGCCTGGGATTGTCCTGGCGAGCCTCGTAGACCACGCCCATTCCGCCTCGACCGATCTCG
>JAJDDA010000213.1 GCA_029260535.1 Phycisphaerales bacterium | reverse complement strand
GACCGGCCAGGTCAACCAGCAGGTCTTCGGCCCCGGCGCTTTCCAGGAACTCCCGCTCAAAGAAGCCTTCAGCGCCGTCGCCGAGTTCAGCCACCTCTGCTTACCCGGATCCAACCACGCCGAGCTGATGGGCCTCGCGATCAAAACCGCGGTCATCAACCGCGACGTCTCGCACCTCATCTTCCCCGACGACGTCCAGACCATGCTAGCCGGTGACGCGAGCGCAGGCTCCCCCGAGGGCCGGATTGCAGCACACACCATCGAGCCATCCAGGGAATCCCTCGACGCAGCGCTCGCCATCCTGCGCGCCGCAAAGCGCCCCGTCATCATCGTCGGTCACGGCGCCCGCTTCGAGATGGACGCCGTCATCGCGCTCGCGCAGGAACTCCGCTGCCCCGTCCTGACCACGTTCAAAGCCAAGGGCATCATCGGCGACTACCCCGCCAACTCGCTCGGTGGTGGTGTGCTCGGTCGCTCAGGCACCCCCATCGCCTCCTGGTTCATGAACGAGTCCGACGCCCTGCTCGTCTTCGGCGCCTCCTTCAGCAACCACACCGGAATCACACCCAAAAAACCAACCGTCCAGGTCGACTACGACCGCATGCAGCTCGGCAGGTTCCACGCGATCGACGCACCGGTTTGGGGCGAGATCGGGGTCACCGCGCACCAACTCCTCGATGCGCTCAAGGGCAACCACCAGAGCATCGATCACACCGCAGAGGTCGCCGAGCGCTGGTCCATCTGGAAAGAAGAGAAGGCAAGCCGCCTCGAGGACGACAAGCACAAGGGCGTCAGCTCCATCGCTGTCTTCGAAACGATGAACAAGCTCATCCCAGACGACGCGATCATCGCCGTCGACGTCGGCAACAACACCTACAGCTTCGGGCGTTACTTCGAAGCATCAGGCAAGCAAGCCGTCCTCATGAGCGGCTACCTCGGTTCCATCGGGTTCGGCTACCCCGCCGCGATGGGCGCGTGGGCCGCAACGCGCGTGAAGGACCGCTGGGATAACCGCTTCCACGGTCGCCCCGTCGTCTGCGTCACCGGTGACGGCGGCTTCGGCCAATACCCCTGGGAAGTCAACACCGCCGTCAAGCACAAGATGAACATCACCCACATCCTGCTCAACAACAACGAGCTCGGCAAAATCAGCAAGGAACAGCAAGCGGGCAGCTGGGAAGTCTGGGAGACATCCCTCTCAAACCCCAACATCGCCGAGTACGTCACCAACTGCGGCGGCATGGGCATCCGCGTCGAACGCGCCCAGGACCTCGAAGGCGCCATCCAGCGCGCCCTAGCGCACAACGGACCTGCAACCGTCGAGGTCATGACCGATGTTGAGTTGATCTAACAACCTGTTAATATCACAACACCATGAACTATGTTTCTGCTCTTGAAGACAAAGTTAGCCTCGTCCAAAAGCATTTTCAGGATTAATCGGCAAGACTGTTAAAGGTTATGAACTGCCACAACATTGGGATGAGGATTCGAATCAGTGGGCAGAGTTCATGGATTACCCCCTCATCCTCAACTTCGGCGATACCACAATCGAATCGAATGTATCTATTTCCTGGGAAAAATTCGATGACCTCGCGATCGAATCCGATCGCGTGCTCCCATCCAATTCCTTCTTTGTACTACGATGGATTTGCGAAGGAATCGATGCTCTTGAATCCGCGATCGGGAAAATTCTTTCCGAGGTATCCCTTGGCCCGGAATGCCCATCGCCATTCGGTAAACCAATAGAAGCCTGGACCCACCTCCTGTTGACATTCGAGGATGGTTCTGCCTTGGACATTTTCAATGCAGTCGATGAAACCGGCTTCTCCTTCGAGCCCGAAGGAACCACCGGTTCATCAATCCATTGCGTCCCATCAAAGATCTGAAGAAATGATCTAGCTCGACATAACCGCATCCCGGACAGCCACCTCACACAGGGAAGCAGAACTGCCCGAACTGGCTGATCATGATCCCGAGATCCGCAGTGTCCACAACGCCGTCGTTGTTGAGATCCGCGAGAACACCGGGAGTCCCGAACTCCGCGATCAGGATGCCCAGATCCGCCGTGTCGGTGACGCCGTCGTTGTTGAGATCCGTCGGGCAGAAATCGGTGCTGAACCGGACAGTCGCTTCTGTCACGCCGCCGAACCCTTCAAGGAAGCTCCCGGGGGCGCCCTGAAACTCGATCGTGTACGTGATGTCGAAGAACGAATCGACCTGCCACATGTTCGCTCCCTTCGCGCCGAGCACCGTGTGCCCAGGGCTTGGAGGCAACCCGTTCGCAACCCCCGCTTTGACGCGAAGAACGTCGAAGTCCGGATCGCCGAAGACCTCACCGGTCATCGCCCGCATCTCCGTATCGAACGACTGCACCGGGTCCGCAGCAACCCGCGGAGCACAAACAAAGAAGTTCGATGCCGACGGCAACTGCATCCCGATGAACCGCGAAAACCCCGCGAGGGCGCCCGTCCCCTCCATTGGAAGGATTAACAACGAATCGTACGAAGTCGTCGTCCCGCCGAGGGCGCCGCCGTTGACCTCGACGACATTAAAAATATCTGTGATCCGAGCGTCGATCTCGATCGTCGTCCCGAATGGAAGCCCATCGACAATCCGCATGTCATCATCAAAGGTGAAGTAAGTGCAGTCCGGAGGCATCGTCGCCGTCCCGAACCCGTTGTCAGGCACAATGCACTGCCCCATCGCCGAGCCGTGAGCCAAACCCAGCACACCAAATGAAATGACGCCGATCGTTCGCTTGAGCATCGCTTTGCCCCCATGAAAAAGCAGGATTCAGATTCTCCGCACTATCAAGGTTAACGACAGGAACAGACGCAACTGTCGGAAAAAATCTAACTTTCATGCTCTTTTTAGCAGGGGGAAACCCCGGTGCCGCTGCGCCAACCGCTTCAACCGCCCCCGTACCCAAACACCCGCTCGACCGGCTCATCCAAAACCCGCGCGATCTTGAACGCCAGTTCAAGCGTCGGCGAATACTTCGCCTTCTCGATCGCAACGATCGTCTGTCGGCTCACACCGACACGCTCCGCAAGACCTTGCTGCGTCATCCCATCGCCGCGCGATCGCAATTCGCGGATCGAGTTCGTCACCCTCGTCTTGGCCATCGCTCACCCACCCCTGCGATAATCGAGCGCGATCGTCGCGAAGTGCACGATCTCGGACGCGTACAGGAAGAAGAGCAGCACGTGCGCCGTCAGCAGCGGGTCCGCGAGCAGCTCCCGCACAGGCACACCCACATCCAGCGCGATGCTCTGCCCGAACAGAAGCACGACCGCGCAAAGAACACCAACAAACAGAACAATGTGCGAGTACCGCGAAGACCGCCGCTGGATCGCGCGGTCGCGCTCATCGTCAGGAGCTTCTTCCGTGCTCCCCGACAGGATGATCCCGAGCACAATCTCAACAACAACCAGAAAGAACACCAGCCCGCCGTACAGCCACGCCGTCCGGATCGCGCTCGCCGGGTTCGCCAGCACCACCGCCATCACCGCTGGGTACGCCACCGCGGTGGCAATACACGTCGTCCACGCCATGCTCTCGCGATAAGCCGACCCGGTCCCCTTGGTATTCATCGATGCGCTCCTGATCGAGCCAGTGAAATCGGCCCAGTGACCCTCTTGTTGGGATTAATGTCAGGTATTTTTTACACTTTGTCAGTGAAAATTGACAATTCTCCAACCACCCACAAAAAAAACCGAGGGATCCGCATCCCTCGGCTTCAATCAATGATTGTTGTATTCGCGACCCCCCAACTCAGTCAGCCACCGGCGTCTCCCAGTCATCCTCAGCCGTTATCCCGCCGTCCTCCCACGTCACGATGATCCGGTCGTAGGTGAACTGGACCTCTTCCATGAACACCACCGAGTCCGGGGCCATCCCGCGCGTGAACGGCGAAACACTCACCACCCGCGCGCCAACGATCCTGTAGGTCACGAAGTCACCGTGCGGGGTGATGCCACGGGGGATCTGGCCAACATGGATCTCCACCGCCGGGATCGTCTCGTTCGTCACGAGCATGTTCATCAGCAAAGGCGATGACTTATCGATCGGCTTCGTGATCGAGACCGGCTTGTGCTGGCGACGACCCGTCGGCAGCCCCGACGCCGCATCACGCGGCGACGAGATGCTGTGCGAAAAACCGAACACCGCCGTGGGTTCCGCCAAAAGATCACCCCTCGGCTCCCCGCCGCCCCCCGGCCCCGGCTCAATAAACATGAACCCGACACCCTGCGGGAACGCCGCCATCCCCGGATCAACCGCCTCCGGAGTCTCCCCTTCGAGAGGCCTTCCATTGACGCTCTCGAACACGTCGCCAAGGCTCACACCGGTCGGGCGAACCGGCCCGTCCGGCGGATCGAGCTGCCCGCTGTACGCGACGAAACCAATCCCAACAGTCACCGCGGCAGCCGCGACGATCGAAAAACTCTTCAATGTGTTCATGCGCATCGCGCCATTCTCCTGCAGGTATTCAGCCAGCCATCCAAAGGGATCATGCCCCGCACGATCCGCGTTGGTTATCGACCGCCGCAGGATCCGAATCCGGTAAAAAGAACGAAAACACGAACAGTTATTGGGACGATTCGACAAAAAAAGCCCAGGGATCTCAATCCCCGGGCTGATGTTTCCAACATGTCCAACCGCCTCAATCTTCCCCGGATGCGCCAGACGGCGCAGAAGCGCTTTCCTGCCTCCCGCCAACCAGCCCAGCGCCGAACAGCACGCCAAACACACCAACGATCGGGTTCGCGATCAACGTCCACACCGGCTGCTCCGCCTTCGTCATCGCTTCAAAGTTGCCGACCTCTTCGGTCCTCGCGCCAGGGTCTTCCTTATCCGCAAGCAACGCGGCGCCCGCGGTCACCCCACCGAGCACCAACACCACAACCGCGAGCGACTTGATCGCCCCGGTGGAGTTTGTGATTAACTTGCAGACCAGACCCCCGACAACCCCAGCAACAGCGCCGACCGCGAGCATGAGGATGAGCCACAACATCGATGGATTGTACGTGCCCTCCGTAAACGCGATATCAGCGCCGAGCGCGAAGTACGCCGCCGAGAGACAAGCAAGCACCACCAACGCCATGATGACGTACCCGACAATCACACCAAGAATATTCTTACCCATCTCGATAGCCCCTACATGATGGTCCGGTCATCGAATCACCACAGGCAAACACCTACGGGATCGATCCCTTCTGTATCGGCTGGCAGAGAATTTTTACATGACATCTCCCAAGAACCCGCCTCGGTTAATCATTGAATAACAAGCGGTTAGCGTGTTTTTCGACCGACAGACGAACCCACCCCCGCTGCTCTCGTACTACTGGACCCGATCGGATCTGGCCATAGTCGGTCAGGCACACCAGCGCCCATACGGGACCAACCGGGGAGACAGGAGCGCGCGATGCAGATTCAAGTCAACTACGGCAGCATCCCTTCGTCGGCCGCTCTCGGCGTCCATGTCGAGAACGAACTCAACAACCAGCTCAGTCACCTTGCCAACCGCATCACAAGGATCGAAGTACATCTCGGTGACACCAACAGCGCCGCCAAGCGTGGCCCTGACGACATGCGCTGCATGCTTGAAGCCCGACCCATGAAAATGGACCCGATCGCAATCGAGCAACGCGGCGACGACATCTACGACACGGTCAGCGAAGCAGCAAAGAAGCTGCGCCGTGCCCTCACAAAGCGATTCGAAAAGCAGATCGCCTGACCACGATCACAATGAACTGGCACCAATACACAACAAGCCGGTGGCTGAACGCCACCGGCTTGTTGTATTGTCTCAGACTGCGTAATGCAGAGTGAACCGGAGTCAGATCCGCTTCTCGACCTGCAGCAGGTGGTAGCCGAAGTCCGTCTTCACCGGGTCAGAGATCTCACCGATCGGCAGATCGCCGAAGACAACCGCGTCAAACTCGGGAACCATCTGCCCCTGGCTGAATTCACCGAGCGAGCCGCCGCTCGAGCCGGAAGGGCACTTCGAGTGCTCCTTGGCCAGATCGCCAAAGTCAGACCCCTTGGCGATCTGGTCCTTGAGATCAAGGGCGTCTTTTTCGGTAGGAACAAGAATGTGTCGTGCGACGGCGCGGGGCATGGTTGGCTCCTTCAGTTTGTACTCGGAAATCCGCCGCAACCGCGCGGCTTCAGGGGCATTGCTTCCAAGACTGTAGCCCCTCTGAAAACGCGACGCGATCACTCAACCATGTCAATCCCCATCACCGCCGCCACCGGCGTGAATACATCCAGCACCACCGTCTCCTCCATCGCCACCACGCCGTGCGGCACGTTGCTCGGCAGCAGCATCACACCGCCACCGCTGACCTCGTGCTCCGTGACCCCCGACTCGGCATCGCCGATCGTGAACCGAAGCCGCCCGCTGACGACGCAAGCGATCTGCTCGTTCTCGTGATGATGCGTCGGCACAACGCACCCCTCGTGCAGCAACACCCGCGCCACCATCGCCTTCTCCCCCACCACCTTCCGCCGCTCCAGCGTCGGCAGCGGCTGATCCATCGGCAGATCGGCCCATTTGAAGGCCCTGGCTTCGATCGTTGACTCAGGCATCGGGAGATCTCCTTATTTGAGGGTTTTCAGATTTTAGGCTTGCAATCATGTTATGAAATACTAACCTAGTGTTTCCTAACAAGGAGTCGCCATGCTTCAACTCCACCTCACAACCGCCTGGATCGCCATCCTGACAGGATTTCTGTCAGGCGCCGCCATCGGCCTCTTCTTCCACAAACCAACATTCCTAGGCGGGTACGGCAGCTGGCCAAGACGCCTCCTCCGGCTCGCTCACATCGCCTGCTTCGGGATGGCCTTCATCAACCTCGTTTTCGCGATGACCCTGCTCGCGACCGGCCCCATCCCCTACGCCGACCTCGCCTCCCCACTATTCCTCATCGGGACCGTCGGGATGCCCCTGATCTGCGCCCTCGCCGCGTGGAAAAAACCACTCCGGAACCTGTTCCCCATCCCCGTAATCGCGCTGCTCGTTGCGAGCGCGATCGCCTGTTGGGGCGTCATGCAAGGAGCGACATAATGAGAATCGCACTCATCGCCATGAGCGGCATCCGCGTCTGCGACGAGAACCTGCTCGAACTGGGCCTCACCCTCCCAGGATTCGTCGAGCGCTCCAAAGCAATCGCCTCGCTCCCCAGCCTTGGCCTGCTCACCCTCGCCGGCATGACGCCGCGCCAGCACGACGTCCAGTACATCGAGTTCGACGACTTCGCCGACACGCCAAACATCGACACCAACTTTGACCTCGTCGCGATCTCCTCACTCACCGCGCAAGCCCTCGACGCCTACGCGCTCGCCGACCGCTTCCGCGCCGCCGGCGTCAAGGTCGTCTTCGGAGGCCTGCACGCAACATGCTGCACGGAAGAAGCAACGAAGCACGCCGACGCGGTCATCATCGGCGAGGGCGAGCCGGTCTGGAACGAGATCCTCCGCGACGTTGGCCGCGATCAACTCAAGCCGATCTACGATGCGCGCTCGCAGCCCTACAACTTCAACCATTCCCCGATGCCCGCCTACCACCTGCTCGACATCAACAGGTACAACCGCATCACGATCCAGACGAGCCGCGGCTGCCCCTACCAGTGCGAGTTCTGCGCCTCGTCCATCCTGCTCACCCCCAAATACAAGCAGAAACCGATCAGCCGTGTCCTCGCCGAGGTCGACCGCGTCTGCTCGCTCTGGCCCCGCCCCTTCATCGAATTCGCAGACGACAACGGATTTGTCAACCGCCCCTACTGGAAGCGCCTGCTCCCCGAACTCGCCAAGCGCAACATCCGCTGGTTCACCGAATCCGACATCTCCATCGCGCAGGACCCCGAGCTCCTCTCGTTGCTCCGCGAAGCGGGCTGCGCTGAAGTCCTCATCGGGCTCGAAAGCCCCACAAAACAAGGCCTCCCAGGCCTCGAACTCCTCTCCGATTTCAAGCAGCGCCAGGGACCATCCAACCTCGACGCGGTCCGCACGATCCAAAGCTTCGGCGTCCGTGTGAACGGCTGCTTCATCCTCGGTCTTGATGGCCAAACCCCCGACGTCTTCGACCATGTCTACGACTTCGCGATGGAAGCAGGCCTCTACGACGTGCAGATCACCTACGCCACACCCTTTCCCGGAACCCCCTACTACGAACGCCTCAAACGCGCAGGCCGCCTCACCCACGACGGCGATTGGCGCCGATGCACGCTCTTCGACCTCAACTTCATCCCCGACCCGATGACCGCCGAGCAACTCACCAACGGCTTCTACGCGCTCACAAGGCGCCTCTACAACGACGAGTGCACCCACACCCGGCGCGAGCGGTTTGCCGCTATGTTCCGCAGACACCGCAAGAGCGCCTGAGCGTGGAGTTCGGGCGCCAAGCCACAAGGACACCGCCCATGCGCCACTTCAATGCAACACGCACCGCCGCCTGCGTCCTCACCGGGATAGGCGCGATCGCGCTCGCCGCCGACCCGCCCGCGAAGATCGCGCCCCAACCGACGTATCAAACGGACATGGACATGCTGGCCGAAGCGGGAACACCAGGGATGCACCACCGGTTCCTGAATCACTTCATCGGCGACTGGGACGTCCTCGCCACGCTGCGCCGTCCGGGATCCCCGCCGGAAGAGTACTCCGCCAGCGCCACGTTCGATTGGGCGCTGGACGGCCGGTTCCTGCAGGAGGAAATCAGCGCCGAAGTCATGGGGATGCAACTGAGCATGCTCAATTACCTCGGGTACAACAACTTCAAGGGACGCTACACCATCGCGTGGCTCAGCTCCACATCCACCTCGATCACAACAGCGATCGGGTACCAGAATCACGACGGAACCGAGATCACCCTGTTCGGCACAATCGACGAACCACACCTGAATCTGCACGAGCGAACGGTCAAGACCATCTACCGCTCCGAGAGCAAGGACCGGTTCGTCGTGGAGATCCACGACCTCCACATCCCCGAGCCGAGCTCGATAGTCATGACCATGGTCTACACACGCCTATGAATCACCAACAAATCCTCATCTTCGGCGCATCAGGTGGATGCGGGCGTTGGGCGACACGCCTCGCCGCAGCGCGCGGTCACAACGTCACCGCGGTCATTCGCCCCGAATCAACCTACGAAGCGCCCGATGGCGTCACCGTTGCAAAGGGCCAGGTGACCGATCCGGCATTCGTTAAATCAATCCTTACCGAGCACCGCCTGATCGTCTCGTGCATGGGGCTCCGTCGCGCAGGGAAAAGCCCATTCGCGAAGCTGCTCTCACCCCCGGACCTCGTCGAACAGGCGACAAGGAACATCATCGAGGGCGCCGCCGATCCCGCGAACACGCGCCTCATCTGGATCAGCGCCGGGGGCGTCGGCTCAAGCAAAGAACAACTCACACGCCCGGTCAAAAAACTGATCCGCACGGGCAACGTAGCCGTCGCCTACCGCGACCTGGAAAACGCCGAGCGCCTGCTCGCCGAGTCCGAACTCAACGCGCTCGCGGTGCGCGCCGTCACGCTCCTCCCCGGAAAACCAACCGGGAAAGCAGGCCCGGTCCACCGCTACGGCCTGCTCTCCATGATCCGCAGGAGCGATGTCGCGCAGTGGATGATCGACATCGCCGACGGCTCTCAAACAACAGACAGCGCACACACCCTGCTCGGCCGCAGCCACTGAATGAGAACCCAAAGCCGCTACCCCGGATCACCATAATCCTCGTTGATCGCTTCGAGGTGATGCAACATGATCCGCCGAAGGCCATCCGCAAACGTCGCCTCGGGATCCTCGAACTCCTGGGAATCCGAAGCGAGCACATAACCGAATGGCCGCTCGCCGCGCCCAACATGCAGCGCGTGATAACAGCAGCTGCCGTCACTCCCGATATGCACAAGATCCAGCAGGCTCACCCCGTCGTGCGTCAGCACATCGTCCGTGAACACATCCGGCCTCGGGTTGTCCGCGCCATGCGAGCGGTACAGCCGCAGGTGCTCCTCCCGTGAAACATCCGTGTTCCACGCGGTCCCCGTAAAAAAATACACCGCCGCACCGCACGAATCGAACAGATCCCCCGGCGTATCAAACCCGCCGCCAAAGTCACCCGGGAACTGCCCCGCGCCGATCTCCATCAGAAACCGCTTGTAATCAGCAGGAAACGACCGACCCAGGTACGCCTCAATCCCCTCGATCTCCGATCCGCTAACCGGAGAGAACCGATCGAAATACTTCTCGTGCACAAACGCGCCCGCTTCACGAACACGCCCGATCCACGCCGCGTCCTGTGAATCACCAAAGACCGGCAGGCCACCATCCGCCATGGAATCGATCATCTCAGCCTCCTCCGGGAACCGAATCCCGGCTTACAACCGCAACGCTCCCAGCCGCTCGATCGCCGCCTCAAGCGTCGCCATCTCCTTGCAGAACGCAAACCGCACCAACGGCTTGCCCAGCTCCGCATCCGAATAAAACGCGCTCGGAGGGATCGCAGCAACACCAATCTCCGCCGCCAGATGCTTGCAGAACGCGACATCATCCGCAAACCCAAACGCCGAATGATCCGCCATCACAAAGTACGTCCCGGCAGGAGGCGCCAGCGCAAAGCCGATCCCCGTCAACGCTCCGCACAACAGATCACGCCGAGCCCTGTAATCGCGCACGAACCCATCGAAGTAATCCTCGCCAGAGCGCAAGGCTGCCGCCGCCGCGTGCTGCATCGGCGTAGACACCGCGAACGTCAGAAACTGGTGCGCACTGCGGATCCCCGCAGTCAGATTCGCCGGTGCGACCGCCCAACCGATCTTCCACCCCGTCAAGCTGAACGTCTTTCCCAGCGAACTCAGCGTCACCGTCCGCTCGCGCATTCCCGCAATCGACGCGAGACAAACATGCTCGCCCTCAAACACCAGCCGCTCGTACACCTCGTCCGCAACCGCGATGACATCATGCTCTTCGCACAACGATGCGATCAATCCCAATTCCTCGCGCG
>JAJDDA010000212.1 GCA_029260535.1 Phycisphaerales bacterium | reverse complement strand
TCAGTTGTTCGGTTGCCTCGGCGTCGATCACACCGTTGCGATCCAACGGCGCCAAGACCACGTTGATGCCGTGCTCGCGGCCCATCGCTTCGCACAGCGCGCTGACCGCATAGTGCTCGATCGCGGTGGTGATGATCGTGTCCTTGCCCTGCGCCATCGCGATCGCGCAGGCGCCACGGATGGCGGCGTTGATGGACTCGGTCCCGCCGGATGTGAAGACGATCTCCGAGGGGTGCGCCCCGACGAGGTCGGCGACCTGCTTCCGGGCGATCTCGATCTTCCCCTTGGCCCGCTGCCCGGGACGGTGGATCGAGGACGGGTTGTGCCACATCTCGGTCAGCATCTGCGACATCGCGCCGGCGACCATCGGGTCGGGCTGCGTCGTCGCGTTGTTGTCGAGATAGATCAGGGGGGCAATCACTGCGCCCATGATATCTGAAGCGACCCCCGGTCTAAAGAAAGAACCGGGAAGATGTATTTAACGGATACACAAGTCTGCTTTATCGAACCCGGATCAGAATCAGCTGTCCCGCAGCAGCAGCGTCTCGATGACCTGCCGGACGGAGACGCCGTTCTTGTCCCTGGCGTGCCCCGGGACACCCACCGGTGCGAGGATGCCGTATCCCAGACCCAGGTGCATCAGCAGCCAGCCTGTGATCTCGGGAGAGAGCCGATCGCTGACCTGCCCGGCTTCCTGCGCCTTGACGACCTCACCCGCGATGAACGCGTGCAGCGCGGCCATGTGCCGCTGGAGCGCGATGCGGATTTGCTCGTCGTCGATCTCGGTCATCGCCTGAACGATCACGCGGTAGACGCCCTGCCCCTGGTCGGTGACCATCGGGTTGGTCCCGATCAGTGTGCGGAGCCGTTCGGCGGGGTTGCTCGCGTTGGCAAGCTCCCGCTCCCAGGTGTGGATCGTGTTCTCACCGGTGCGGTCGATCAGCGCGATGAACAAATCGCGCTTCGATTCGAAATGGCGATAGATGATCGGCTCGGTGACCCCGGCGGCCTTGGCGAGCTGCGCCGTCGTCGTCTTCGAGTAGCCGCGCTCGGCGAAGAGATCGGTGGCGGTGTCGAGCAACTGCTCTCTTCGCTTGGCGGCGGGGAGACGGGTCATCACACCAGACTACCCGATCGGATCGGCCGATGCCCGGTAAATCAGTGCCGGCGTTGCCCCACATCATCAAACCGTCATGTCCCCGGCGGATCGGACCGCCTCGGCGGGACCGGGTCGTAGCCGGACCCGCCGAACGGGTGGCACCGGAGCACCCTGCGGAGCGTCAGCCACGTGGCGCGGATCGGATTGTGCTTCGCGTAGGCATCGAGCGCGTACCGGCTGCAACTCGGATGGAATCGGCAATGGCCCCCCATCATCGGCGAGAGCAGCACGCGGTAGGCATAGATCAGCGCGACAAAGGGCGCCGCGATCAGCCCTCCGAGCACGCTCCGGTCGCCACGCTCAGACATCGCCGGCTTTCCGCTGGCGCTTGCGCCAGGTCGCGTCGGCGGCGCGCCAGGCGTCGAGCAGCAGCGATTCGTACTCCTCGATCGGCAGCGTCTCGTGCGGGCGCACCGCAACAACGATGTCGTACCCCATCGGCGCTTGGCGCTGGTGGAGACGGAAGACCTCGCGGAGCCGGCGCTTGACGCGGCCGCGCACCACCGCGTTGCCCACACGCCGCGGGACGCTCAGCCCCAGCCTGCTGTGATCAAGCCCGTTGGGTTGGGCGACGAGCACGATCGGTCCCCGGCCCTTACGCACACCATCGCGGAAGACCGCCTGGTAATCGAGCGAGCGCGAGAGGCGGTGCCTCTTGCGGAAGAGCAGCCGACCCGCCGAGGCCTCGCTCAGATCGGGTTGTGCGGGTTTGCTCGCCATCACGGATCTATGAAAGGCGCGCAGGGATCAGGAGTCCTCGGTCAGCGCCTGCTGATACCGCCGAAGCAGCCGGCTCCGGGTCATCAATCCCAACACGTTGCCGCTGATGGTCCCCTCGGCGGTGGTCGTCACCGCCAATGAAGAGATATCGAACCGGCTGAACTTATCGAGCACCGTATCGAGCGATTCATCGAGCGTGACCGTCGGCAGATCCGTCCGCATGAGCTCTTCCACGAGCAGCAGCGGGATCGCCTCACGCTCGAGCAGCGCCGTGCGGATGTCCTGACCCACGACCATCCCGACGTACCGACCCGCTTCATCCGCGACCACGAAATCAACGATCGAGTAGGTCTGGTTCAATTCAAGCAATCGTGAGACCGGGTCCGCAGGGAGCACCGTCGTGTGCGGCACCAGCGGGACCGCGTCCGCCGAGATCTTGCGAAGAATAGTCAGGTCCGCTGCCGTCCCCAGCAGCACACCCCGGCGCCGGAGTTTGAGTGAGTAGATCGAATCGCGCATGATCAATTGTGCAACGACCACCGAGAGCACCGCCGCGAGCATGATGGGAAGCAACACATACACATCGCGTGTGATCTCAAACACGATGAGAATCGCGGTCAGCGGCGCATGCGTTGATCCCGCGACAACCGCCGCCATCCCGACAAGCGCGTACGCCGCCGGTGAGCCGCCCTCAGGGAGCAACCCAACGGATTTAAGCGCCAACCCAACCATCGCTCCGGTCGCCGCGCCAAGGAAAAGCGACGGCGCAAAGACACCACCCGAACCACCCGATCCGAGCGTCAGGCAAGTCGCGACCGCCTTGCAGATCAGCAGCAGGAACACTACTCCAAGCGTGACATGCATCACACCGAACGACTCCGGCTTGAGCACCATCTGAATGGTTTCGTAGCCGTTGCCAAAGAAAGGCGGGACCGCCTGCGATCCGGTCGCCTCGGTATGCCCGAGCACCTTGAGATAAAAAATCCCAAGCCCGCCAAGGATCCCTGCGCCGATCACCGGTCGCATGATCGGATGCACCGGAGCCCTGTCGAACAGGTCCTCCGTCCAGTAGAGCGCCTTGATAAACGCCACCGCAATTAACCCGCAAAGGACCCCGAGCATCGCGTAACTCGGTAATTCAGCGATCGTAAACTGGTAATGCTCACCGGCAAGCACCGCGAAGATCGCCTCGTTCTCACCAAGGAACGCCTGCGTCACCGCTGTCGAGAACACCGAGGCGATCACGACCGGCGTGAACGTGCGCACCGAGAAATCGCGGAGGATGACCTCGAGCACGAAGAAGACACCGGCGATCGGTGCGTTAAAGACCGAAGCGATCCCGGCAGCGGCGCCGCAACCGACAAGCGTGCTGGTGTTCTCGCGCGAGATGTGCAGGAGCTGCGCCACACCCGACCCGATGGCGGAGCCAATCTGAATAATCGGTCCCTCAGCGCCAGCCGAACCACCCGAACCGATCGTGCACGCCGAGGCGAGCGATTTGACGATCGCGACGCGGGGCCGGATGACGCCGTTCTTGCGGTACACCGCGTCGATGACCTCGGGAACGCCATGTCCCTTGGCTTCCTTCGCGAAGAGATGCACGAGCAGCCCGGTGACGAGCGCGCCGGCGACCGGCAGGATCGGGAGCAGCCAGATTGTCCAGCTCTCCTGCAGATGCACCGCCTTGTGCTCACCGAAGCGGAGCAGCCACATGAAACCCAGCGCGCCGAACGCGGTGATCGAGCCGATCCCTGCCGCGAGCGCGATGAGGTACCAGTCGCGCGAGAACCCGAGCCGGATCGAGACGCGCTGCAGCCTAGCTTTGAGCTTTGGAATCATTGAATGGTGCGCCCGATGGATCGTTCGACCCTGACACGGTACGAGCGGGGATACAGGGAATCAAAGCAGAACAGGACCACGCGAAACAGGATCGAACCGACACAACACCGCAATCAGGCCGCCGCCTCAACGGTTTCTTCTTCGGTCACGATCGCCTTGCCCTTGGCGTCGGTCAGCGCCTTGCCTTCGAGATCGGTGATCACCGGGATCGGGTGGCGTTTCTCGTGGTCGGCCAGCGCCTTCTCCCAGTGCGCCCTGGTCTCGTCGTCGATCTCTTTCCACTTGCCACGACCGCGACATTTCGGGAACCCGGAGCAGCTCAACCAGGGGCCGCGCACGCCGTTGCGCAGATTCAGCATCCGGTCCTCGCACTTGGGACAAGGGAGATCCGTCTCGAGCGCGGGCGGTTGAGGCGCCAAGGGCAGGCCTTGCTTGTCCGCCTTGAGGATGCCGTCGCACTCGGGGTACGCCGAGCAGCCATAGAACGGACCGAACCGACCGGTGCGTTTGATCATCGGCTCACCGCACTTGTGGCAGCGGACGTTCGCGTTCTCGATCGGTTGCGGCTTGCCCTCGCGATCGCAGGGGCTCGCGTACTTGCAGTCGGGGTATCGCGAGCACGACAGGAACCGGCCGCTCTTGCCGAAACGGTACACCATGTCCGCTTCACACTCCTCGCAGCGGTACTCCTTCGGCGCCGGCTGCGTCTCCGCTTTCGCGTGCGTCAGGTTCTCGTGCGCCGCCTCGAGCAGGTCCTTGAACGGATCGTAAAAATCGTGCAGCGTCTGGATCCAGTCGGCGTCCTCTTCCTCGATCTTGTCGAGCTTCTCTTCGAGTTCCCGCGTGTACCCGATCTCCATCAGGTTCGGGAACGCCTCGATCAATTTGTCCGTGACGACCTCACCGAGATCCGTCGCGTAGAACCGGCGCTCGAGCTGCTCGACGTACTTGCGGTCCTGGATCACCTGGATGATCGATGCGTACGTCGAGGGTCGGCCGATGCCCTCGGATTCGAGCATCTTGATCAGCGACGCTTCCGAGAAGCGAGCGGGAGGGCTCGAGAACCGCTGCTGCGGCTGCGCACTGAAGCACGAGAAGGGCTGCGACTCGGTCATCTCGGGGAGCGTCTGCTCGTCAGACGAGATCGGCACACCCATGACGCGGTAGAAACCGTCGAAGATGAGTTGGCGCCCTGTGGTCTTGAAGACCACCGGTGTTTTCGGTTCGGTCCCGCCTTCGATCAATGCGGTGGTCGAGTCCCACTGTGCCGGGGTCATCTGGCAGGCGAGGAATCGGCTCCAAACGAGGTTGTAAAGCTTGAACTGGTCCGCGTTGAGCGAGCCCTTGATGCTGTCCGGCGTCCGGCGCACATCGGTTGGTCTGATCGCCTCGTGAGCCTCCTGCGCCGCCTTGTTGGAGGACTTGTAGAAGATCGCCTTCTCGGGGAGGTACTTGTCGCCGTAGGTCGTCTTGATGTGATTCCGCGCCATCTCAACCGCGTCGTTGGACAGGTGCGTCGAATCGGTACGCATGTACGTGATCAGACCGACCGAACCCTCGCCCGGTACTACGACACCCTCGTAGAGCGACTGCGCGGTTCGCATCGTCCGCTGGGCGCCGAACCCGATGCGCGATGATGCCGCCTGCTGGAGCGTCGAAGTGATGAACGGAGGCGAAGGCCTGCTCTTGGTGCGCTTGGTCTCGATGGATTTGAGCGCATAAGGCGTGTCGGTATCGACTACGCCGTCAACGGAGCGGACGAACCTCGCGGGGCCTCTCCCGTCGGGGTCCTCGGTGCTCGTGATGTCCAGATCGGTCATCCCGACCAGCCTCGCGACCTCCGCGACGCGCTCGGTCAGATCGATCGGGTCGGCGTCTTTCACGCCGGGCGTCATAATCTCGAACTTCTCGCCGCCAACCTCGATCAGCTCGGCGCGGACAGCGCCTTCGCCGGCGAGCCAGGCGTTCTCCGCCTTGAGTGTCGGCGCGTTGCCCTTGGCGTCTTTGGTCGTGATGAACTCGCCGAAAGCGCGTTGCAGCGACGAGGCCGACTTGGTGTCACCGGTGAATCGTCCGATGAAACGCCAGGACTCGTCCGGGATAAACGCACGGATCTCTCGCTCGCGCTCAACAACAAGACGGACCGCGACCGACTGCACCCGCCCCGCGCTCAGGCCCCGTGCGACCTTCTTCCAGAGCAAGGGCGAGACCTGGTACCCGACGATGCGGTCGAGGATCCGCCGCGCCTGCTGCGCGTTGACCTTGCCGATGTCGATTTTGTGCGGCGAATCGAAGGCTCGCCGGATCTCGTCTTTCGTAATCGCGTTGAAGACCACCCGCTTGGCGGTGATCGGATCGACACCCAACTCCGCGGCGAGATGCCACGCGATCGCTTCCCCTTCTCGGTCAAGGTCAGTTGCGAACCAGATCTGCGAGGCCTTCTTGGCGTCGCGCTTGAGCTCGTTGATGACCTTCTGGCTCCGGGGCAGCACCTCGTACGTTGGGGCGAAGTCGTGCTCGAGATCGACTCCCGGGACCGGCTGCTTCTTCTCGCCCTTCTTCGCTTTGGGCGCCTTCGCAGGCAGGTCGCGGACGTGGCCGACGGAGGCCTTGACGACGAAATCGTCACCGAGGTACTTGTTGATCGTCTTCGCCTTCGCAGGGGATTCGACGATCACCAGTTGTTTGCCCTCAGCAGACGCCCCGGCGCTGCGGGAAGTGGATTTCTTCCGCGTCGCCTTCTTGGAGGTCTTCTTGCGGACGCCGGCAGTCTTTGATCGGGTTGTGTTCGTTTTTTTGGCCATGGTGTCCGTCGGTTGGCGTCGCGGGGGTCGATCGCATCCTTATAGAACAAAGATGTTCGCAGGGGAGTGAATAGGCTCCAGTCGGGCGGCAAGTCAAGCCCGGACCCCGGCGCCGGCGGATCAATCCCTCGGCATCTTCGGGGTTGGTCCTCCAAACAGACCACCGAATTCATGGGACACGCCTCAGCCCGGGTTCGAGCCACCGAGAGCCGCCTCGACCAGATCAGGCCAGCCCCCAGGCTCGATCGTCGCTGCATTCAAACAGCACGCCGCCTGGCGATTGCCATCCATGCAAATGCCTTCTGAATCAAGAGTTGCACGATCAGAGCCGGTCGCGACACCGACCAATCGGCGGAGCCAGGTCCGCTGATTTTTGGCGAACCGGCGGGTCTCGATCCGGACCTGCTCGATCGCTTTTTCCAGAGTGATCTCGCCCCTGAAATGAGCCAAAAATTGTTTGTAGCCCAACGCCTCGCCGGCCTGTGAGTCTAAATCCCCGGCCTCCCACAATTTTCTGACCTCCT
>JAJDDA010000211.1 GCA_029260535.1 Phycisphaerales bacterium | reverse complement strand
CGAGATCTACGGCTGGCAGAACATCGAACTCATCAGCGATCGTGAATTCGATCTCTGGCTCGACGAGTTTCGGATGCTCAAGGACAAGTACCCCGACCGTATCCTCATCGCCTCCATCATGGAGGAATACAACAAGGACGCGTGGATCGAGATCGTCGAGCGCACACAGGAAACCGGTGTCGACGCGTTCGAACTGAACTTCTCCTGCCCCCACGGCTTGCCCGAGCGCAAAATGGGCGCCGCGATGGGTCAGGACCCCGCGATACTCTCCGAGGTCTGCGCCTGGGTGAACAGCGCCGCGACAATCCCCGTCTGGGCGAAGATGACCCCCAACGTCACGCACATCGAAGAACCCGCACGCGCCGCGCTCGCCGCCGGCTGCGAGGGTGTCGCCGCGATCAACACGATCCTCAGCACGACAGCGGTCAATCTTGAAACACTCCGCCCCGAACCAACCGTCGAGGGCTACACCGTCCCCGGCGGCTACTCGTGCACCGCGGTCCGGCCCATCGCGCTGCGCATGGTGATGGAACTCGCCACCATGATGTACGGCGGCAACAGCGGCCAACCGATCCAGCCTGACGGGAAAATCGCGATCAAGGGCGAGTTCCCCGATCGGTCCATCTCCGCGATCGGCGGTGTCGAGACCGGCGAAGACGCGGCGCAATTCATCCTGCTCGGCGGTTCAACCGTCCAGGTCTGCACCGGAGTCATGAAGCACGGCTACGCGATGGTCAAGGACATGTGTGATGAGCTCAGCGCCTTCATGGACAAGCACGGCTTCGAATCCATCGAAGACTTCCGCGGCCACTCGCTGCAGTACTTCACGACACACGCCGAACTCGTCCGCCTCCAGCGCGAGGCGAAAGAAGCCAAGAAGGCCGAACGCGCCGCGAAGATGGTCGTCGAAGACGCCCAGTGGGACGGCGACGGGTTCGTCGGTCAGAGCGACGCGCTGTCGAGGGACTAAGCAGACCGAACAATCGCGATGAACCCCGTGCACGCCATCCTTGCCGCACTCTTTGCAATCCTTTTCGCGGTGTTCTTTGTCTACGTCGCGTTCCAGTTGAAATCACCGGACATTAAATACGACAGCAAAAACACGCGCGAATCGGACAAGCCGGGTTCGACTGGCTGATCAGGCGCACTCACCGAAGGCGATATCGAGCACCGCGATCATGAAGTCGCAATCGTCCTTGGTGATGCACATCGGGGGCTTGATCCGCAGGACGTTGCCGAAGAGGCCGCCCTTACCGATGAGCAGACCGAGGTCCTTGCACTTCTCGAAAACGTCGGCGCACAGCGCCGACGCTGGTGCGAGCGTCTCGCGGGATTCAACGAGTTCGACACCGAGCATCAGACCGCGACCGCGGACCTCCGCGATTCACGCTTGCTTGCTCATCAATTTCGTCAGCCCGTCCTTGAGGTAGCCCCCCACTTCGAGCGCCCTGCCCTGGATGTCGTCTTCAAGGATGACGTCGAGTGTTGCGTTGGCCTGCGCCATGGTGACGGGGTTGCCGCCATAGGTGTTGAAGTGCAGCCGCTGCCCCATCGTTGCGGCGATCTCGGGGGTTGTGACTACGGCGCCCAAAGGCGAACCGTTGCCGATGCCCTTGGCCATCGTGACGATGTCCGGCATCACGCCGTGGTTCTCGAAACCCCAGAACTTGGTGCCGGTGCGTCCGAACCCGGTCTGCACCTCGTCGGAGATGCACAGCCCGCCGTGCGCCCTCGTGTGCTCGTAGACCCTGGCGAGGTAGCCCTCGGGGAGATCGACCGTGCCACCGACGCCCTGGATGGGCTCCGCGATAAACGCCGCGAGTTTGCCGGTTGTTGAGTGCCGGATGCAATCGAGCACATCGTTGGAGTACTTCTCGCTCGCCTTGGGATCATCGGCGCGGTGCGGACCTCGGAGCAGATCGGGCATCTGCGCGTGATGGATGCCGAAGCCCTGCGGGACCGGGTACTTCCAGTTGCTCTGCGCAGTCAACCCCATCGTGCTCGGCGACATCCCGTGGTACGCGTTGCGGAGCGCGACGATATCGAATGAGGCCGTGTGCATCCGCGCCATCATGATCGCCAGGTCGTTCGCCTCCGAACCGGAGTTCGTGAAGTAGCAGACGGAGAGATCACCCGGGAGCTGGTCCGTGAGTTTCTTGGCGAACTGGCAGATGTTGGGGTTCAGGTAGATCGTCGTCGTGTGCTGGAGTGTCTCGTTCTGCTTGACGCACGCCGCGGTGACTTTCGGATGACAATGCCCGACGCTGACCGTCACGATCCCGGCGAACCCGTCAAGGTACCGACGGCCGGTCTCGTCGTAGAGGTACTGCATCTTGCCCTCAACGATCATCACCGGGTTCTTGTAGTAGGTGATGATGCCCGGCGAGAGGTGCTGCTTGCGGAGCGCGATGACCTCGTCCCGCGAGGGGCCCTCGTAAGGCATCGGGGAATAATCGAAATCAGGAAGGGTTGGCGTCGTTGTCTGTGCGGTAGTCATGTCTGGAGCTCGATTCAGCTTTGCGAAATATTCCCCGCCTCGGGGATCAGTGTTGATGGGATGTCCAACCCGCGCTCCTCGTCGGTGCCGGGGATCAGGTTGTCTAACAGGAGCCCGATGATGGCGGCGACCGCCATGCCGGTCGAGCCGATAGCGCCGACGATCCCGCGGAGCGATTCCGGGAGTGATGCCAGCATAGTGTCCGCCGCGGGGCCATACATCACAAGCATACTCCCCGGCGCCATCCCCTCAGGCGAAGAAACCGTGGAGAAGTACGCCGGAACAGAAAGCCCCATGAACAGGCTGAAGCCGGCGATGAACAGGTTGCGGTCGGAACTCAAATCCGCTTTGGATAATTGCTGCACACCGATCGCCGCGATCAAACCGAAGAGCGTGCAGTAGAGCCCGCCAACGACCGGGCTCGGGATCGCGGCAGCGAGCGCGCCAAACTTCCCAAAGAGACCGAGCAGCACCAGCATCACACCTGCGATCTGCACAACGCGCCGCGAGCCGACGCGGGTCAGCCCGATCAGCCCGATGTTCTCCGAGTACGACGTCGATGAAAAACCGCCGAGGCACCCGGTGATGGCGCACGAGACACCCTCAAATCCGATGCCGCGGGAGATCTGTTTGGGTGTCGGGTCGCCGCCGCCGGCCATGTGCGAGCAGGCGTGGTAATCGCCGAACGACTCAACCATCGAGGCGAGGTACCCCGCGAGCGCCGCGATGATGAACGCGAGCTCAAACTTGGGCATGCCCCAGGGGAAGAGCAGCTCACGCGGGTCCGCCCGGACCCAGGCGCTATCACCGACACGCGAGGTGTCAACCGCGGCGGCGCTATCCGGTGCGATGATCCCGGTCATGGTTCCGATCCAGCACAGCGTCACCACAACGATCAGCGCCGTGATGATCGGGAAGATCCGGAAGAACTGCGATTTCCGAGAGAGCACCAGCGAGAAGACGATGATCAGCACCATCGTCAAGCCGCTCACCGGCCAGTGGGCGCCCGCTTTGGGGGCGCCGTGCTGGAAGAGCGCCAGACCGATCAGCATGATCACCGGGCCGATGACGACCGGGCTGAGGATTTTGCGCAGCCAGCCGACCAATCCTGAAAAACCGATGAACATCTCGATCACAGCGCCGACGATGATCGCGCCGGCGATGTACTGCATCATCTCACCGCCCGACCAGCCCTTCTCACCGCCGACCGCGATGATCGCGAAGAATGCCGCGAGGAAGCTGAACGACACCCCCTGAATAATCGGGAGCCGCGAGCCGAACGTTGATTGCAGGATCGTCCCGACCCCGGAGCACAGCATCACCGACGAGATCAGGATCGCGATCTGCTGAGGCGTCATCCCCATCGCCGGCCCGAGCAGCAACGGCACCGACACCGTCGCGCCGAACATCGTCAGCGAGTGCTGGAGCGCCAGCATGATCGCATTGGGGGTCGGCGGCTTGTCGTCGAGGCCATAGATGACCTTCGGTGTGCGCAGCGAGGAACTCATGCGCGGCTTACCTGGCGACCGCCAGCGACTCGGCGATCCGCGTGTACGACTCGGGGCGCCGATCGCGGAAGAACTGCCATGTATTTCGGACCTCGGTGATCAGGTCGAGATCCAGATCCGCGATGACGATCTCGTCCTTGTCGCGCGAGGCCTCGGCGATGATCTTCCCGCGCGGATCGCAGAAGTAGCTCTGCCCGTAGAACTCGCCGATGTCCCAGGGCTGCTCGCGGCCGACGCGGTTGATCGCGCCGACGTAATACTGGTTCGCCACGGCGTGCGCCGGCTGTTCGAGCTTCCAGAGGTACTCGCTCAACCCCGCGACCGTCGCGCTGGGGTTGAAGACGATCTCAGCGCCGTTGAGGCCCAGCTCGCGCGCGCCCTCCGGGAAGTGGCGGTCGTAGCAGATGTACACGCCGATCTTGCCGGCGGACGTATCGAAGACGGGGTAACCCAGATCACCGGGGGTGAAGTAGAACTTCTCCCAGAAGCCGGGCTTGCAGTGCGGGATGTGGTGCTTGCGGTACTTGCCGAGGTATTCGCCGTACTCATCGATCACCGCGGCGGTGTTGTAGTACAACCCAGGGAGATCGACCTCGTACATCGGGATCACGAGGATGACCTTGAGTTCTTTCGCAAGAGCGCACATCCGCTTGATGGTCGGGCCGTCGGGGATGGATTCCGTCGCCTCGTACCAGCGCGCTTCCTGCTCGGCGCAGAAGTAAGGACCGTCGAAGACCTCCTGGAGACACACGACCTGCGCTCCCTGATCGACCGCCTTCTTGATCAACCCGATGTGCTTCTCTTGCATCGCTGCCTTGATCTGCGCGATGGGCGCATCGGTGCGCTCGTTCAGGGAACACTGGATCAACGCCGCTCGTGTGACTCGTGCCATTGCTGCTCTTTCTGAAGCTTGTTCTGAGAAATATCGTCCCCGGCGTTAGAGCCAGCGCGCGACCGTGACCTTGCTGCGTGTAAAGAACCGGACGCCGTCCTCGCCGTTCGCGTGGAGATCGCCGAAGAACGACTGGTTCCAGCCGGAGAACGGGAACGCCGCCATCGGCGCGGGAACCCCGACGTTGATCCCGAGCATGCCGGCGCTCACGGTGGACTTGAACCGCCTCGCGGCGTTGCCCGAGTCGGTGAAGATGACCGACATGTTGCCGTAGCGCGACTGGTTGACCATCTCAACCGCATGATCGAGCGAATCGGCGCGGACGACCGTCAGCACCGGGCCGAAGATCTCCTCATCCACGACGTACATCCCAGGCTTGGCATGATCGAAGATGGTCGGGCCGACGAAGCACCCTTGGCTGGGCATCTCGTGCTCGCGACCGTCAAGCGCCAGCGTCGCGCCCTCGGCGACACCCTTCTCGATCGCGCCAAGGACGCGGTCCTTGCTCTCCATGTCTTGCAGCGGACCCATGCCGCACCCCGGCGTATCGCCCGCGGCGACCTTGATCTTCTTCGCGGCTTCGACGAGCCCCGGGACGAGCCAGTCGCCCGAGTCGCCAACGCAAACGACGACCGAACCCGCGAGGCACCGCTGCCCGGTGTTGCCGAACGCGGAGCCGGTCACGCCCTCGATCGCGGCGCCCTGATTGGCGTCGGGCATGATGATCGAGTGGTTCTTCGCGCCGCACATGCACTGGACGCGCTTGCCGTGCGCTGCGGCGGTTTTGTAGATGTACTCGCCAGCGCCGGTCGAGCCAACGAACGAAACCGCGTTGACCTCGTCGTGCTTGATCAGGTGGTTGACAACGTCCGGCCCGCCCTGAACAAGGTTCAGCACGCCCTTGGGAATGCCCGCATCGTGCGCCATCTCCGTGGCGCGGATCGACGAGAGCGGATCCTTCTCGGAGGGCTTGAGCACGAACGTGTTGCCGCACGCGACCGCCATCGGCCACATCCACATCGGGACCATCACCGGGAAGTTGAACGGGGTGATCCCGACGCACACGCCGACCGGGACGCGATCGACGGACGAATCAATCCCGACACCGCCCTCGTCCTCGGTCCGGCAGAACGACGACGACACCGCGATCTGCGGGAGCGTCCGCCCCATCATCAGCGCCGGAGCGCCGGCGGCGAACTCGATGCAGTCGATTCCGCGACGGACCGACCCGATCGCTTCAGCGGTGGTCTTGCCGTGCTCAGCGACTATCAGCGCCGCGAGCGAGTCGATGTTGCTCTCGAGGATCTGCTTGTATTTGAAGAGGGGCTGCACCCGATCACCGACCGGGGTCGCGGCCCAGTCCGCGTACGACGATCGGGCGGCCTGCACGGCACGCTCTGCGGCGTCGGTGTTCGAGAGCGGAGCATCCGAGATCGGTTCGCCGGTCGCGGGGTTGATGTTCCGGCGGACATCGCCAGCGCCGCCGGTCAGGTGCTCACCGGCAACAAGGTTCGACGCGATAGTGGCGGCCATAGGGGATCGCTCCAGATTCGATTCGGACAGATTGGTTTCGATTCGGTCAGTCGGAAAGGGTAAGTGTCGCACTCATTCACCCTAAAGACAAGGGCGGGACATCCTATTGGGTGTCACGCCCTCATCGCTGTGCTTTGTTCAGATTCGTCCGAGCCTCGGGGCCCCCACCGCCTAGGCGTGGTCGTGCTTGCCCATGAGCCCGATCATCGTGCCCAGATCAGCAGTGTCGATCGTGCCATCCCCGTTGAGATCCCCCATCATCTGGCCCTCTACAGCGGTCGAGCCGAACGATTTCTGGAGCATCTGGAGATCAACCCGGTCCACGGCGCCATTCCCGTCCAGGTCGCCGAAGACCCCCGGCTGGGCCACCGGGTCTTCGATTGAATCAGGTGTCGGAGCGAGCGGATTCCCCCTGTTCGCCTCGGCCGGCTTGTTGTCGGAGATCAGGGCCTCCTCCGGATCAGGTTTCACGGAATCCAGACCTGAGAGCGGGTTCAGATCGCCGCTCGGAGGCCCATCGCCGGGGCCGTTCGTTGGCCTCGTGTTGTTGGTCAGCTCACGGATCGCGCTGATGAGGATCCCGAGATCCGCCGTATCGACGGTCCCGTCCTTGTTCAGATCAGCCGCGTCAACCGAAGATCGGAACGCCTGCATGAGCGAGTTGATGTCCCGCGTCGTGAGTTCGCCGTCCCCGTTGATATCGCCGAAGACCGGCGCATCAGGCGGCAGGTCGGGCTCCTTCACGAGTGCCGTTGGTTGCGCGTGATTGGTCAGTTCCTGCGCCTTGGCGTGCGTCACCGTTGCGCCCCGGAGCTTTGCAACACCCGCGGCTTTGGTCAGGGCGCTCGCCGGATTGGTGCGAACCGATCCTTGCGTCGAAGCCTCTGTAGATGGCCGAGGAACAGCCTTGGGGCCTCGCTGGACCGTGGTTTGAGCGATCAGGGTCGCGGGGCGGGCGTTGATAGCAATGGACATAGGCGGTTCTCCGGCGGGTGCGGCAGGGCGTCAGCAACAATTGGTGGGCGACGCCATCAAGCGGTACAGAGCAATCAGGCTGCCAGAACACGGAATCCGGGTCACCGCCTGATTCTTGGTGTATCCTGTTCCCCCACCCGCCAACCACGCCACGATCGGTGTTCGATCGCCGCGAATGACATCATGCCTCAGAGAAAGGCCCCGATCAGCCATGGCAGAGACCAACAACCCCCAAGGCCAGCAGCAGGTCCAGATCCGCGTCGACGAGTCGCACATGACCACCTGCTACTCCAACACGATCCGCACCACCACCACCGCAGACGAGGTCGTCCTCGACTTCGGCCTGAACCTCCCGGCTCAGGGACCGCAGGGTCAGCAGGCGATGATCTTCTCTGTGGGTTCGCGCGTCGTGCTCAATTGGTCCGGCGCGAAACGCCTGATCACCTCGCTCGGTCAGGTCGTCAAGGCCTACGAGGACCAGTTCGGGACGATCCAGATCGAGCAGGGCCAGGCAACCGCCGCCGCCAGCGAAGGCTGATTTCGTTCACAATCAGAGGATCCGTGTCGCCCTGGGATAACTGCCGAGCACGGTGATCTCCTCGCAGTCGTTGCGCGCCTGCTCGATCGCCATCTGCATGACCTTGTCGTCGCGGTGCCCCTCGGTGTCGATGAAGAACGAATACTTCCAGTTCTCGCGCCCGCTCGGTCGTTTCTCGATATGCGAGAGGTTGATCCCCGCGCGATCGAAGATCGCGAGCACCCGAACCAGGCAACCCGGCGAGTTGTCCGTCATGAACATGATCGAGGTCTTGTCCTGCCCCGAGGGCAGCGCCTGCTGCTTCGAGATCACCAGGAACCGCGTGATGTTGTTCGGGTTGTCCTCGATGTCCTCGTACAGCACGTTCAAGCCGTACACCTGCCCCGCCAGCGCTGAACCGATCGCGGCGATGCCGGACTCCGGGTCTTCCTGCTGCTCGTGGAACGCGGTTTCCGCCGCCTTGGACGAGCTCGCCGCCGGGATCAACTCCGCCATCGGGTAGGTCGAGGTGATCCACTTCCGGCACTGCGTGAAGATCTCGGGCTTCGAGTAGATCCGCTTGATCTTCTCCGGCGCGCTGTTCGAGAGCAGGTTGTGCCGGATCGTGATCAACGCCTCGGCGTACACCACGACCTCGCCCCGGCAATCGCGGAACGCATCGAGCGTCTCGGTGATCCCGCCGCCTGTTGAATTCTCGATCGGGACCAACCCATAATCGACGTGCCCCCTTCGCACCTCATCGAAAACACTCTCGATGTTCGTCACCGCTTCGAAGGTCACTGAGGACCCGAAGTGCGCCTGCGAAGCGACATGGCTGAACGATCCGCGAGGACCGAGATACCCGATCCGCAACGGCTGCTCGATCGCGAACGAGCCGCTCATGAGCTCGCGGTAGATCCCCTCGATCGCGCGATCGGGGAGCGGCCCGTTGTTGAGTTCAATCGCTCTTTGCAGGACCGCTGCCTCGCGGTGCGGCGCGTAGATCGGCACCCCGTCGCGCTGCTTGACCAGGCCGACCTTCGCGACAATCTCCGCCCGGCGGTTGAGCAATTCAACAAGCTGCCGATCCGCCAGATCGATCTGATCGCGGAGGTCGTCAAGATTGCCCTTTGGAGGCACTGGATTCGATTCATTCGGTGCTGACATTGCCCGTATCATCGTCCGCCGATTCCCCCCGGCCAAGCCATCAAGGGGAGAATCCTCCAGATTCATCGCCTGATGAATGAAATCACCCACCGCTAGACGACAATAATGAGGGAGACAGACCGGATTGACCCCCTCGGCGCCCTTCATGCTCACCACCATCGCGACCACCGCCAGCCAGACGTTCGAATCGCTCCCGCTCCCCTGGGGCGCCAGCGCGATCGCCGGAGCAGGTCTGATCACCGGGCTCATGCTCTGGCTCTGGGGCCGAAAATTCGTCAAGCCCCTCTACGCCCTCGTCTTCGGTGTCGGGGCGGGGCTGATCGGTTTCACCGGACCGGCAACCCTCGGGCTCAACGTCGATCCGAGCATCCTCATGGTCGCCCTCGCAATCTTCGGCATCATCGTCGGGCTGATCGTCTTCCGCATCACGATGGGGCTGACGCTCGGTGTCGTCTTGGGGTTTGCCGTCGCCACCACCGCGGTCATCGCGATCGGGGCCCAATCCGATGCGATCAAGGCGGCAGAAACCGCACCGATCCCCGACGAAGAATCCGTCTATCGAGAAGGCGCCGAGATCGTCGAACAACTCGGCTCCGAAGAAGTCCAGCACAGCCTGGATGATCTTGCCGCGAGCCTGACCGACGGCGATGCAGAGCCGAGCGACACCGAGCGGATCGCACTTTCAGCCGCGAAGCAGGTCCGGGCGTTCATGCTCGAACTCTTCAATGAGGTGGGGCTCTGGTGGGAGACCATCCCGATCAGGCTCCGCGTCGCCGCGCTTGGGGGTTGGCTTGCGGGCTTTGCGCTCGGCTTCCTCGTCGGGATGTCGAAGCCCACGCTCGTCGCGGGATTCGCCAGCGCATTCGTCGGCGCCGCGATCTGGCTGCCATCCGGCGCATATCTTGCGCACTGGATCGGCATCCCCGGAATCGGCGTCATACCGAGCAATGCGGGGTTCTGGGCAGGGGCTTGGGTGGTCATCGCCTGTGTCGGCGCCGGTATTCAGTGGACGAAACGAAAGCCGAGTGCCGATCAACGGGATGATGAAGAGGAGTAACTCCACTCACCCCGACAGGGCGACCGCAGCCCCGCATTGGCGCTTGACATGAATCTCCCAATCCTGACCACGCTCGCAGCCGCCGCCCCTTCGGGTTCTGACAAACTCGCAGGGAGCCCTTTCGCCGTCCTCACCGAGCAGTTCCGCAAAGGGATGGACATCCTCATGCGCCCCGAGGACTTGGCCGAGGCCCTCACGCAGATCAACATCGTCTGGGCCGGCGTGATGATCGTCCTCGGCGTCATCTGCACGTTCCAGGGCTACCGCTGGCGCAAGACCGTCGTGCTGATCCTCGCCGCGCTGTGCGGCCTGTGGGCAGGCACCGCATTGGGTGGCGAGATCGGTTCTGGCGCGATGGTCGCCGCACTGGCTCTCGCGCTGCTCTTCGCCATTATCGCGCTGCCCTTGATGAAATTCACCGTCGCGTTCTTCGGCGGTCTCGCCGGCGCCTTCCTCGGCGCCAACCTCTGGTCCATGCTCGCACCCCCCGAACACCAATCCAGCGTGCAGCTCGGCGCTGTCATCGGATTAATCGCGATGGGTATGCTCGCCTTCATCGCGTTCCGTGTCGTCGTGATCGTCTTCACCTCGATCGTCGGGTCAACCATGCTCGTGCTGGGGATGCTCAGCCTGCTCGTCGGCGTCGGGATCTGGCAGGGCGACCTGTCCCACACCATGACCGACAATCAGATGATCGTCCCGCTCGTCGTCGCGGTGGTCGCCCTCATCGGCGGAGTCATCCAGCACGGCGGCGGCCTCGTCAAGCTCATCGAGCAGGCGGACAACGCGGACAAGAAGCCCGAAGCGAAGCCGGCCAAGGCCTGATTGAAACAAATCGGTTTTTCAGTTCGAGCGATGCTCGATCACTCGGGATTATGCACCGGCAGCAGCGAGTTGTCGGTGATCTCCGGACCGCCACTGCGCTTGCCGGTGACCACCGACTCGATCGCCAGCGGAGCGCCGCCTTCATCTGAGCCAGGCGTCAGCGTTGCATTGTTTGATGCGAACTGGATCGGTGTCGTCCAGAGCACCAGCGCCACAACCCCTACAGCGGAAACAACCGCGGTGACCTTTCTCGGGTACGACACGATCAGCCTCGCGCGAGGTCGGAACTCGTTCGGCTCATCCACCAGCGGGCCAAGCGCCAGACGCAGGTAGTACACCGCGCCGATCGCCGCGTTGATCGCCATGACGACGACCAGCACGTACTCGTGCGCCGCGATCACGGACGTAAACAGGAAGAGCTTCCCGAAGAACCCGAGCAGCGGTGGCATGCCAAGCAATGAGAGCGAGCACAGCACCAACGCCCAGCCGAGCACCGGCTGGCGCCTGCACAGCCCCTTGAGGTCCTCGATGGAATCCAGTTCGATCTCGGTGTTCCGGGGAGTCCGCGTCTCGAGACACGAGATCACCGCAAAGACGCCGACGGTCATCACGCCGTAGGTGAACAGGTAGAAGAGCATCGCCGCCAACCCGTTCTGTGCCGCGACACTCTCGGGTGTCACGCTCTGCGCGATCAGCGCAGGACCGACGAGCAGACCGGTCAGCATATACCCCGAGTGCGCGATCGACGAGTACGCGAGCAGCCGTTTGACCGAGCTCTGGAGCAGCGCCAGCACGTTGCCGACGGTCATCGTCAGCGCCGCCATCACCCATAGGACCACGCGGATATCCGCAGGGAGCGCCGTCCCGTCCGCGCCGTGCGTCCAGCCGACCGTGCTGAGGATGTGCATCAGCGCGAAGAAACCCGCTGCTTTGGGAGCGAACGCCAGGTACGCCGCGACCGGAGACGCCGCGCCCTGATAGACGTCCGGCGTGTAGAAGTGCATCGGTGCTGCGGCGATTTTGAACGAAACACCAACAATCGCGAGCACAACACCGAGTGTTGCGATCGGCGAGATACCGTTGACGGTCAGGCTCTGCGCGATCTCGGGGATGTTCGTTGTCCCGGTAGCGCCGTAAAGCATCGCGAACCCGTACAGGAAGATCGCAGCGCCGAGGGCGCCGAGGAAGAAGTACTTGACGCCGGCTTCCTGCGCCCGGAGGCGTTTGGATGAGGTCGCGACCATCACGTACGTCGGGAGGCTTGTCAGTTCGAGCGCCAGAAAGAGCCAGATCAGGTCGTCGGCGCTGACGCAAAGCAGCACGCCGATGACAGAGAAGAGGAAGAACGAATAGAACTCGCCACGCATCGAGCGGAGCGGATCAAACTTTTCGCCCTTGGCGACATCCGATTCGTAGTCCTGATCCACGACGCCGGTCAGCAGCGGGAGGATCAGCAGCGAGATCACCACCACCACGGTTTTGCCGTATGGGAGCAACCCGGGGAACATCCCGGTCATCATCGGGCTGTCCCACGCGAGCCACGCCGCGATGAGCAGACCGAGCCCCGTGATCGCGGCGCAGCTCTTGCGGACCGCGACTCTCCTCGAAAGCCCGAGCACCATGACAATCGTCGCGGTGATGAACAGGACAATCTCAGGATGCAGCAGCGCCAGTTTTTCGGTCATCGGGCTGCCTCCGCCTCTTTGATCGGAGCGACAACGACCTGCACACCATCGGTTGTTGATTCGTCATTGACGACCAGCGGCGCCTCGGTCAGTGCGCGGTCGTAAGCGTTTTCCATGTCCTTCAGAACAATCCCCACCGGCGCTTCGAGCGATCGGAGGATCGGCGTCGGGAACAAACCGAGCAGCAGGCAAAGCACCGCGATCGGTGTCAGCACCGAGATCTCGCGCCAGGAAAGATCCGTCGGGAGTTTCTCGTGCTCGTGGTGCCCGTCGGGTTCAAGCAACGGACCAAACAGCACTCGCCCGACCATATAGAGCAGGTACATCGCCGCGACGATCATCCCGGTCGCGGCAACCGCGGCGTACCAGGGGCCGAGCGTGCCGAACTCGACACCGCCAGGGCCACCGGCGCCGGACTGGAACGCGCCGAGCAGGCACATAAATTCTGATACAAACCCGTTGAGCCCCGGGAGCCCAACCGAAGCCATCGTGAAAAAGACAAGGAAGAACGCGAAGATCGGCATCTTCACCGCCAGGCCCCCCACCTCATCCATCGATCGCGTGTGGTAACGCTCGTAGAGCATCCCGATGCAGAAGAACAAGGCGCCGGTCGAGAGCCCGTGGTTGATCATGTACAGGATCGAACCCTGAATACCGACCATGTTGACCGCGAACAATCCGAGCACGCAGAACCCGAGGTGACTCACCGAGGAGTACGCGACGAGTTTCTTGACATCACTCTGCGCCCAGCAGATCAACCCCGTGTAGATGATCCCGATGATCGCGAGCACCGCGATCGCCGGGGCATACTGCATCACCGCCAGCGGCGTGAACGGCAGGATGAACTTGTAGAACGCGTAGGTGCCGAGCTTCAGCAGCACACCGGCAAGCACGACCGACCCGGCGGTCGGCGCTTCAGTATGCGCGAGCGGCAACCATGTATGCACCGGGAAGAGCGGTACTTTCACCGCAAACCCCGCGAGCATCGCCAGCATCACCCACGTCTGCTCGGTCCTCGTCATCGATTGCGCCGCGATCTGCAGCGTTTTGATCGACCAGTCCCACGTCAGGTTGGCTTCGTACGCGACGTACGAGACGTACACCAGCCCCGCGAGGGCGATCACCGAACCGGTGAAGGTGTACATGAAGAACTTCGTCGCCGCCTTGCGCCGGTTCGTCGAGCCGTACAGGCTGATCAGCACGTACAACGGGATCAGCGTGAATTCGAAGCAGACGTAGAACAGCATCAGGTCCTGAGCCGCGAAGACACCCGTCACCGCGGCTTGCAGCACGAGCAGCCACGCGTAGTAGTTCTTTACCCGCGTGGTAATCGAGGTGAACGAACCCACCACGCACAAGGGACCAAGCAACGCGGTCAGCAGGATCAGCAGCAGCGACACCGAATCAGCGCCGACAGACAGATTGATCCCGAGCTGCTCAACGAGCGGGAACGACTGCGCAAAGCTGACGTGCGCCGGGAACTCCCAGTTGAACTGAAAAGCCGCGATCATCGAGAGCAGCAACGCGCCGAGCGTGATCGCCGTCGCGAGTGTCTTCGTGAACCGCGCCGGCGCGAGCGCCACCAGGAGGGCGCCGAGCAGCGGGATGAGTATCAGTGCGGTCAGCATCGGTGCGTTAGCTCACAATCCAAACAATGGCCAGCAGGAGCGCGAGCCCCCCGGTCATCCCAACGGCATAAGACTGGAGCAACCCGTTCTGGCTCGGACGGAGCGATCCGCCGATCGCTCTGGGCAGCCACCCGAACAGGTTCACGATCCCATCGACCAGCAAAGCGTCGATGAAGTAGAAGACGTGCGCCATGAACCACAGCGGTTTGCGCAGCAGGAAGTCGTAGAACTCGTCGACGTACCACTTGTTCGTCGCCCAACCGAGGATCGGTCCCACCGCCTTGGCCGCATTTTCAGCGCCGGGCGAGGTCGCCGCCTCGGTCCGGCCACGGTAGTGCAGCATCCACGCGATGAAGATCCCGACGATGCCGACAACACCCGAAACGAAGTACATGATCTTGTGCGGGTCGAAGCCCAGGAATGTCGCGCTGTGATCGACCCCAACGGTGACGTTGCTGACAGCAGCCGTCGAGTGATGCACCAAACCACCGACCCAGCCGTGGTTCGGCTTGTCGAGGAAGTACGGGATCGCCGCGAGCAGCGCTCCGGCGCTCAGCACGACGAGCACCGTATTGATCGCCCAACCCGGCGCGTGCGGATGGAACCCGTGCCCATCGTCGCCGTGGTCGTCATCGCCGTGATGCTCATCACCGGCGTGGTACTCGACCGGCCCCAGGAAGACCCTGAAGAAGACTCGGAAGGTGTAGTACGCGGTCATCCCAGCCGTCAGCAGCGCGAGCAACCCGAGCGGGGTCCCACCGAAGCCGTCGGTGACGAACGCCTCGGCGATGATCATGTCCTTCGAGAAGAACCCGGATGTCAGCGGGAATCCGGCAAGGCACAGGCACCCGATCAGCATCGCAAACGAAACGATCTGCCAGCCCTTGACGTGGATCAGCCCTGAGAGGCGCCGAAGGTCCAGCTGCCCGGCGAACCCGTGCATGACGGCGCCGCAAGCGAGGAAGAGCGTCGCCTTGAAGAAAGCGTGCGTGAAGACGTGATACGCCGCCCCGGCGCTGCTCAATACACCAAGCCCCAGGAACATGTACCCGAGCTGCGAAACCGTCGAATACGCCATGACCCGCTTGATGTCGTACGTCGCCATCCCGATCGTCGCGGCAAAGAACGCCGTCAACCCGCCGATCCACGCGACCGTGTTCAGCGCCGCGGGGTTCAGTTCGAAGAGCGGCAGGAACCGCGCGACGAGGTACACACCAGCGGTCACCATCGTCGCGGCATGGATCAGCGCCGAAACGGGGGTCGGGCCTTCCATCGCGTCGGGGAGCCAGACATACAGGGGCAGCTGCGCCGACTTGCCAAAGGCGCCGACCATCAGCAGCAGCGGGATCGCCCGGATCGACCACGGGACCTCGTGCCCCGCCGCGACCTCGGCTTGCCAGTGCGCCGCCTGCGCAAAGATCTCTTTGTATTCGAGCGAGCCGAACTGCGTGAACGCGAGCATCAGCCCCAGCGCCAAGCCGAGATCGCCGATCCGGTTGACGATGAACGCCTTCTTCGCCGCCGCGACCGCGCTCGGTTTCTTGTAAAGGAACCCGATCAGCAGGTACGAGCAGAGCCCGACGCCTTCCCAGCCGAGGTAGAGCAGCACGAGGCTGTCACCCATCACCAGGCACGACATCATGAAGACGAAGAGCGAGAAGAACCCAAAGAATCGCGCGTAGCCCTTGTCGCCGGCCATGTACTCGCTCGCGTAGAGCGCGATCATCGTCGCGAGCCCTGTCACGAAGAGCATCCACAGCACGGTCAACTGATCGGGTTTCAGGGGAGCGTCGGCCGTGGCCGGAAGCTGCCAGCGGAACGTGACGATCGACGGCGTCTTCGGCCCATAGCCCTCGAGGATGGGCGGGGTCCCTGTCTTGCCGCTGGTCGGCAACCAGCGCACGTCGTGGTGGAGGACGTGCGGCTCGAGGCCCGCGATCGTGTGGCGCTGACCGGCCGGGGCTTGGACGCTGATTTCGTGCAACACGATCATCCGCTCCAGGATCCGCTTGCCGCCCGACTCGATCGTGACGCCGCCGGGATCTCGCTCCGCGACCGCGACCAGGAGCGCAGGCACGGCGCCTGCCTGGCGAGGAACGCGCGCCAACCGACGCCGCAGGGTGGCCAGGATCCGGCGCTCGACCTGGCCGTCGAAGGCCGCCTTGCCCATCGTCAACCCCGCGCCCTCCCCGTAGTGGACCGAGTAGCGACCGCGCGCGTCGCGCAGGATCCGCTTCACGAGGGAGGGAATCGAGGGCGACCGCAGCGGGCGGGGGATCGTGAGGGCGACCTGCTTCTTGGTGTCTGGCGCGAGCGCCTGCAGGCTGACCAGGCTG
This sequence comes from Phycisphaerales bacterium, assembly GCA_029260535.1. Lineage (GTDB taxonomy): Bacteria > Planctomycetota > Phycisphaerae > Phycisphaerales > UBA1924 > JACKHE01. The sequence continues at coordinate 46 of JAJDDA010000211.1, read as the reverse complement.
TGGGGGAAGATCAGGATCGGATCCTGGAGGGGCAGGTTGGTCCGAT
>JAJDDA010000210.1 GCA_029260535.1 Phycisphaerales bacterium | reverse complement strand
GCCTCCATGATGGCCTCGATCAATTCGGGGTCGGTCCCGTCAACCGCCATCTGGATCCCCTGGATCAGCAGCGCGTCCTCGATGTCATCGACGTGGTTCTCGAGAGCGAGGATGCCGTCCCGGCGGGCGACCTCGGCGAAGGTCACGAGCTGCTTGAGGATCTTGTCGATCGCCGGAGGCTTCGAGAAGATGGTCTTCAGCATCACCTTGGGCACACACAGGATGTTGCCAAGAGGGAACGCGGTAAACATCGCGGCGATCGCGCCGATGATCACAACAACGACCGACGGCGCATCGAAGAACATCTGGGGCATACCGCCCATCAGGATCGCGCCAACGATCACGATGAAACCAAGCACCAACCCAATGACTGTGGCAATATCCACCTGACATCCTCCGATGGACCACCGACATCCGTGCCGGCGCAGAACGATCCGGTCCTGCCATCGACCCGGATTGGGCGGGTCTTGAGGATTGATCGCGGAGGTGTTTGTTTTCGGACCACGCGGATGCAGGCTGGCGCGGATGCGCGCCCCATCGTCTGCGTAACCTTTATGAAGGCGGCATGACGGATCGCAAGTGACGACCGTAATCGACGGTCCGCTCGACGACCTCATGCATCGACTCGGCGACGATCACCCGCTCGCCACCGCTGAGCGTGAGCATGGTGTCGGGGCGTTCTTCGACAAAGCGGATCGATTCCGCGTTGACCACAAAGCGATCGCCGTTGAGTCTGGTAAGCGTGATCATCGGGTGCGTCCTGTCATGCCTATCTCACTCACGAATCTCGCTTAGATGTTCACGAGCTGCTGGAGCAACTGGTCAGTGGTCGAGATCACCCGCGACGCCGCGGAGTACCCGGTAGTCGTCTGGATCATGTTGATGAACTCGGCGCCCAGATCCACGTTCGACAGTTCGAGCGCCCCACCAACGACCCGGCCTGAGCCGAACTGCAGCGGAGGAGTCACCAGCGGAGCGCCGGAGTTGGGTCCTGTGAGGTAATTGTTGTCGCCCGAATCAACGAGGCCCTCGGGGTTCGAGAACGTCGCGAGCACGACCTGCCCGATGACCCGCGTCTGCCCGTTGGTGAACCCACCGGTGATGACGCCGTCGTCACCCACCGAATAGTTCGAGAGGATGCCCAGTTCAACTCCGTCCTGGAACGGGACGCCGAGCGTCGAAACGCCCGACTCTTCCGATAGCGCGGTGACCGACTGCGATCCCGAGTTCAGGTTCAGGTCGAAGACCAGAGGATCGACGGCGCCGGTGTTCAGGCGATCGATCGAGACACTCACCGGCCCGGTGTCGATCTGTCGACCAAAGTTGTCAAAGGAAACCGTCCCGGTTCCGACATTCAGATCGACATCGGTGTCATCACCGGAATCGATGTAGTAGCGCCACGTCGTCCCGGTGGTCCCTGCGGACTCGAAGACCATCGTGATGTCCGCGAACAGCCTCGTCCCGAGCGAATCGAAGACCGCAGCGGTGGTTGTGACCGATTCGCCATCGGCGAGCTGCACCTGCGTGAAGGTCATCCCCTCCTGGATCTCCGCGCCAGCGGCATCGAGCAGGCGGAAGTCCGAATCGTCGATCATGACCGTGTTGTCTTCGCCGATGTTGCCCGTCACCGTGACGACACCGGCGCCATCGATCGTGACACCGGACGTGCTGCCGTCGGGGTACACCTGGCCGGGAACGATGCCGAGCGCGTCTTCCATGAAGTCGATCATGTCCTGCACCGTCGTAGCGCCGGTGATCGCGAGGTCCGCGGTCGGGAGTGTCCGGTCACCTTTCATGATGTCCGCGAGCCGGATCGATTGACCAGCGGCAAAGAGCGGCGTGCCAATCGCGGCAGAAGAATCCCAGACATCGGTCAGCAGCGACGCTCCTGTGAGAACCGTAGCGCCGTCCGCCTGATCCACAAACGCCTGGTCGAAGGTCGTAATCGAGGGCTGCGTCGCGGTGTCGCCTCCGGCGTTCAGGTTGCCCGCGAGCGTCACGTTTTCCGTCGCCTCCGCGAGGGTCTGCGTGCCGATCGGGATCTCGAGATCAACAAGCCCGCCCTCGATGACATTGAAGTTGTCATCGACGCCGTACCCTTGCACCCTCGCGCCGGTTTGCGTGACCATCTGCCGGGCGCTGTTGAGTTGGAACGCGCCAGCCCTGGTGTAGAACTGCTGCCCGGCTCGTTCGACGATAAAGAACCCGTCGCCCTCGATCGCAAGGTCGGAGCTGATCCCGGTCGTCGCGACCGCGCCGGAGGTAAAGTTGCGCTGCGTGCCACCGATCGAGACTCCCAGGCCGATCTGACCCGGGTTCGTGCCGCCGGTCGCGGCGCTGGGCGAGGTGCCCAGCGAGATGTTCCTGCTCAGCGCAGGGGAGAAGAGCAATCGCGTCGACTTGAACGCGGTGGTGTTGACGTTGGCGATATTGTTACCGATGACCTCAAGGCGCCGAGAGTGGGCGTTCAGTCCTGAGAGTCCGGAGAGCAGTGCTGTGGTCGAGGCCATTTGGAAAGTTCCTTCCAGAACGAATAATTACTTGATCGCGACGGCGGCAGTCTCAGCCAGCGCTCCGTTGCAAGGGGTCCCCGGCCAGCAGCTCCGCTACTGATCGGTTCTGGATCTGTGCTAAATCCGCGACGTGCCTCCGCGTCGAGATGGTCTGATTGGCTTCGGCGCTGTCGTCCGAATCTTCGAACACCACAGTGTTCATCGCGACAACCGCGGCTTCGATATCCCGCAGCACATCCGCCGGCGCCTGCGCCGGGATGTCGATCGGAACCTCCGCGGTCACCGTTCGGAGCTGGACATCAACCGCCAGCGCCCTGCGATCGATCAGGACGAGCACTGACATGACACCGGTGGTCTCCGCGAGGTCGATCGCGTCGGCGATGTTGCGCAGCTGATCCATGCTCAGCGGAGATTCAAGATCGCCTCCGATGAGCACCGTCCTGCCGGTGCGGATCATGCCCCGATCTGCGCCGACGAGCAGCGTCGGGAAATCCATCCCCTCGATCGGCGCACCGATCGCTTGCGACGATGCCGCGCCGGGGATCACGCCGGAACCGAGCCGGCGGAGCAGGTTGACCGCTTCGTTGGTCATGGGGTTGTCGTTTCGTCCTCATCAGCCGAATCCGAGCTGCTCGGCACCGCGCCGAACGCGGCGGGGTCGATGATCTCCTTGATCCGGTCCATCGGGACGCGCTGCCCGTTGAGCAGGTTCAGGATCGGGCCATCCGTCGTTGACGTCACCGAGAGCACAAAGTCCTCCGCGGCGTCACCGAACTCGTTGGTCCCCGAGACAAACTTGCCGATCAAGCCTCCGGCTTGCGCCAGCGCGTTCTGGTTGACCAACTCGCCGAGCGTGCTTGCGAGCGATGTATCGGATTCGATCCCGCGGATCAGGCTGATCTGCTCGAGCAGGTCCTTCGTCTCGTTCGGAGCGAGCGGGTCCTGGTTCGTCAGTTCCGCGAAGATGATCTCGAGGAACTCGCTGTTGTCCAGCTCGCCAACAGTCCGGGTCGAGTTGTTGGTTGTAGCAGCGGTTGATGTGGCGGCGTCAATAGCGGACATGGATGCAAGGCTCCGGATCAGGAGTTACGGCTGGTTCAGGCGACGGCGTTCACGCTGTAGCGCAATTCCGTCTCGAACCGTGAGGTGGCCGGGTCCTCAGCGCTCCGCGCCGAGTCTCCGTTGATGCCGTCATTCCTGGACGACTGTTCCTCGCCGGTCTCCGACCGACCCCTGCTCTGCCCGTCCGCCGCATCGTGCTGCGACTCGTCGTGCTCGCTGTGCGAGCCTTGCTGATCACCGCTGCTCGATTGAGGTTGTGATGCCCTAGCCGCCTGAGCCGCGCTCGCGCCGACAATCTCGATCTTCTCAACGGACAATCCCTTGTCGCGCAGCTGGGCGCGGAGCGTGGACGCATGTTCGATTAGCAAGTCGCGTGCCTGCGCGTTGTTCGCATCGAACGAGGCCTCCACCCTGCCCTGATCGATCGTCATCCGGATCGTGAGTTTCCCAAGCGACGGTGGGTCGAGCTTGATCGTCAGCGTCCCCCCCTGCTGCCGCACCGCTGCGGCTAAACCGCGTTGGACCGCCGTTGTAAAGGCCTGATCGGGCTCAACCGTCCCCAGCGAGGGCGCCTGCGCTGCCGTCGGAGCAGCGCCGGGGCGGACCCCCTGCGGACTCAGACCAGAAGGCGCCGGCTGCGGGTCGATCGCGACCGGTTCAGCAACGCTCGGCGCGGCTTCGGCCACCGGCTGGCGCAGCGGTTGCGCCTCGATCGGCTCAATCGAGGGCTGCGGGGCTGCTGTGGATTCGAGAACCCGAGCCGCGGAGTCCGGTCGCTGCTGAGCAGCGCCCTGCCTGGCGTCATCCTGCGAGGTTTCCGCGCCGCTGCCCGTCTCGCTCCCGATCTCGACCGAGGCATCGCTCGACGCGGCCTGCGCCGATGCCGGCTCAACCGATTGAGGAGCCGGAGGAGCCGACGTATTCACTGTTGCAGCCTGCGTTTCGGCTGCCGTAGATTGGCCTTCCGTCTGCGGCAGTGGCGCCGACTGGGTTTCGGTGCTTGCTTTGGCAGGAGCAACCTCAGGCTGCTCTTCTGCAAGGAGTAATTCGGGTTCCTGTGATGTCTCAGGCGCCGTCACCGGTGATCCCGAGGCGATCGGCTTCGGCGCAGGATTCGTAGCACCCTTCGCCTGCTGCTCTGATGTTTCAGGGGTGCTGGCTGATGCCGCCGTCAGCGGATCGGCAACCGGTCGCGGGACCGTTTCGCCGATCAACGCCACAGCTTCAGGATTTGCTTCCGCGTTGTCGATCGGCGTCTCAACTGCGAATTCGGGATCCGCCTCGTCCGCAGCAGCAGGTTCCGCCTCAGACTCCACCGGATCAACCTTATCATCAGTTGGTGTCACGGCATCATCGCGAATTGAGTCTGCAGCGTCTCGCTGCTCAATCGTTTCTCCGGCTTGGTGCAGCGCCGATTCAAAATTGGACGATTCGTGCTCATCGGCGCGGTTCGTGCGCACCTGGCGCGTCGGCTGCGCCTTTGAGATGATTGGC
>JAJDDA010000209.1 GCA_029260535.1 Phycisphaerales bacterium | reverse complement strand
ATGCCCAATGATCGTTAGGCCTCGAGAGTCGGCACTTGAACAACAACCCGCTCCAGCACGGAGCCTTCTGAGGATCTCGGATGATGGTTGATCAATCAAAAACATCGAAGCGCAAATTTATCCCCGGCACCAAATCGCGCGACGAGGATCCCGTCACCCCGAGTGATGGCGAGCACAGCACCGGCAAAGATCGGGGTGATAAGAATGCTCGCGGGAAAACAAGCTATCCGACCTGCCCTGCTTGCCAGAATCCGTTAACCGCGGCTGTACTGCGATGCCTCTGCAAGGATCACAAAGAGAGCATGGACCAAGTAGTCACGGAGCAGGATCGCATGATCCGGTTCTATTGGCTGATGGACACCAGGCACGAGATCCTCCGCTGGGCAAGATCAACCGTCGCCGTCATCGGCGTGGTTGTGATCATTTCGTTGTCCAGTATCTACATGTCATCGCGCCAGACGGTGTCGAACAGCGACAAGCTCCTCAATTCCGCGAACGACCAAGTCAAAGAGGCCGCCAAGAAGAACGACGAAGCCCAAAGGATGCTTGCGACCGCCCAGGTTGCGCTCACCGAGTTCCTGGGATTCCAAGATTCTGATGACTACAAAAAATTCGAGCTGTTCAAGACCGAACTCGAACAAGTTCAACTTGCGATGGCCGAAATCAAGAGCAGAGCACTGATTGACCAGTGGGACGACGTGAGCAGCAAGAGTATCCTCGCCGGTATTAGCGGCCAAATCACAACAGGGCTTGAGGACCAACTCCGTCGCGACATCGCATCGGTTCAGGCGAGTGTTCGATCGATCGAAGCCAGGCATGCAGACGACCTGCCTGTCGCTCTCCCCGCTCCTTCACCGGTTCGTCCTGCAAGCCTCGATTGGCGCCCCCCGGTCACGATCTTTGATTCACAAGCAACGCTCGAATGGGCTGCTCTGGAAGACGCCGATGATGCAGATTACGCCATCGACATCTGGATTACCGATCCGAACCGGAGACCTAATCCCCCCGTCACGGGTGCGTCTGCCGGCTCTACCCGGCCCACTCTTGCCGATCCGCTGCTCACTGTTCCCGTCACCGGCACACGCTACGAACTCAAAATGGAGCAGCTGGATGGATTCAAATCCGGCCGGATCTGGTGGAGAATCCGAGACATCAGCTCCAATTCAAATGCCCCGCTTGCCAGCAGTGTTGTCTATTTCGATCTCTATGCAAACTCGCTTGATCGCATTCTTCGGACCAGAGAACTCCGTGTCGGCGTGTTCCCGTCTACCAACGGCCTGTTCATTCAGCAGGCGGATTCGAGCACCGGCGCGGGCCCGATTGGATCACTCGAAGGGCTCGAAATTGAATTGATGCGATGGATCTCCGCTTCATTGGAGAGCACATTGCAACCCAGCGCCGAGCAGCAAGCACGGCTGGGATCATCTCACGGAGAGATCGAGTGCCGCTTCATTCGACGTGATTGGAACTCGTTATTCACCTCCCTCCAAACGGGAGAGGTTGACTGTATTATCTCAAGCATAACAGCAACAAAGGCTCGCGAAGAACAGTTTTCAATCAGTTTTTCCGAGCCCTATTACCAAACCAATCAATGCGCCATTGTTCGCAACGATGAGATCCCTGCGACCGCAGAGGATATCGCGGGCAAGCCGATCGCCCTCGTAGCGGGGACGACAAGCGAGCGATTCGCCAAGCTCTATCGCCCCTCAGCAATTGTCAAAATCGCAAGAGTTGATGATATCCTTCTCGCGATTGATCGAGGCGACGTCTACGCCGGGTTCACCGACTACGCCTATGCCTGGAATGGAAGATTAAGGCTCAAAGCAAACAACGAGCTCCGATCCGATCTCGAACTCCTTTCGCTCCCATACGTGAACATCCAAAGTCAGAACCAGGATTATTCTGATGTTGAAAACTATGGGATCGCGGTTCTTGAGCAAGACACGCAGCTGCTCAAAATGATCAATGAGCTGTTGCAATGCGACGAGGGCCAGAGCAAGCTCATTGAGCTTGCGTTAAAGGCATCTTTACCGTTCAAAGACCCCCAAGGTCTGATGCCGGAGTGGTCAACAACAGCCGACTCCTGGCCTTTGACAACGGATTTTCCGACCGGCAGCTCCACCGCCGATACACGCGCAAGCCGCATAGCGTCAAAGCCATAAGCCCTGGCGCTGCCTGCCGAAAATTATCAAAGCACCCGCCTGGATCACCATCGCCCCCCTTACTCATGAATTTTTTAGGAGGAAACAATAATGCTGCTCAGAACAACAATCTTATTCGTGTCCGGGATGTTCTTGGTCTCAGGATTTTCGGGGTGCAGCGCACCCACATCGATGCAGACAGAGCTCGCTCGCCTCCTCCGCGACAATCACTACACCATGTATACCCCCTTCCGGACCGAAGACCGCCCCGCGACGATCTTCTCGATCGCGACCGACACTGAGGGGAGGCGAACGCCGCTCACACTCTCATCGGCGAATCGAACGTTCAACGACCGCGTCAACATCGAGAGCCTCTATCAGTTGAAAGACACAACAATCGCCGACAAACTCACCGCTCGGCGCACGTTCGACACCTCGATTGCCGTCGAGCTCCTCTCCGTGATGATCAACGCAGAGCTTGCGGTAAAGTATGTCGAGGAGATCTCCATCGACTTTGGAACCCCTCAGCGAGCATGGATTCTCCCCGAAGAGCGGGTAACCGAGATGAAGAACGAACTGCGGGAGAGCGTTGCCGACACCCTTCGCTATCACCGGGACAATGGCCAACTCAAGAATGTCTTCTTTGTATGGGAAACGCTCGAAGTGGAGAGCCTTCGAGCATCCGCGAAACTCAAGAAGGAATTCATCGGCAAGCTCGAAGCCGAAGAGATCGAGTTAATCGCAAAGGCGGGATTCAAGATCAAATCCACATCTGAATCAACTTTCGAAATCAGCTTCGACAGTCCCATGATGATCGGGTACAAGGCGGCCTGGTTCCCGAACACGCTCCTCTCCAACGCAGTGTCAGAAAGCTCGGTAGAATACGAGCGCGTCAGCGCCGACCTGCTTTACGAGCTCATGAGCGGAGGCTGAACAAATGCGAGCCTCCGCACTGTTCATCGTAATGATCGCACTCGCTGCGATCATTTCACAAAGCAAAGCTGATGACGAGGCCTCTGAAACCATCGGTGTATTCCGGGTTATCTCAAACAATGGAGAGTCCACCGGAACCACCTGGCTCGTCGATAAAGAGCGCGGTCTCCTTCTCACCGCGGCTCATGTGGTCCACAGCGCCGGGTGTGGGGCCCTCGGTGAAGAGATCACTCTCCGGACGGATCGCCTGGTCCCGATCGGACCAACCCCGAAGCGGTTAGAAGTTGATCTCCATGCAACACTCCTGAATTGGGGTCTCCCCAAAGGGCTGTCCGAGCAGGCACTCAAGACACTGATGGCAAACAACGCCAAGTGCCCGTCAGTCAACGATTGGGCAATACTTGAGATCAAGGACGCAGAGTCCAACCCGGCTCGTTCGGTTCTTGCCCACTTCCATGAAATCAAGATCAACCCATTCGAGGGCCGTAAATCGCTCCTGGAATTGACGGGGAATGAAGTCTTCCGGCCTTACGGATTCCCGAATGGGCACCAGGGATCGCCGCGCGGCAAGACGGGTTCAATCGAGCTGTTGCGCGGAAAAGACCTGACGCAGGAACTTTGGATCTTGTCCGAGGGCGCTACCGGTGGAAGCAGCGGAGGACCCGTCATCGGTCCGGGCACTCTATTCACAGCCCCTGGAGAGCAGATGGCTTACGGTATCGTCCTGCACAGAGATCCCATCAAGGATTCCACTGTTTTCCTGCCGATCTACGCGATCCTGCCGGAGATCGCGGCAGTTGTTCCCGCCGGTGAACGAATCGACTCGATCATCAGATCAATATTCGGATTGGATCTCGACGGGGATGACATCGAGATCATGCAAGGCTTGACGGCAATCCGCTCACTCAAGTTCTACGAACACCACCAGCTGTTAGTCGAAAATTGCCGTGCGATACTCAATCCGGAATCAGTCACGCTTTTCTTGAATTCATACTACAAGCACTACTGGGCGAGCCAGTTTCTTGAGGAGATGCTTAACTGCAACCCTGCTGCCTCACTCCCCCCAATCGCCCTGTATATGCGCCACCTGGGAGATCGAACGTGGGCAGACAGCAACACGATCAGCCCGCTCGAAGGAAATTTGAGCGCTCGGATTGCTGACGCTGTGACACTACTCATCGCCAGGAATGTGACACTCGAGACCGATCAACGAACGCTCGCTGCGGATCTGATCGCGGATGCCGTGTTGGTCTCGGCAGAGGTTGAGGGTTACTCCCCGGAAACGCTACGACGCCGCTACGAACAGATCCTGACCATGACACGACTCGATCCTGAGTTAACTTCGAGACGGGCAGCGGCGATCACAATCACTCTCGGCCAGGAAGGCCTCCAAAATCTCGGAGTACCCGCTCTCGCGTGGCTCGCAACAGAAATTACAGGAAGACCACCGACCAGACAAGATAAGGGCCAGGGAGTCACCTCGTATCACTTTGAATACGGGGGGAGCCCACTGGCCCGGAGCTTTCTTTTAAAACAGACTGCCACGATGGACGACGGGAACATGCTGGTAATAACAGCGCTGACGAAGGAGGACGCAATCTCAATCGATCAACTCGTTGATCAAAGCGGAGCCGGCGAATACCTATCCGATCTCAATGATGCAATCCGGGCCACACAGCAGACCTGGCGATAACTCAGCCAAATCCCAAAATTCGGGATTCGCCAAACAAAGCCATAGCCACTTTGGACTTCCAATCATTTTCGCATCAATAACATCTACCTGACTTCGCAGCACGTCGCGAGGACTGCAGTGACGCACCGAAGTTGATTACGATGCTGTGCTGGTGATGACGGAAGCGTCTGCGGAGCCAAAGGCCGGGGCGCTGGTTAACCTGGCGTGTGCAGAGCGGCTCAAGAGCTGCGTCGAGGCTGCGGTGTCGCTCCTGCAGCGCTTTGCCGAACTGTGCGCAGCACCAACACGGCGAGAATTCTATGACGACAACGACATTGACCCGATCCACGGCGAACCTGCGTTCATCGCATTCATTGAAACGCTGCCTGAGGAATTGGAGTGCCTTGATCCCTCGGTCATCTTCTAAGAAAAAGGCCCTCCCCACGATTCGTGAGGAGGGCTTAATTCACTGAAGCGGAGAGGACGGGATTCGAACCCGTGGAGCCCCTTTCGAGACTCACCGGT
>JAJDDA010000208.1 GCA_029260535.1 Phycisphaerales bacterium | reverse complement strand
GCTGCTGAGCGTGTCGGAATCGATCATCCGCTTGAGGAGTCGGCCCTCGCCCACGATGTGGGTCTGGCCGGCGAATTCTTCGAGGGTCCTTGGGCGCATCCTCGAGGCGAGGGGCTCAACGGATTGGCGGGCGGACTCGCGTTTGTCGGACCAGAGGTCGGGCATGTGGCAATGGTAGGGGCCCGTCCGGTGTTGGCGTGGGTTTTCCTGTGGTCTTTCCCGCAGGGGACGGCAACAATGGTCGATCCTGTGATGGGCTTGTGTCGTAGGACACAGGAGTCCGAGAACCGGTTGCCTCTCGAGAAGGAACGCTATTTATGTGCGGAATCGTCGCTTACATCGGGTCCAGGGAGGCCCAGCCGTTGCTGATCGAGGGCCTCAAGCGCCTGGAGTACCGCGGGTACGACTCCGCCGGCATGGCGGTCGTCAACGCCAACGGTGTCGAGATCGAGCGCGCCGTCGGCCGGGTGAGTTGTCTCGAAGAGAACCTGGACAGGCGTGGAGGTCTCAAGGGGAACCTCGGCATCGCGCATACGCGGTGGGCGACGCACGGCAAGGTCACGCTCGACAATGCTCATCCGCACACCGACGACACCAACACATTTGCGCTGATCCACAACGGGATCATCGAGAATTACGCTTCGCTGCGGACCTACCTTGAAGAAAAGGGTCGCAAGTTCGTGACCGAGACGGACACCGAAGTCCTGACGACGCTGATCTCTGAACTGTATGACGACGACCTTGAAAAAGCGGTGCAGGCGGCGCTGCGCGAGGTCACCGGCGCGTACGCGATCGCGGTGATCTGCGGGAACGAGCCGGACACGCTCGTCGTGGCGCGCAAGGGATCACCTTTGATCGTTGGTGTCGGGCAGGGCGAGTACATCGTCGCCAGTGATGGCGCCGCGATCGTTTCGCACACGAGCCAGGCGGTGCTGCTCGAGGACTACCAGGTCTGCAAGATCACCCGCGATGGATTCCACACGACAACGCTCGACAACGTGCCGGTCACCGCGGAGATCAAGCAGCTCGAGATGGAGCTTGAGCAGATCGAACTCGGCGGGCACCCGCACTACATGCATAAAGAGATTTTCGAGCAACCGCGTTCGCTCCGGAACACGATGCGGGGTCGGCTCGACAAGAAAGATGGCCGGGTGGTTCTCGGCGGCGTCGGGCAGTACGCACGTGACCTGGTCCGCGCCAAGCGGTTCATCCTGACGGCGCAGGGGACTGCCCTGCACGCCGCGATGATCGGCGAGTACCTGATCGAGGACTTCGCCAAGATGTCCTGCGAGGTCGATTACGCCTCGGAGCTGCGGTACCGCAACCCGCTCATCGAAGAGGGCACGGTCATCGTCGCGGTCAGCCAGTCCGGCGAGACGGCGGACTCCATCGCGGCGTTGCACGAGGTCACCGACCGCGGCGCGATGTCGCTTGGTGTTGTGAACGTCGTCGGCTCGACGATCGCTCGCGACACGGATGCCGGTGTGTACCTCCGGGTTGGCCCTGAGATCGGCGTGGCATCAACGAAGGCGTTCACCGGGCAGGTCGCGGTGCTCGCGATGCTCGCGATGTTCCTGGGACGGCGCAAGCACATGCCGGCGAGCCAGTGCTCGCGGCTGATCGAATCGATGGAGCGGATCCCGGAGCAGGTCGAGGGGATCGTCAAGCAGTCGGACGCGATCCGCGAGATCACGAGCAAGTACGTGGACAAGGAGAACTGGCTCTTCCTCGGTCGCGGGATCAATTACCCGACAGCGCTCGAGGGGGCTCTGAAACTGAAAGAGATCTCGTACATCCACGCGGAGGGCATGCCCGCCGCGGAGATGAAGCACGGGCCGATCGCGCTGATCAACGACGGGATGCCGTGCGTCTTCATCGCGAATCAGGGCGCCCAGTACGACAAGGTCATCAGCAACATCGAGCAGGTGAGGAGCAGGGGTGGTCGCGTGATCGCCGTCGCCACCGAGGGCGACAAGCAGATCAAGACCGTCGCCGACGATGTGGTGTTCGTCCCGGATATCCCCGAGCCGTTGAGCCCGCTGCTGACGGTGATCCCGCTGCAGCTGCTCGCGTACCACGCGGCGGTGCTGCGTGGGCACGACGTCGATAAGCCGAGAAACCTCGCCAAGAGCGTGACGGTCGAGTAATCGAAACTTACTTTGGTAGCGGTCGCCGCTTGGTATCACTGCGCAGATAGAGCGGGTGTTTCGGCGCCCCGTCGGCGTTGACACCGAGGCAGACGGCGTCATCGGGGAGCATGCTCAGCACGCGCGCCCCACGGTTGAGGTACCTGCCGTGCCCACCCCACGCAGCGACGACCAGATCGGCGGACTTGATGAGCCGTTTGATCGCGCGGTCGTTGCCGGGGCCGACCGGGTCATCGATGAGGCGGAGGTCTTTCGGGTACGTCGACCGCAACGCAAAGATATTCGCGGCGACGAGCGTGCCGAACCCCCAGAGCTGGGCGAACCCGATGCACCGGCGGATGGTCGGGTCGTTGGCAGTCTCGTCGGCGGTGGAGGGGTTGAGCAGGATAAACGCGAGCGTCGGCAGTTCGGCATCCCAGACACGCTTGAGCGTGTAGCGGTAGGTCCGGCAGGGGGAGAAGGTGGCGGTGGAGCGGAGCATGTTGAGTTTTACTCTTCGTATGCTGTGTCCTCTACCACTACCCACAGCGATGTGGCAGATTTCAGCCAGCCGTGGATGCGGACGACATCGCCCTCGCGAATATCTCCGGTGCGTGGATCGCGAGTTACAAATACGATCATGGTCCTAGTCATTGGTTCGGTAAGAAATACATGCCATTCTTCATCCATTATTTTTGGATGGGAACTGAGTGTGCCGACCCACCCCGCTTCTCTGGTATGACGGCCGTAGAACAGATCGGCGAAACGTGCTTCAAGGACATCATTCCAACTACCATCATTCGCCGTGAGAACTGCGAGGACCTCGGCAGCTGTTTCCTCGCGAATGACTTTTGTTGGCTCTTTTGTTGGGCCACCAAGAATAAATTCAGGGAGCAACACGCTGGGCTCTGCCGCAGCGGCATCGTGGATAACCGATTCTGTGTTCGCGGATTTACTATTCCCAAGATCCGGCAGATCGGTTTTTGTGAGGATTGGTTTTGCTGCCTGTTCGTCGGATCTTGTCGCAACAGGATCGTAGATAACGGATTCTGAGTTCGCGGATTTACTATTCTCGAGGTCCGGCAGATCGGTTTTTGCGAGGATTCGATTTGCTGCCTGTTCGTCGCCGAACTCGGAATTATTTGTAAAGTCTCTCTTGCCGATTATCAGGGTTCTTAAATCTGAGAGAGCGTTGGTGAAGTTCGCTAAAAGGATAACAACAGAAATAATAAGTAATATCGAGGCGATGACCGGGTGATTTTTACATTTTTGTATGAATCGATCGAAGTTACTTTGTTGAGTGTTTTTCATTTAAGTTTGTACAGTGCTGCCTGATACCGATCATCATGGTTCGATTTTAGTATTCGAACTCAGGTAGTTTTCACATCACATAGAAAACGATGGTCCTGTCAATTACGATTTTATGACGCCGACCTGAAACAGCAAAATCAATTGAAGCCGAGGTGGTTTTGCAAAAATCCACAAAGACAGGTTTTAATGTTGACGGGTAGTCGAATCAATGCTATTGATTGATCATTCAACCAAGAAATCTTACGGCCCATGCCCGACCAAATCCACGAAATCCCGCCTGAGAAGCCTGAATCCAGCCCGCTGCCCACGCGGGAGCGGATCGTCATGGCCGCGCTTCGGCTGTTCCAGGAGCAGGGGTTCACGGCGACCGGGGTCTCGACGATTCTTCGCGAGGCGCAGGTGAACTCGGGGAGCATGTACCACTACTTCAACTCGAAGGAGGACCTGCTCCGGGCGTGCCTGCAGTGGTACCTCGACAACCTCGATCCGGTGGTGATGGCGCCGCAACGGGAGGCGACGCCGGACGATCCGGTGGAGCGGGTCTTCACGCTGCTGAACTGGTACCGGGGCTGGCTGGTGCAGGTGGACTGCACGCTGGGGTGCCCGATCGGGAATATCGCATTGGAATGTTCGGATCAGTACCCGCTCGTGCGCGAGTTGATCGATCTGAATTTCACGAACTGGGCGGCGGAGATTGAGCGATGGCTTGTTGAGGCGGGTGATCGGCTGCCTGCGGATGTCGATCGCAACGCGATCTCGAAATTCGTATTGACGGTGATGGAGGGCGGGCTGATGCAGGCGCGCGCGTCGAAGTCGATCGAGCCGTTCGATGCGTCGGTCGCGGTGCTGCGCGATTACACCGATCGGCTGCTCGTGCAGGCGAGCCGGGGCAAGACGAAGGACAGCAACGACTCGTAGCGCCGGTGGGCGCGCATTTTTAGGAGCAAGGCAATGATTCAGAAGCGATGGATGTCGGGTGCGATGGTTGGGGTCATCGCGGCGTTTGGTAGTCGATCAATCGAGGCGGCGGATCTCCAACCTTTGGTGGTTGAGGCGACGGTGCACGCGCCGATCGATGACGTGTGGGATGCGTTCTACGACGAGGACAAGCGGAAGTGGATGACGCCGAGCTGCTCGGTGGATCTGCAGGTTGGCGGTTTGATCAAGTGCAGTTATGTGCCGAACGCGGACCTTGATGGCGATCACGCGATCCACCACGAGGTTGTCGCGATCGAGCCGGGTCGGCGGATCGCCGAGAAACTGGTCCGGGGCCCGGTCGATTTCCCGCACACGCAGGCGCTGCTCGGGACGGTCGGGATCCTGGAGTTGGATCCGATCGGCCCAAACTCGACGCGGATCCGGTCGGTGATGACCGGCTTTGCCGATGACGAAGCGGGCAGGGCGGCGTACGCGTTCTTTGTAGAGGGCAACGCGCAGACGTTCGACGGCGTCAAGGCGCACCTGGAACATCCTGATCAGGCGCAGCGCACCGAGCGCGCGCTCGAACTGCTCGGGACGCTCGCCGGTGGGGAGTGGATCCACGAGGGCGAGACTCCCGACGGGCATGCGTTCCTTGTTCGCAACGTCGTGCGCACTGGACCCGATGGGCGGAGCCTGATCTCCAACGGCTGGCTCGGCTTCGGCGGCGCCGGCATGTTCGATCACGGACCGACGCTGGTGTGGCTTGATCCGGACGGGGTGATCCGATTCAACGGTGTTCACGAGACCGGCGCGACAGGGTCGGGGACGATCCGATGGATCTCGAATGACACGGTCGAGTGGGACTGGCACGAACACACGCAAAGCGGCGAGCGCCACCGGTACGCGATCGGGATGACGATCCCGGGGGGTGATCGGTACACCGCAACGATGGAATCTGTCGCGAAAAACGGCGAGCGCACGATGTTCGCGGAACACCTGGAATACCGGCGCGTTGAAGCCGCGCCGGAACGGTTCCGGACGCTGACCACCGGCGAGGTGATCGCGGCGTCTGGTCAAACCAAACTGGAGCAAACTGAGATGAACGCAACAACGAGCAGGGCGAGGCTCATCGAGGTCACCGCGGTCATCCCGGCGTCGGTCGGGGAGGTCTGGCGATCGTGGACAACGAGCGAGGGGATGACCGCGTTCATCGGCGCCGAATCGGAGATCGACCTGTCGCTGGGTGGTAAGTTCGAGATCTTGTTTGATGAATCGGCGCCTGCGGGATCGCGTGGATCGGAGACGTGCAAGGTGCTCGGGTTCCTGCCCGAGCGGATGCTCTCGTTCACCTGGAACGCGCCGCCCCACTTCACGAATGTCCGTTTCATCCACACATGGGTTGATGTGGGGTTCAAGCCGATCAGCGCCGAGCAGACCGAGGTGACGATCACGCACGCCGGCTGGGACGAGAACCTCGCGGCACACCCCGAGTTCGCGGAAGAATGGGACGGCGCGTTCGCGTACTTCGAGAACGCGTGGCCAAGGGTGATGGACGCGCTCAAGGCTCATCACGAAACCAACTGATCCTTCATTTTTACCTTCATAGGAGATCGATATGTCTGTTCAGAAAATCCCTGCCGGGTTCAGCACCGTGACGCCTCACCTGACGATCGACGGATGCGGCAAGGCGATCGAGTTCTACAAGACAGCCTTCGGCGCCGAGCAGCTGGCGCTGCTGCCTGGAGAGGGTGGGAAGATCATGTACGCGCTGCTGCGGATCGGCGACGCAATGCTGATGTGCAACGACGCATTCCCCGAGTGGGGCTCGACCGGGCCCGACGGGAAGTGCTCGCCGGTAAAGATCGCGATGTACGTCGAGGACGCCGACGCGCTCTTCAAGTCTGCAACAGATGCCGGCGCGGAGGTTGTGATGCCGATGATGGATGCGCCGTGGGGCGATCGGTACGGGATGGTGCGCGACAAGTGGGGGCACGAGTGGGAACTGTGCACGCACATGGAAGACCTGACGCCCGAGCAGATCGGTGAGCGGATGTCGAAGATGGACTGCGGTTAATCAGGATCGCCGGGCTTGATCACCAGCATCGGAACCGATCGCTGCTCGTTCGTGAGCAGCAGGCCGAGTTCGCGAGCAACGATGGGTGCTTTGTCCTGCCTGTCGGTGTATGCCAGCTCGAGAGACCACGAGTAGAACCCGTCGAGGCCGGTCTCATCGATGACCGGGAGCCACGAAAAGTCTTCGATGTACTGACGGAGTGATTCGAGCGTATCGCCTTTGACGGTCCGGCGGTTCCACAAGAAACGTTTGTTACTTTGCAGAACCTCGTGGTCCATGGTGGTTTCTGTGTTGCTCGTCTCATCTGAATGCTGGGCCTGTTTGATCAGCTTCAGCCGGAGGTCATCCGATTGGCGCAGCACGAGTGTGCTTGTTTCGATATTTTCCCATTCAATTATGAGTCCGAGCCTGGATTGGAGCAGTCTTTGTACCGCTGCCTTGAGATCGGACTCGTCACCGGAAGGAACAATGACTGCGATATCAAAGAGGTCGCTCCAAGGCGCGTCGAATTCTTCGGTGCGAATCCGGCCTCGACCAGTGTCCCACGCCCACATCGCGTAACTGAGTGCCGAGTTTGCCATCCCGGTCAAGCGGTCCTGCTCGGATTGGAAGTTTGTATTTTCATTGATCGACGATGACCTGATCTCTGCACGGGGCAATCCGGGATCAGCGGTGAGTTCCCAGTCAAAGAAGCCGGGGGCGATTTGTTTGTAAGGACCCCCAATCTCGGCGCGCTCGCCACGGACGACTCGGGATAATTTTTCGGATGTCAGATGATGTGGGCTGGTGATCCCGGCAACAACTCCATCGGCGTCGATGATGACTGTGTGTGGCAATCCCGTGACATTGAAATTCTTAAAGACCGAACGATCCGTGTCGCACGCGATCCATGAATGAATATTCAGCTTGTCGAGCTTTGGCTCGACGGTTGCTCTGGGTTCGTCAGTGACCGCGATAAAAATCACATCCTGATCAAACTGGGCTGCGAGTTGATTCAGGTGAGGTATCGATTCGATGCAAGGTTTGCACCAGGTTGCCCAGAACTCGAGCACAACGACCTTGCCTTGATGTACTGCGATATCGAGTGGCAAGCCATCGGGCGCCTGGAGAACATCTTCAAAGATCATTTCCGGCGCTGGACGACCAGGGTGTGGCGACGGGGATTGACCACGTGTCGCTGTGGCTGCGATAGAAAAGAGAACAACCGATGTGCTCACCACGTGCCGGGAATTCATGAGGCGCCCTCGTTTATGAGTAGTCACATTCGAATCGCTGCGGATTTTACATCAACAGGCCTGATGAGCCGTATGTTTCTCTGTATCAGTAGATGCGATGTCTGTTGGACAAAATTGATGCGGAGGGCGATGAAGCCCAGAAATTGATCGAGGGTGAATCTGAGCGCAGTCCGAGAATGCCCCCGTTTCTTGCGTGTCTCAAACGTCCCTGAATTATCCTTGATTTCGTTATAAGTTATTGTCAAAACAGTACTTGCATTGTTGTATCCGCCTTGGTTGAATGCGATTGAGGGTCCGGGACATGTCAGCGTTGGCGTGTCCCGCTTGCCCTCATCGACGTTTTCAGCCCGGGGCGCCCCTTCGCCTCAGGAGCGGGCGTCAGGGAGGATCAGCGATGTTGGCAGCGATGCAGACATTGATGGCGATTGGCGCCGGCATGCTTTCGGGTCTTCACTCGGGACAGCCGGTCGTCGTCGCTGATAACGAGCCGAACGACACCAAGGACACGCTGGTCGATGTCCTCGCGCCGTCGGATCCGTTCATCCTGACCGGCAAGCTCGAGAAGCGCTATTCGCCGGATTGTGAGCCGGACACATTCATGGTGCTGCTGGACAAGCTCAACAACTTCATCATCGCCGACGACAACAGCTCGAACAAGGGCAACGGCTGGGCCTCTGGTCTCTTCGGGATCAGCGACGCGAACGGGTTCATCGACAACGGCGACGGCACGCGTTCGCTCCGCGTTGGGGTCACAGGCCGCGCCGATGGGTTCGACGGCAACTTCAACGGGCTTAACCAGAACTCCAGTCATCTGCAGTTCGGCGACTTCACCGTCTTCGTGACGTTCTTCGACGCCGGCGGCGCCCAGGTTGGCCCCGTGCAGGAGTACGCCGACGAGTTCGCGATCGGCGCCGAGGCGTTCTACATCAATTTCGAGGTCCCGGCGGCGGCGTCATCCGCTGACATCTGCATCGATAACACGGTCGGCGAGGTGCTCAACTGCTCGGATGTTGATTACTACTGCCTCAAGGGTCTGGTCCCGCTGTGCGAGTACTGCATCACAACGGTGGGCGGGATCGACTGCGAGTGCCGGCCCACGGATACGCTCATCGGTTGGTTCGATAAGAACATGATGCGGATCGACTTCGACGACGAGAGCGGCCCGGTCGAGGGGTACGCGAAGCTCTGCGTCACCGCGGATGTCGACGGCAGGGTGCGGATCGCGATCAGCGGTTCTGGAGATGAGGACTTCGACGGCTTGCTCGATGGGCAATACGGCAAGCCCGGCGCACAACCGCTGGAAAGGGCGCCGCAGGAGTGCCCCGATTACCTGAAGGGTCACGGCGTGTGCGGCTGTTACACGCTCGATATCCGCGTGAACGGTCCGCACGGCCAGAACCAGGGTCCTACCGAGGCGCAGCTCGAAGAAGCGATGCACCACGGTGACGTGAACATGGACGGCGCAACGGATACCGCGGACCTGGGCATCCTGCTCGGGAACTTCGGATGGATCCAGGCCCCATAAACAGTCTGGTGGTCGGCGCTCCGGTTCCCGGACGCGCAGACACACCGGCGCTTCGAATGTTTTTATCACATCTCTGGCTTTGTGATTCACAGCGGCGATTCGTGTGGCATACATAGAGTAGACCTGCTCCGCGCCGGTAAGTGCGCGACCCCTGATCAACGGGGTGGAGGCGGGTCCCGGGAGGATCAGTCCGATGGGTGAAATGAGTTCAATGTGCGCGGGTCGCTCTGCGCGTTCGATCCTGGCAGTGGTCACCGCGACGATGCTGCTCGCCAGCGCTGCGAGCAACGCGGTGCCGATGGAGGAACCGAGCAAGGTCAAGATCGAGGCGGAGGCGAACGACACGTTCGACACCGCGACCTGGATCTTGGTCGAGACACCGGACACGCATGTCACGGGCAAGCTCGAAAAAAGATATGTTCCCGATTGCGAACCGGACACGTACATGCTGCTCTTCGACAAGCAGAACGGCATCGTGAACCGTGACGACAACTCGAGCCCGCTGGGCAACGGGTGGGCGTCGGGGATCGAAGAGATCGACGACAGCAACGGGTTCATCGACAATTCGGACGGCTCACGCAGCCTCCGAATCGGCCTGACCGGCCGCGCCGACGGGCTCGACGGCGTCTTCAACGGTCTGTTCCAGAATGACCCGCACCACCAGAAGGGCGAGTTCACGCTGATCGTCACATGGTTGGACGAGAACGACGAGCCCTGCCCCGCGGTGATGCTCCTGCCCGACGGTTTGGGCGAGGCACCGAACCCGCAGGTGTACGTCGATCGTTTCGAGACCGGCGCCGAGGCGTTTTATCTGAACTACGTCGTGCCGATTGACGCGGTCAGCGCCAGCATCGCGGTGGACAACACCACCGGCTGGATCAGGACGTGCCGGGACGTGGATTACCTCCGCCTGGACAACCTGGTCCCGCTGTGCGATTACTGCTTCACGCAGATCGGCGGCATCGATTGCGAATGCAGGCCCACGGATACGCTCGTTGGATGGTTCGACAAACTGGGCCACCTGATCCAGCTCTCGTACGACTGGAGCAACGACACCGGGTATTCCGAAATCTGCTTTACCGCGGATTCCCACGGTGTCGCCATCCTCGCGGTCACCGGCGAGGGCGATGCAGACTTTGACGGGATGCACGACGGCGGTCCCCGCGACATCGTCTACTGCGACGAGCGCGAGTGGGGTCACGGCGTCTGCGGCTGCTGGACCTTCGCCATCCGCACGATCGCGCCGCACGGCGAAGGCTCACCAATGGGTCCCGATGACGGGATGCCGAGCGAAGCCGAGTTGCTGCTGATCGCGATGGATCGCGGCGATATCAACCGGGATGGGACCACGAACACGGCGGACCTGGGCATCCTGCTCGGGAACTTCGGGTGGATCCAGCCCCAGCCGAGCCGGTGATGCGGACTGAACAACTCTGAATTCCCTGGCGCTCTCGCGCCATGATGATTGCTGGGAGGAAAGCACGGCGGGTCCCGACCCGCCGTTGCTTTTTTACGTCCAGGAGAACGGCTTCGGCATTGCGGGGCGCTGCGAAATCGGGGACAATAGGGCGTTTCCCTCCTGACGCTCTATTGGAGTTTCCCAATGTCCAAGGCCATCGAATCCACACTCACCGAACAGCGACTCTTCAACCCCCCGAGTGGTTTTTCCGATTCGATCAGCGGCGCCTATTTTGGTTCTCTCGACGAGTACCGCGCCGAGCACAAGCGATCCATCGATGACCCCGAAGGGTATTGGGACGGCATCGCGAAGGAACTGCACTGGTTCAAGCCCTGGGACAAGGTGCTCGACTGGAAAGCGCCCGACGCGAAGTGGTTCGTCGGCGCTACAACCAACCTCTGCTACAACTGCGTCGATCGTCAGGTCGACTCCGGGCACGGCGACAACCCGGCGATCATCTGGGAGGGTGAGCCTGTCGAGAACGGCGCCCCCGAGGGTCGGACGCTGACGTACCGCGATCTGCAGCGCGAAACGAGCAAACTGGCCAACACGCTCAAGTCGCTGGGGATCGGCAAGGGCGACGTGGTCACGATCTACATGGGGATGGTCCCCGAGCTTGCGATCGCGTGCCTCGCGTGCGCTCGCATCGGGGCGCCGCACTCGGTGATCTTCGGCGGGTTCAGCGCGCAGGCGATCGCGGACCGGGTCGGGGACGCGAAGAGCAGGGTCATCCTGACGTGCGACGGCTCGTGGCGCCGGGGCAAGGTCGTGCCGCTGAAGGCGAATGTGGACGAGGCGTGCGCGAAGACGGACTGCGTCGAGCACGTGGTCGTTGTGAAGCGATGCGAGAACGATGTCGAGTGGAACAGCGATCGTGATCGCTGGTGGCACGAAGCAGTTGATTCCGCGAGCGAAGACTGCCCCTGCGAGCAACTCGACAGCGAGGACATGGCGTTCCTGCTGTACACGTCCGGATCAACCGGCAAACCCAAGGGGATCATGCACACGATCGGCGGGTACATGGTCTACACCTACCTGACCTCGAAGTACGTCTTCAACCTGCGTCCCGATTCGGGCCAGGTGTACTGGTGCACCGCGGATGTCGGCTGGATCACCGGGCACTCGTACATCATCTACGGGATCATGCCCAACCGTGTGCCGACGCTGATGTACGAGGGCGCGCCCAACTTCCCGGCGGACGACCGCTTCTGGGACATCGTCGAGCGGCACAAGGTCACGCAGTTCTACACCGCGCCGACCGCGATCCGCGCGTTCATGAAGTGGGGCGATGAGCACCCGGCCAAGCACGACCTCTCATCATTGAAGGTGCTGGGCACGGTGGGTGAGCCGATCAATCCCGAGGCGTGGATGTGGTACCACAAGACGATCGGCGATGAAAAATGCCCGATCGTTGACACCTGGTGGCAGACCGAAACCGGCGGGCAGATTCTTACGCCGTTACCCGGAGCTACACCGACCACCCCCGGTTCGTGCACGCTGCCCTTCTTCGGGATCGACGCGGCGGTTGTTGATGACGACGGCGTGGAACAACCGGCCAACGCCGGCGGGTTGCTCGTTATCCGCAAGCCGTGGCCCTCGATGCTGCGCGGCGTCTTCGGTGATCGCGAGCGGTTCATCGACACCTACTGGTCGCGCATCGACGGGATGTACCTCGCCGGGGACAGCGCCAGGCGAGATGACCGTGGGTACTTCTGGATCATGGGTCGCATCGATGATGTCATCAATGTCTCGGGGCACCGCCTTGGCACGATGGAGGTCGAGAGCAGCCTCGTGGCGCACGAGTCGATTGTTGAGGCGGCGGTCGTCGGGATGCCGCACGAGATCAAAGGCGAAGGCATCGCGGCGTTCTGCACGCTCGGCCCCGGCTTTGAACCGAGCGACGAATTGCAGAAGGCGCTCAGGGCGCACGTCGCCGAGGAGATCGGCGCGATCGCCAAGCCCGACATGATCCGCTTCACCAACGCGCTCCCCAAGACGCGCTCCGGAAAGATCATGCGGCGCCTGCTCCGCTCGATCGCATCGGGTGATGAAGACACGCTGCAGGACACGAGCACGCTCGAAGATTTCAACGTACTGGCGAAGCTTCGCGAGGGCAAGGAGAGCTGAACGCTACGTCATCTGCAGAAGGCATGTTGTTAATGTTAGTCGATATAGAATACGCGGACTAAATCGTACATCACGAACAGTGTGGCAATATCAACTAGAACCGATACAACGACATACTTGATTGACACCGGTACTTCGCCATCTCTAGAAAACGAATAGGGCAACCACCAGAGAACAAGAACGTGTATCACAAAGATGAACGGGATGACCCAGCAACCTGCAGATACGGCAATGGCTGTCAACAGGTGTCCTATTGGCTTTACGAAATGCCCGGAAAAGGCCAAGGCGATGACCGCGGCGCCTGGGAATATGGCTAGAAACGCCGCAGTTTGAACAGCGTCTCTTTGGGCTCGGTAATTCCCATCAATCCCATGGCGATCTAGGCCGCACTCCGGGCAACGGCCAGCCGTTGTATCACCGAGATCGTATTTACATCGGGGGCACTTGCTTGCCACGATCACACACTCCGATCACTTCGCCCGCGTCGTTGCGGACAGCGACATTGGCGAACCCCCGAAGAACACCTCGACATGCCGGCCCGCCGGACCGTTGCTCGCGTTGTCGATCTCAACGCGCACGAGCCGCGTCCCGCTCGAAGCGTCCGCAACCTGCGCCAGGTGCTTGATCGACCCTTGCACGATGGGCGCTTCGGGGTCATCGACGTAGCGCACCCACGCCTGATCACCGACCGACAGGCTCAGCGTCTGCCTGGTCGGCGTTGATGCGTCAACCCAGAGTTGTTCCGCTGAAACCAGCCTCGCGATCGGGTCGAACGCCTGCACCGTGTCGCCGGTCGAGACGAGCACGATGTCGATCACACCGTCGATCGCCGCGATGAGCTCGCGCTGCGCATGGAGCGCCTCGGCTTGTTGCAGTTCGAGTTCCGCCTCGCGCTTGCGTTGCTTGCGGAGTTCCGTGGCGAGCCGCGCCGCCTGGGTTTCGAGTTCCGCCGCCTGCAGTTCGAACGTCGCCCCGGCGCCGCGCTGGACGGCTTCGCGGACGCCGGCCTCTTTCACCTTGGCGAGTTCCCACGCCGCCTCCGCTCGTTCGATCTCGATCGTGCTGTTGGCTCGGGACCGGAGCAACTCCACCCTCGCGGCGGAATCGGCGCGCTCAAGACGGATCAGCGTCTGTCCCGCTTTGACCGTGTCACCGGGTTCGACGAGCGTCTCGGCGACCCGCCCGGCGACCGGGAACGCGAGCCGGAGATCCTCGCTCGCGCGGGTGATTGCCCTGACCGGGGACTGGGAATCCGCCAGCGCGGCGCCGGCCATGAGCAGAGCGGTCAGCATCGCCAGAATTGCGGCAAATGGTCCGTGAGATCGTTGGTTTCGCATTTCAAACCTCCAAAGGTCGATCGAGCGTACCATAGCATTGCTCTAAACTCTGTTCTGCACAACAATTGCGGCCTGGAACAGGGCTGATGAGCCCCACGATGCCGACCGGACGGTTTCCGGTCATTCCTGCATCGGCGATATGGACCCCCATCGCCATTGGCCGATACTCCTTCAACCCTGTCTCTCGCACCGCCGGACCCCGCACCCACCATGCCCCCAATGACGGCCCATCCACCGATCCATCGAGCGCCCACCGGACCCGAGGGCGATCCGTTCCTGCATGGGCTGATCAAGGGCCGCTGCGCAGATGGGCTCGCCGACGCGGGCGCTGTCTTCCGGATCCGGTTGACCACGATCGCGAGCGGTGATGGCTCGCAGCCGGTCGAGGGTGACGCGGACATTCTTGCGATCCACCCGGCTCTGGCGCCCGACAGCGAGTTGCCCTCGTGGCTCGAGATTGCGGCGAACGCTGCATCGGCGCGCGTGCAATCGGGTGTTCATGATCTTGGCGCGACACCGATCAACCCGGTCGATGAAGGTGACGCGCAAGCGGTCTTCCAGTGGATCGTCGCGGCGCCGCTCCGGTTCGGCGTTGGTGAAGCGCCATCGGCGGTCGCCGTCTTCCTGGTCTCCGCATCGCGCAGCACGATCGAGGACTCGATGGCCGCGCTCGCGCCGGTCGCGAGCGAGTTCGAGGCGCATGAGCGGCGACTGTCCGCCGAGCCCGCCTCGCCGATCGATCGGATCAACGACGCCGTCGCGCCGCTGCTCGCGGCCAACGCGCACGACCGGTTCTTCGCCGCCGCGGTCGCGGTGTGCAACGAGATCGAAACAATTTGCAGCGCCAGCCGGGTGAGCATCGGGTTCCTGCGCGGCAGGGACATCCGTCTGAGCGCGATCAGCCATACCGAGAAAATCGTCCGGTCGATGCGGCTCGTCCGCGACATCGAGGGCGCGATGGAGGAATCCATCGATCAGGACCGCGAGGTGATCACGCCCGCGCCTCCGGATTCACCAGCGGTCGATCGCGCCGCGAATGAGCTCGCACGAAAGCACGGCCCGGCCTCGGTGTGCGTGCTCCCCTTGCGCATCGGTGGGGAGCCGATCGGTGCGATCTGCATCGAACGCGACGCGAACCGCCCGGTGTCGCTGAGCGAGATCGAATCCCTGCGGCTGGCGTGCGAGCTGCTGACGCCGAGGTTGCACGATCTCTCACAGCACGATCGGTGGATCGGCGCCAGGGCTGCCGCGTCGATCCGCAAGTCCGCTTCAAGCTGGCTGGGACCAAAGCACACTTGGGCGAAGCTGCTCGCGATCGCCTGCTTTGTGATGATCGTCTTCCTGATCGTCGCAAAGGGAGAGCACCGCGTCTCGGCGCCTTTCGCCCTGCAGACGATCGAGCAGCGCGTCGCACCGGCGCCCTTCGACGGGTACCTCGAATCACGCACCGCAACGATCGGCGACCGCGTCAGTGCTGGCGCGGTTCTTGCGACGCTCGATACATCGGCGCTGCTGCTCGAGCGAGCCGAGGCGTTCGCGGGGATGCAGGGTTTCACCGCTGAAGCCGATCGCGCCCGCGGATCGGGCAAGGCCGCCGATGCGCTGATCGCCGAGGCGAGCGCTCGTGAACTGCAGGCGACGGTCGACCTGCTCGACTGGCGCATCGAACGCGCCGTCATCCGATCACCGATCGACGGTGTTGTGGTCCAGGGTGATCTCGACGCGATCATCGGCGCGCCGGTTCGCGCAGGGGACACGCTCTTTGTTGTGGCGCCGATCGATGCGCTGCGTGCGGAACTCTCGGTGGACGCGTCCCGGATCGCGGACGTCCGCGTAGGCGCCGAGGGCATGCTGGCAACCACCGCAGATCCATCGGCAAGGGTTCGCTTCGTCGTGACAAGCATCGATCCCATCGCGCTCGACGAAGAGGCCGGCGGCGCGTTCCGGGTCGTTGCCGAGATATCAGAATCGCCGGGCTGGCTGCGCCCGGGCATGGAAGGCGTGGCGAAAATCGACGCGGGGAGCAAGCGGTACGCGTGGCTCTGGTCGCACCGGCTCGTCGACTGGGTCCGGATGCGGCTCTGGATCTGATCACCGAGGATGAACCATGGCGACACACCGCCCGACATTCTCTGAATCGTGGAGCCGGATCGCGGATCTGAAGCCGTCGCTGCGCGCCACCGCGCAGGTGCACCGCCAGTGGTTCCGAGGCCGGGCGTGGCGCGTCGTGCGCGACGCCGCGAGCAACGAGCATTTTCGCATCAGCCAGCAGGCGTACAACTTCCTCGGGAGGCTCGACGGCGAACGAACGGTCGAGGCCGCGTGGCGCACGAGCGCCGAACTCGACGGTGACGACGCGGTCACGCAACCTGAAGCGCTGGACCTGCTCGCGAGGCTGTACGACTCGAACCTGCTCTCGACCGATCGCCCCGGTGACGCGAGGGCGTTGCTGTCGAGGCGCCGCAAGAGGGTGTCGCGCGAGATGAAGGGGCATCTCCAGAGCGTGCTCTTTGCGCGCATCCCGCTCTTCGACCCTGACGCGTTGCTGACACGTTGGCGGCCGCTGGTCGGCTGGCTCTTCTCGCCGATCGGTCTGGCGCTGTGGCTCGTGCTGATGGTCGTCGGCGCAGTCACGATGGCGGGGCGATTCGGGACGCTCGCGAGTGAGGCCGCGACGGCGTTCGATCCGGACAACCTGCTCTGGCTCTACCTCGCGTACGTTGTGCTCAAGGGACTGCATGAGTTGGGGCACGGCTTCGCGTGCAAACAGTTCGGCGTCGCGGCCGGCGGTCAAGACGCGTACGGCGATGGCGGCGGTGAGGTCCACGCGATGGGAATCGCGCTGCTCGTCTTCGTCCCGGTGCCTTATGTCGATGCGTCGAGCGCCTGGTCGCTGCGTTCGAGGACGCAACGGATCGTCGTCTCGCTCGCCGGGGTGATGGTCGAGCTCGCCTGCGCCGCGCTCGCCGCGGTTGTCTGGGTCAACACGAGCCCCGGCTCGTTGACGCACGCGCTGGCGGGAAACATCATCGTGCTGGCGAGCATCTCGTCGCTTTTCTTCAACGGGAACCCGCTGCTGCGGTACGACGCGTACTACGCGCTCTCGGATCTGCTCGACATCCCGAACCTGTGGCAGCGATCCCGGGAACAGCTGCATTACTTTGTCAAACGGCACGCCTACGGGTTGCGATCGGCACAATCACCCGCCGGTTCAACGAATGAAGCGGCGCTCCTGACAACGTACGCGATCGCATCCGGGATCTACAGGGTCACGATCTCGTTCGCGATCGTGCTGATGCTCGCGCAGCGGTTCTTTGTTGTCGGTGTCGCGCTGGCGATCATGGGCATCGTGCTCTGGGGGATCGTC
>JAJDDA010000207.1 GCA_029260535.1 Phycisphaerales bacterium | reverse complement strand
GACATCCGCAACTCCCGCGACAAGGCCAACGTCCCGGCGATGCAGGCGGAACTCGCCGAGCTCCGCGAGAAACTCCCAAAGATCGAGGCCGACCGCGATCAGCACGCGCAGTACATCGAAGTCGAGATGGACAAGAAGCGCGCCTCACCGACGCACGAGGGCGTCGAGGCGGCGCAACGCATCGCCGACGTCGGCTCGTTCTATGTCGGTGAGAACACCGATCTGCCCCATCTGATCGAGCAAGCGGTCCGGGCGCACGTCGTCTACCAGCTCGACCGTGATTACATCATCATGCCGACCCCCGATCCCCACACCGGGCAGACCACCGACGCGATCGTCATTGTCGATGCCAACACCGGCCGCCCCATGGTCGGTCGCCAGTGGTCCGAGGGGCTGCACCAGGCGGTCGAGCAGAAAGAGAACGTCCCGATCAAGGCGGAGACGCAGACCGTCGCCTCGGTGACCATCCAGAACTTCTTCAAGATGTACAAGCGGCTCGCCGGCATGACCGGCACCGCGGACACCGAAGCGCAGGAGTTCCACGACATCTACAAACTCGATGTCGTTGTCATCCCCACCAACAAGCCGATGGTCCGCGCCGATCACAACGACACCGTCTTCCTCGCCGAGAAGGACAAGTGGAAGGCGATCGTCGACGAGATCAAGGCGTTCCACGATGTCGGCAGGCCGGTCCTCGTGGGCACCACCAGCGTCGAGCACTCCGAGATGCTCAGCCGGATGCTCACCAAGGAGCACCAGGTCAAGCACGAGGTGCTCAACGCGAAGCAGCACGAACGCGAGTCGCACATCATCGAAGACGCCGGCAAGCTCGGCGCGGTCATGATCGCGACGAACATGGCGGGTCGAGGCACCGACATCAAGCTCCCGCAGATCACCCGCGATGAGCTGATCCAGCACTGGCAGCGCCGCAACCTCGCGCCGAAGGACCTGACCAGCGAGGACTCGGACGAGCAGGCGAGAGAAAAAATCTACCGCAAGATCGCCCCGCGCGAGCTCGGGATCAAGAAGCAGGAAGCCGAGTCCATGGACGCCGCGCAGATCGAGCTTGAGCTGCTCCGCAAGTGGACCATGGAGCACACCTGGCTCGACTCGAAGAAGATCGAATCGCTCAGCGCCGAGCAACTCCGCGAGGAACTCGACGCGCAAGGCCGGTTCATGCTCCACCGCATCGGCTGGGTCGATTCCGTCGAGACGCTCGGAGGTCTCCACGTCGTCGGAACCGAGCGCCACGAATCGCGCCGGATCGACAACCAGTTGCGAGGCCGATCAGGCCGGCAGGGTGACCGTGGCTCATCGCGCTTCTTCGTCTCCATGGAAGACGATCTGATGCAGATGTTCGCTGGCGAAACCACCCTGCGAATCCTCTCCAAGCTGGGTATGAAAGAGGGCGATTCCATCGAGCACCCGATGATGACCAAGGCGGTCGAAAGGGCGCAGCGCAAGGTCGAGGAACGCAACTTCCAGATCCGCAAGAATATCCTCGAGTACGACGAGGTCATGGAAGTGCAACGCCGCGGCTTCTACGGCCTCCGCCAGCGCGTCCTCGAAGGCAGGAACGTCAAGGGCCTCATCTTCGGTTACATCGATGACGCGTGCTTCGACGCGGTCGAGACCGATCTCGACAAGGACTTCCCGTACGAGCGGGTCGCCGAGCGCGCCAAGACGATCATGAACGTCTCGATCCTCCCCGAACGGCTCCGAGGACGAGCCCAGGACGAGATCGAAGAGCGCGTCAAGCAGGTCGCCAACGAGGACCTCGAGAGCGAGATCAGCGTCACCATCGGCGAGTACATGCCCGACGATGCGATCCCGGAGGACTACGACCTCAAGGGCCTGAGCAACTGGGCGAAAACCCGCTTCGGCGGCGAACTCAAGCCGAGCCAGCTCCGCGAGATGACCCGACGCGAGGTCATGGACGCCCTGAGCGAGGCCGGGCATCGGCAGGTCAACAGCGCCGACATCAACGAAGTGAAGATGTTCCTCACGCCGGAATTCGGCGCGGAGGAACTCCAGCGCTGGATGAAGTCGCGTTATGAGGTCGACATCCCGCTCAAGAAGATCACCGAGCTGGAGACCAACGACGAGGTTGCTGTGATGCTCGCCGATGCCGCCGAATCGAAGTACATCGAGCGCGAGATCTCGCACCCGGTTGATTTCAATCTCCAGATGACCCTCGCATTGATGCGCCAGAGCCCCAAGGAGGCCTCCGAGCGTCTCGCGTCGTGGGCGAACCGCCGATTCAATCTCGGTTGGGAGGACAGCGTCGTCCGCACGAGGATGCCGCAGCAACTCCGCGAGGAACTGCTCGCCGCGTCGATCAAGTTCGTCGAGGGCAACGTCGTCGAGAACACGCTCGAAGAGGCAATGGCGGTCCGCGAGGACGACAACGCGCTCAACGAGTTCATGAAGGATCGCCTCGGCATCGAGTGGGCCGAGCACCTGCACCGGCTCGAGGGTGAAGAACGCGACAACGCGATCCGAGCAAGAGTTGAAGGCGTGCTCCGCTCGGAGATGATCCAGTTCGAGCGGTACGTCCTGCTCGAGGTGCTCGACACGACGTGGAAGGATCACCTCGGGACGATGGACCGACTCCGCGACGCGATCGGCTTCCGTGCGTTCAGCCAGATGGACCCCCGCATCGAGTACAAGCGGGAAGGCGCGCGACTCTTCGAGGAGATGCAGGTGACAATCCGTGACCAGGTCACGGACAAAATCTTCAAACTCCAGATGGTCCCGCAGCTCGCCCCGCAGCTCGCCCCGCAGCCCAACACCGAGCAAGCGGCCGAGCAAGCGCCCCAGCAAGAGAGCGCCGAGCAGCAGAGGGCGCAGCAGCAGGAGCAAGGCGCTCCCAGCCAGCCGGCGCGTCGCATGGCCACCGCTGCAGGCGCGTCAGCGGCATTCGCAGGAAGAGCGTTCGGGTCCAGCTCGATCTCAGGCCCGGGATTCACCGCAGGACCACCCGCGGGCAAGCCGAAGCCTGAGAAGAAGGACAGCCCGTCCGAAGGCTGATCGCTGAGTCAGCGGTAAATTTTAGAATGAAGCGCATGGCCACGCCGAGGCGTGGCCATGTTTCTGCGCTGTCGGATTAGTTAGGCCAGCGAGCGCTCAAAGATGATCATGTTCTCGTGCGCCTCGCCGTCGTATCGGATCCCGACAATGTTGTAATCCTGCTCGATCCCGAAGTGCAGCATCGGGCGATGCTTGTTCGTGCACTCGAACCGCATCGTTTTGTACCCCTCGGTCTTCGCCCAATCCGCCGCGGCACACATCAGCTGCGTCGCGATGCCTATCCGCCGAGCGTCGGGGAAGACGCCGGTCACCCACGAGAAGTACACGCCGGGGCGCAATTCCATCCCGATGAAGAACCCGACCGCGGTCTTGTCGACCCGCGCGACGAGCACCAGCGGCGCGATCCGATCACGGAGCCGACGCTCGAAGAACGCCTCGTCGCGTTCCGGCTTGAACACCTGGTTGTACAGGTGGCTGATCGTCGCCGAGTCTTTCGGATCAATCCTGTCGATTACCGTGTCCGCCATCGTGCCGCCTCCGCGATCAGCCGGTTGGCTGTTATTCCGATGCTCTCGACATGTACGAACCGTCCGCCGTCGAGACCTTGACCTTCTCGCCGATCTCGATGAAGGGAGGAACCCTCGTCTTCATCCCGGTCTCGAGCGTCGCCTCCTTGAGCTGGTTGGTCACCGTGGCGCCCTTGATGCCAGGGGGTGTGTCGGTGACTTCGAGCTCCACCGCGCCGGGGAGTTCCACCGATAGCGCGTTGCCCGCATGAAAGAGCACCTGCAGCTGCAGGTTCGGTGTCATGTACCCGGCGGCGTCCCCGAGGAAGTCTGTTTCCAGCTCCACCTGGTCGAACGTTTCCATGTCCATGAATGTGTACACGCCGGCGGCGTCGTACAGGAACTCCATGTCGCGCCGATCGAGCGTCGCGACGTCGAGGTCGTCGGTTGAGCCGTAGCGCTTCTCGACGTGACCGCTCCCTCCGACGCTCTTCATCTTGAGCTGGATGTAGGCAGGGCCCTTGCCCGGCTTGACGTGGGAGGTCTTGATCACGGTGTAGAGACGCCCGTCAAGCGTGACGGCCATGCCTTGTTTGATGTCGTTGGCGCGCACAGGTGGTGCTCCAAGGTAATGGGGGAATCGGGGTTCACCCGGCTTTGCGGGGTTCAGAAACCGCTTGGGTGAGCGGGGTGGCCATTGTACCCGCACTCGCGATCCATATCGCCCCGAGGATTTTGTTCCTCATTTGGCCAGCCCCCGTTATCATCTGCTCAGGAGACCCCAGCATGCCCATGACCCGCAGAGAATTCACCAGAGCATCCGCCGGCGCTATCGCCGCCACCACCGTGACAGGCCTGACGCCGCACCTCCCAAGGGCCTTGGGGCATCAGGCCGAGCCCCTCAACTGGCGTCGGCTCAACGACAAGGCCCGCGTCATCGAGGGCATGGGCGGCAACGCCCTGGTCATGACTTCGGGTGAAGACGCGCTGCTGGTGGACACGAAGATCGCCGCGTTCGGCGATGCATTGCATCGATTCGTTGGTTCTGGTGGGTTCAATGTGACGCAGGTCATCAATACCCATCACCACGCGGACCACACGGGGGGCAATTTCGCCTGGTCAGCAGACACCCCGATCCTCGCCCACGAGATCGCCAGGGAACGTGTCCTCAAGCAGCACAGCACCTTTTCAAATTCCCTCAGGCGTGGCGACCCCGACGCGACCATCCCGGATGCCGATGCCTTCGCGCCAACGCACACAACTCCAGGTGACACCGAGATCAACGTGGGGAAACACAAAATCGTCCTCCGCCACTTCGGCCCCGGGCACACCGACAATGACCTCGTTGTCTTTATCCCCGATGAGAACATCCTTCACGCCGGCGATCTGCTCTTCCACAAGATGCACATCTTCCTGGACCTCAAGAGCGGTGCTTCAAGCAAGGGCTGGATGGCCAACGTCGACGAACTCATCAAGATGTGCGATGCGACGACAACCGTGATCGCGGGTCACGGCCCCGTGACCACGCGCAGAGGCCTCGAACAGCAGCGCGATTACATCC
>JAJDDA010000206.1 GCA_029260535.1 Phycisphaerales bacterium | reverse complement strand
GCGATCCCGAGCAAGACGATGACGCTCGATGAGGCGAACAAGGTCTGGCACAAGAAATCGAAGGGCGAGGCGTATGTCGATTACACCTGGCATGTCGCGCTGACGGACAAGGCGCACGTCGGGCAGATGAAGGGGATGATCGACAGGGGACTCCCCACCTTCAAGAGTTTCATGATCTACGAGAGCGAGGGGTGGAACAGCGATGATGCGCTGCTCTACGCGGCGCTGCAGAACTGCAAGAAGCTCGGCGGGATGCTGCTCGTGCACGCGGAATCATCCCGCGTGCTCGACCTGCTCATCGAGCGGCAGCACACGCCGGCGAAGATGAAGAAGTACGGCGCGCGCCTGCACGGGATGACGCGGCCCAACTTCATCGAGGCGGAGGCGATCGAACGGTTCATCAAGTGGTGCGAGGTCACCGGCGGACAGGGCTATGTCGTGCACATGTCCACCGCGGAGGGCGCGGACCTGATCAAGGCGGCGAAGTCGCGGGGTGTGCCGGTGCACGCGGAGACGTGCGCGCAGTACCTGATCCTCGATGATTCGGCGTTCGCGAAGAAAGACGGGCACCTGTACGCGTGCTGCCCGCAGATCAAGAAGAAGCCGGACATTGCCAGGCTCTGGGAGGCGATCGAATCGGGCGGCTCGGGGACCGACGGCGAGGTCTGCGTGGTCTCGACCGACACGTGCTCGTTCACGAAGGAGCAGAAGGGCACGTGGTGGCAGGGCACGAAGCGCGACGGCTACGGCGACTGGACGAAGATCCCGATGGGGATGCCGGGGCTCGAGACGATGGTGCCGTTGGTGTACACGCTCGGCGTGCGGGGTGGGCGGATCAGCATGAACCGGCTGGTCGATCTCTGCTCAACGACACCGGCGGAGGTGATGGGGCTCGGCGATCGCAAGGGCAAGATCGCGCCGGGGTTCGACGCGGATATCGCGATCATCGATCCCAAGCGGACGATCACCGTGGATTGGAAGAAGCTGCAATCGAACTGCGACTGGAGCCCGTTCCAGGGCGAGAAACTCGGCGGCTTTGCGCACACGACGCTGTGCCGGGGCGAGGTGGTTGTGAAGAACCACAAGGTTGTTGGGAAGAAGGGGTTTGGGAGGTTTGTGAAGCGGGAGTTGGGATGATTCCCGTATTTCGAATCAAATATAGACTTTGCATTGGATCCGAACATAGTTCAGGACAATTCAACAAAGCGAACCGACGCGCAGAAAAGCGAATCAACCTTCAGTGAATTTATTCACTGCTGGCCGATCGTTGTTGGCTTGATTCTGCTTGCCATTCTGATCGTCTTCCTTTTGATACTGATACTCTTTGGCTCGATGTATAGCGATATAAACAGCTTTTAGGGGCAAGACTTATTTAGTGCTGGGTGATTTATCAATCATCACACTCCGCACTGCAGTTCATCGGGCAGCTCTTGAGTGGGCACGTCTCGAGCCCGATCACCTTGTACATCGGGCAGAAGCCGATCGCTGCTGAGATGAGCAGGATCGCGCCGATTGCTGCGACGATGACGCCGAAGATGGCGCCGCTCATGACGTCGAGCGTTGTGAACGCGACAGCGAGAGCGGCGATTCCCAGGATGGTGCGGACGATGCGGTCGAGGTTGCCTTCGTTCTTGTTCATCGTGATCCGTCCTATGTGTCAGTTGCTCCGGTACGCGGTGTCACGGTCCCGGCGCCTTGCGAGTTCGCTTGTGTATTGGCGTCCCAGCGAGTCGGCGCACGTTGACATCCATTCGGTGAGCCTGGTTTCGCCGGTTGCCGGGGTTTCAACGTAGAGGAGGTCAGCCATCAGGCCTTCGACTTCATCTTTGGTGATCATCACGTCGTCGACGACTTTGCCCATGATCGACGCGACGAAGAGACCCAGCGCGGGAGGGACGCCGATGACGGGCTTGCGTTTGCCGATGGCCCTCCCCACCGCCTTGGCGAGTTCGGCGTAGGTGAACGTTTCGGGGCCGATGGCGTTGATCGTTGCGTTGCCGGTCGCCTCGCCCTGCTCGACGGCGAGTTTGGCCAGGTCGTCGACGTGGATGGGTTGCAGGCGGTATTTACCGTCGCCGAAGACGCCGAAGATGGGGAGTTTGCGCAGCGCCCAGGCGATGTTGTTGACGAGGATGTCTTCCTTGCCGAAGAGGACGGCGGGTCTGAGGATCGTGTGAGGGATTCCGGTTTCGAGCAGCGCGCGTTCGAGTCTGGCTTTGCCGCTGAAATATTCGAGGGGGGAGTTTTCATCGGGGTTCGTGATGCTTACATGGACAATGCGGCCAACACCCGCTTGCTTCGCGGCGTCGAAGAGGGTCATCGTGTTCTTGACGGCCTCCGCGTGGTTGAACGACTTGTGGTTGAAGCGGACCCAGTAGGTGTTGTAGAGGACCTCTGCGCCTTCGAGGGATCGCGCGATCGCGCCGGGGTTGTCGAAGCACAGGGGGTGCGCGGTGATGCGGTCGCCGAATTGGTGATCGCGCCCGGCAGAGTTGGTCAGCGTGATGACGCGCTTGTTCGCGTCGAGAAGGCGCTGGGCGATGTACTTGCCTGAATAGCCGAACGCTCCGGTGACCGCGTGCAGGGGTTGGTCGTTCGTATTGGTCATGCGCTAGTTTAGGCCTGCCGGGGCGCCGCCTTTTCGTGGGTCGCAGGCGGCTTGATAGGCCCTGGCGCCATCTTCGGTGGTCACGGCGCGGATCAGCTGGACGGCGCCGACCTGCTTGATGGAGCCGACACTGTGCCCGCGCTTTTTGAGTCCCAATCGCAACGCCTGGAGGGCGTTGACCTTGCCCATCAGTGATTGCATGCCCTGCGGCGAGTGCTCGACCGGCTTGATTCCTCGCGTTTCGAGGCCCTCCTCGAACGCGAGCACGTTGGGGCGCCACTGGTGGTGGTAGCGGGGCTCGGTGATCGCTCGCTCGGCGTCCATCGACCAGACGACGACGTTGAGGATGGTTTGCAGCGTGCCGGTGATGATCCTGGGGCCCCCCGAGGCGCCGGCGAGGACTTCGATTTCACCGTGCTCATCGAGGACGATCGTCGGCGTCATGGATGACAGCGGCTTCTTGCCGGGCTGTGGGCGGTTCGCGTCGGACTGGTGCAACCCGAAGGCGTTGGCGGCGCCCTTGCGGGCGCTGTAGTCGGGCAGCTCGTTGTTCTGGGAGTAGCCGAACCCATCGGCGAGGATGCG
>JAJDDA010000205.1 GCA_029260535.1 Phycisphaerales bacterium | reverse complement strand
GACGATCCCGGCGAACGCGATCCGGATCCCGGCGTTGAGCCCGTTCTCGGAGTTCAGCCGCTCTTCGAGGCGCTGCCGGAGATCGTTGTTGATCGCCTCGCGACGCTCGCCGAGCAGGTCATCGACGCCGAGCGTGGAGATGAACCGCATCACCTCGGACGTGGCGACCGAGTGCAGGATGTTGATCCGGGCGACCTCGCGGTACGCCTCGCTCCGTCCGTCGGCGGCGAGCTGGGAATACTTCTCAACATCGTCGATCGTGAAGATGATCGGGACCTCGACCGCCATCAGCGAGAGGTCGCCTGTCGCGTCGCCCCCGGCGTTGAGCCGCGCGGTGGGCTGGACAAGCAGGAGCCGATCGTCACCTTCGGTGTGCTTGGTCGTCCAGAGGATCGGCCTGTCGTTGTGCGCGTGGCCGGTGCCGGATTGCAGTTGCTGCGCCCTCCCCGAATGGTGCCGCTCGACACGGGAGATCGGCCAGGGCGCCTTGATCACGAGCCCCGATTCAACCGCGCGGACCATCCGGCCAAACCGGATGACCATCCCCTTCTCGCTGGGGCCGACCACGGTGAAGCACGTCAATCCCCACACGATCACCATCGCAAGCAGCAACAGCCTCGGGAAGGTCCGGCTCAGCAGGCGGTAGAACCAGGTCGACGCCACATCGGAGCCGAATTGGTAGTTGATCGCCTCGTTGATCGAACTCGCGATCCGATCGGGCGCCGCGACGAAGCTCATGATCTTCGAATCGAAGGCGGGTCGCGGGATCTCGCCGGCTCTTCGCGGCCGGTACATGTTCAGCAGGAAGTTCAGCAGCACCTCGACGCCGATCAGGATCATGCTCGCCGCAATGATCGTCCTGGCGTACTGCAGCGGTTGCTCGAACCCGACAAAGTCAGCGCCGTGCGCGATCGCGAGCACCATGCTCATCAGCGAGAGCCACACGATGGCGCCGGACCCGGCGCGAAGATTCGCCCAGACCTCCTGCTTGGCCATCCCCGCGATGAACCGGGCGAAGACAAACCCGATCACGGCGACCGCGAGCCCGATCGCGACTGCCCAGCCCGAGTACTCGGTCGCCGGGATGAAGGTCACCAGATCAAGGTCGGAGCGAGCGATCAGGAACTGCCAGATGCCGATACCGATCGAGAGCGCGCCGATGAGCACGCTGATAATCGGCATGAGCAGCCGGTGCATCCACGAGAGGCGCCTCGCGGCGACACGCAATTCTTCGCTGTACTCATCGAAGACCGAGGACTGCGCCGCGCTCGATGCGGCGAACGCGTCCGCCTCGGCGGCCTCGATCCGTTCGAGTTTGTGCTGGTGAAAAAGCAGAACCAGCGCCAGCCAGACGAACACGCCGATCCCGGAGGCGTAGAACGCCGTGGTCCCGATCCCATCGCCCGCGATGACGCCGTAGAGCAGGATCAGCAGTGACAGAAAGCCCTGAAGGCCGATCCCAGCGAGGCTCGCTGAGGTGGCCTTCTTGAATGCAAGCGTGTCTGATCTCATACGTATCTTTGTGGTTGAGGCCGCGGATGTGCGCCGCGGGGAGGTTCTGGGAGAGGTCCCGGTGTGGGATGGCCATTGTTACGGGCATCAGCCGTGAGGCCAAGTCGCTGGAGGGGTCGATCCGGAAGAAATTCGCCCCTGGCTCCTGATCTCACGGTTCCGATCCAACCGGAAACCACCGAAGTGCGTAGAGTAGTGCAGTTGCGTCTGTAGCCCAAGGGAAGAGGTGGGGACGCCGTTGATGTACGACCGGCACGCCCATATGTTCTCTCCGAGACCCGATTTCTTCCCGGCATTTTGACTTTGGAGCGATCCACCGAGCCCCGCAGGAGGGGCGATCGCAGCCACACGACTCCCAGACCCGCCAATGCTCCAACAGATCCTCGCCATCGCCCTCAATACGTTCCTGGAAAGCGTCAGGCAGCCGATCTATTTCGTCCTCCTCCTGACCGGGGGCGTCATGCAGGTCATGAACACGCTGCTCTCGGCGTACAGCATGAGTTTTAGCGATTCGACCGAGGTGTCTGGCGACAATAAGATGTTGCTGGATATGGGTTTAGCGACGGTTTTTGTCATCGCGACCCTGCTCGCCGCGTTCATCGCGACAGCCGTCCTCAGCCGGGAGATCCAGGACAAAACCGTCCTGACGGTCATCAGCAAGCCGGTGGGGCGGACGACCTTCATCCTGGGGAAATACATCGGGGCCCTCGTCGCGGTCCTGCTGGGCTGCGTGATCCTGCTGATCTTCTTCCAGTTCGCCCTCCGCCACGAGGTGATGTCCACCGCCAAGGACCACATGGACGGCCCGGTGGTGCTCTTCGGATCGGTGGCCATCCTCCTGGCATTCGGGTTCGGCATCTGGGGCAACTTCTTCTACGGCTGGGTCTTCTCGTCGATCACCGTCTACGCGATGGCGCCGCTGCTCTTCATCGCCTGGCTCCTGATGCTCATCATCAACAAGGACTGGTCGATCCAGCCCCCGCATCTCAGCTTGAAGCCGCAGGTCATGCTCGCCTCGCTGCTGATGCTCATGGCGATGCCGGTGCTCACCGCCGTCGCTCTGGTCGCCTCGACCCGATTAGGGCAGGTGATGACGATCATGATCTGCGCAGGGGTTTTCGTGCTTGGATTGCTCTCGAATCACATGTTCGGACGCGGCGCCTTCCTGAATCACCCGATCGCCGCCGTCGCCGAGGCTCTGCCCCAGCGCGACCGCGACAGCAACCTCTCCGACGCCACCGACAGCTGGACGATCAGGCTCGATCAGCCCCCGAAGCGCTCGATCCACCTCGGCGATGCCCTCTACTTCGGGTCGAGCCCCAACGGCCTGAGCCTCATCAACCCGAAGATGGACGAGTTCAAAGGCGATCCGGGCCAGGACACCGATCTCGACCAATCGGACGCCGCCAGGGCGATCGTCGTGCGTTCGATCGACAGCGCCGCGCTGGACGAGTACACGATCGTCAACAGCGGCTCGCTCGCCCTTCCAAGGCCGATCGAGGAGGGGGATTTCGTCTTCCTCGAGCCGACGAACGTCAACCCGGTCATGGTCATCGCGTGGGGGATCACCCCCAACCTCCAGAATTTCTGGCTGGTCGACGCCATCACGCAGAAGCACGACATCCCCGGCAAATACGTGGGGCTCGTCGCGATCTACTCCCTGCTCCAGGTGACCGGGCTGCTCTCGCTGGCGGTGATCCTGTTCCAGAACCGCGACGTCGGGTAATCGCCGGGTTTTAGGCGTATTCTGTTCTATCAGGACGCCACAGCCTGACATTCTGCCCCGTCAACCCCACGATCACCCCTGCGACCGACCCGATGCAACAACCCAACACGTCAACCCAGCCCCCGACCACTGCGCAGGTGCGCCAGCAGTTCATCGACTACTTCGCGCAGAAGCAGGGGCACTCGTTCGTTCCCTCGTCGCCGGTCGTGCCCCACGACGACCCGACCCTGCTCTTCACCAACGCGGGGATGAACCAGTTCAAGCCGATCTTCCTCGGTGATCTCGCGCCCGGCGACAAGCGCGTCGACTGGACGCGCGCCGTCAACACGCAGAAATGCATCCGCGCGGGAGGCAAGCACAACGACCTCGACGACGTCGGCAAGGACACGTACCACCACACGTTCTTCGAGATGCTCGGCAACTGGTCCTTCGGCGATTACTTCAAAGCGGAATCCATCGAGTGGGCCTGGGATTTGCTCATCAACGTCTGGGGTCTCGATCCCGAGCGCTGCTACGCAACGTACTTCGAGGGCGACGCGACGCTGGGGCTCGAACCCGATGTCGAAGCGAAGAACCTCTGGCTGAAATACCTCCCCGAGTCGCGCGTGCTCCCGGGTGATGTCAAAGACAACTTCTGGGAGATGGGTGAGACCGGCCCCTGCGGCCCATGCTCGGAACTGCACTTCGACAGCCGCCCCGATGACGAGCACGCCAACCTCGACGGCGCGACGCTTGTCAATCAGGACCACCCCGACGTCATCGAGATCTGGAATCTTGTTTTCATCCAGTACAACCGCGGCGCGAACGGATTGGCGCCGCTGCCTGCAAAGCATGTAGATACGGGGATGGGCCTCGAGCGCATCACCCGAGTATTGCAGGGCAAGCGATCGAACTACGACACCGACTGCTTCATGCCGATCTTCGATGCGATCCAGCAGGTCACCGGCGCCCCGGCGTACACGGGGATCCTTGAAGACCAGAAGGACATCGCGTACCGCGTTATCGCGGATCACATCCGCACGCTCCTCTTCGCGATCACCGACGGCGCCCAGCCAGACAACATGGGTCGGGGCTCGGTGCTGCGCTCGATCCTGCGCAGAGCGGCACGCATGGGGAGGCAGTACCTGAATACGCAGGAGCCGTTCCTCTACAAACTCGTCCCGAGCGTGGTCGAGCTGATGGGCGATGCATTCCCCGAGCTGCGCGAGAAGCCGGAGCGGGTGGTTGAGATCATCCGGTCCGAGGAACAGAGCTTCGGGCGCACGATCGCGACAGGCATCGCGCATTTCGACGACGCCATCGGTCGAGCCGAGCACGGGAAGATCAAACCCGAAGACGCCTTCAAGCTCCACGACACCTACGGCTTTCCGATCGACCTCACCCGAGTCATGGCCGAAGAACGCGGCTTGACCGTTGACATCGAGGGCTTCGAGCGCCTCATGGAAGAGGCGAAGAACAAGGCGCGCTCAGGGGGGCGCGGCGACGACATCCACCGCGCCACCGTCATGGACGCGACCGCGATCGACCAGTGCAAGGCGCTGGGCGTGAACCCCACCGACGACAGCGCCAAGTTCGACAACAAACGCCTGATGACCGCCACGGTGCGCGCGATCTGGAACGGGACGGACTTCGACGAGAACGCCGAGGCTGGCGCCGTCAACAGCCAGGACCGTTTCAGCGTGATCCTCGACAAAACCAGCTTCTACGCGGAGATGGGCGGGCAGGTGGGGGACATGGGCCGCCTCCGCGTCACGAAAGAATCCAAATCCAACGCCCGCGATGCGCACAACGGCGGCGAGTTTGAGGTGCTTGATACGAAGTCCTACGCGGGCTTCGTCGCGCACTTCGGCCGTGTCCGCAAGGGCGAGATCCGCGTCGGCGACACCGTCGAGATCGTCCTCGACACGCAACGCCGCGACCAGATCCGCGCCAACCACACCGCGACGCACCTGTTAAATCTAGCCCTCCGCGATGCGGCAGGGGAGGGCCACGACCAGAAGGGCTCGCAGGTCGCGCCGGATCACCTGCGGTTCGACTTCTCCGCGAACGAACCGATCAACGACGACCAGATCCGCGGGATCGAGATCATCGTCCGCGACGCGATCGCGCGCGACCTGACCGTTTACACGGAGACCGCGCCGCTCGAACTCGCGCTGCAGGTCAACGGGCTCCGCGCCGTCTTCGGCGAGGTGTACCCCGACCCGGTGCGCGTCGTCTCCGTTGACGCACCGATCGGCGATCTGCTCGCTGACGCGAAGAACAACAAGTGGCGCCAGCACGCCGTCGAGTTCTGTGGAGGCACGCACCTCGACTCGACCGGCGCCGCGAGGACGTTCGCGATCACCGAAGAGACCGCCGTCGCCAAAGGTGTCCGCCGAATCGTCGCGATCACCGGTGACCGCGCCGAGGCCGCGATCCAGGCGGGTGATATGTGCATCGACAAGGCCGAGGCCGCGGCCTCGCTCCCCGACGATCAACTCGCTGAAACCGTCCGCACGCTCGGCGTCGAGATCGACGCGGCGAACATCCCGATCGCGAAGAAGCGCGACGCCCGCGCAGCGCTCGATGCGCTGAGCGATCGCGTCAAGCAGGCGCGCAAGCAGGCGGAAGCATCAGGCCGAGGCGAAGCGGTTGACGCGGCGCGCGCGGTCGTCGAGAGCGCTTCAGGACCGGTCATCTGCGCGGTGATTCCGGCGGGTTCCGATCGCGGCGCGCTGCTCGCGGCGATGGACGCGATCAAAGCCAAGCACGCCGAATCCGCGATCCTTCTCGCGAGCGCCGATGACGAGGCGGGCAAGGTCTCGATCGTCGCGCAGGTCCCCAAGGCGATCATCGAGCAGGGGCTCAAGGCCGGCGACTGGGTCCGGGAGGCCTCGCAAGCCTGCGGCGGCAAGGGCGGCGGTCGCCCGGATTCGGCGCAGGGCGGCGGGACCGAGCCTGCGAAGATCAACGACGCGATCGACGCGGCTCGTTCGTTTGCTGATTCAAAGATGAACTGAATTACTCAGTCGCTCTGCCGAGCGAACTCCGCGGTGAATTCGAACGATTCACCGCTTTCGTGCGCGCCGATGACGTGGACCTTGAGCGTGTCGCCCTCGCGCCGGTACTCCATCGACGTCACGCTCTTCTGCTCGTCGCTTGCCGCGGTGAACAGCGCGCGCTGCCCATCGAGTTCGCTGAGCCTGAATTCGAGCGGCTCGTCCTTCTCCCAGGGCTCGAGCGTCCCGGTGTTGAAGTGCTTGAACCGGAGCGAGATCTCGATCGCTCCCGATTCGGCGTCGGTCTCTTCCATGATCTCGAGCAGCTCGTACACGCTTGGTCCCTTGTCGGACCACATGTGGAAGACCCCGATCATGTGCCGGCTTTGTGGCGCCGACCATCGCTCGGCAGCGTTCGCGCCGAACAGCTCGCCTTGCCATGAACCTGCAATCCAGCGGAGGTCGTCGATCGATTGGGACGGCATCGTTGCAGCAAGCGGATGTGCAAAGACGGTCAGAAGAAGAAGCAGCGGGAGATGGTGTAATCTGATTCGCATGGAACGTCTCCTGGCTCAATGCTCGCTGAGATCTTGGAAGAGCATGTATTTGTTTCCATCGGGGTCAAAGAATGTAGCAAGGCTCACCATGCCTGGGATTGTCATGGTTTCTCCGTCAAAGCGGACATCCTTGCCTTCGAGCTCTGTTCTGGCTGCGACAATGTCCCTGACACCCCAAGTCAGCGTCGCGCCTCCTTTGACCTCAAGGTCCTCGACCTGTGAGAGGCCAACGTTGACGCCTTCGATGTGGGTGCGCATTTCGCACCAACCCATCTCGTCCATCCGGTAGAGAAGCTCGAAACCGAGTGTGCCTGCGCACCAATCTATGGCCTTTGCCAGATCGCTGACGCCGATCGAGCAGGTGAGACCGCCGTCGAATCCGAGAGTTGATGCCATGGTCGGCGCCT
Organism: Phycisphaerales bacterium; assembly: GCA_029260535.1. GTDB lineage: Bacteria > Planctomycetota > Phycisphaerae > Phycisphaerales > UBA1924 > JACKHE01. Next base: position 1,798 of record JAJDDA010000205.1, on the reverse strand, counting down.
TTCTCCGCTTTCAATGCGGAATGTGAGTTGGTTCTAATAATATAGTTGCTATACTTACGAGTCAATGGTACAGATTACAGAATCATCTGAAAGGGTTGATGACCCGGCCACACTGGTCGCGATTTGTCATCACCGGTGGGGGATCCCGATCGTCGCGGAGCTGCAACGTTCGGAAGGGGGCGCGAAGTTTGTCGCGATCCAGGCATCGCTGGGACTCTCCCGAGATGCGCTGAGCCGAACGCTCGGCGCGCTCAGTGATCTCGATCTGGTTCTGCGCAATCCGGGGTACGGGCATCCGATGCGTCCTGAATACCTTCTAACACCATTCGGTGAAGATGCGGGACCGTCCAGTCTGACGCTCTGGGATTCGATCAGGGATGCTGCGATCGAAGAGACCGCAGGGCGCAAATGGTCGCTCCCTGTGCTGTGGGCGATCGAGCAAGGCGCCGAGCGGTTTTCGATGGCACAGCGACGATTGCAGTCAATTACACCCAGGGCGTTAACGACGGCGCTGCGTGATCTTGAAGAGACGGAATTGATCGGGCGTTCAGTAACCGATGAGCGTCCACCAGGCGTGCGCTATACGCTGACGCGTGATGGGCGCATGATCGCAGCGCTGACGAATGATTTGGCGCAAGCGTTGCGATACGGCAGGTAGATTCTATCGGCTAAGCCATCTTCTCCTGCGTCTCAACTAACAGGTGCGCCGCATTTTCCAGGCACACCATCGCTTCAACGTCGAACCCGTCCGCGGCGATCGACCACGAGCGGTTGATCTGCCTCTCGGCGGCGGCGAAGCGGTCCATCAGCTCCGCGTACCCGCCGAGGCCCATCGTGGCGATGAGCCTGGGTCTTGCGTCAACGAAGTCGGCGAGCTGCTTCTTCTGCATGTCGCCGATCTTCTCGACAATCAGGTGCGTGCGGTCGCTCTCGGATGTCATTTTCTCGAGATCGGAGCGGAGCATGTCAACGCCCATCCGGATCTGCGCGAGGAGCCCCGCCGGTGAATCGTGCGAGGAGCCGCCCTCTGCCGAAGCGTGGGCGGCGATTTCCTTCTTGGTCGCGGTGCGGACCATCATCGAGCCGGTGAAGAGCCCAACGGCGCTGATCGCGAACGCCCACCAGTAGGGCCATCCGAAGGGCGAGAACCGCTTCACGTTGACGAACTTCACCTCGCGCGTGCCGCTGTCGGTGGCGAGCGTGTTGGCTTGCAGCGCCGCGACCGCCTCAGGGGTGATCTGGGCATCGCCCTCGAGGACCGGTAGCAGGGCCTCGCTCTGGGTGAGCATCTCCTGCGCGGTGATCTCGCCCTGCTCGTACATGGCATGGAGTGAGGCGACCTCCTCGTCGCTTACACGTTTGGCGCCGGCGGGGTTATTCGAGTGAATGTACACCTCCTTGCCGGAAGTGTTGATGTAGTCGATCCATGCGTCGGCGGGCTGTTCCACCGATGCGAGGTACGATGTCGCCGCGGCGAGGAGCCCCACGAGCAGGGTCACGGTCATCAGCAGGTTGCCGATCAGTTTCATTGGTCAATCTCCTTGAGCACGGTCAGCTCCCTACCAACACGAACATGTTGACACTCAGGCTCAGCAGCGCATCGCCCACGATGAACCCTGCCGCGAGCGGCACACCCCATTCCTCGGCGAACGTCCGGCCCTTGGCCTTCGAGACGCACATGTTGATGATGCACCCGATGCCGTACGTCGCGATGTAGTTCATCGGGAGGTACATCGAGAGGCCGACGAGCACGCCGAGCCCCGAGAAGGCGCCCAATCCCAACAGGCCGCCGAGCAGC
>JAJDDA010000204.1 GCA_029260535.1 Phycisphaerales bacterium | reverse complement strand
GTATCGGGGGTCTCCAGCGGGATCGGGTGCTCGTCCCAGCGGTCATCAATGAACTGCTCGGGGAGGAACGCCATGCCAGCGAGCTGCTCGATCACCGTCGGGTCCGCGTTGAGTTTGAGCGATCGCCAGTCGTCGATCATCGCGCTCAGGCACGACGGCTCGCAGACGAGGATCGCTTCGCATTTCGGGTCGTTCGCGATGGGCGCGAGCTGCTCGATCGTGCGCTCGATCTGTTTGGATGCGATGTCGAGCGCGCCGACGGAAATGCCCGGCCTGCCGCAGCAGCCGGCGTTGACCAGATCGACACGGTAGCCCAACGCCTCGAGCAGCCGCGCCGTCGCGATCCCGGCGCCGGGCTCGGAATACATCGTGAAGCAGTCGGCGAAGATCGCGACCGATCGTTCACGGCTTGCGGTGCTGCGGATGATCGGCGCGATGAGTTTGTCCAGCGATCGCGAAGCCGGCGGGAGCGACCGGCGCCGATCGATCGCGAAGAACCGCTCGGCGAGTGCTTTCGTTGCCTCGGACTGCGCGATGAGGTTGGCGATGCTCGGCGCGATCGATCCGATTTTGTTCAGCGTGCGGACGTTGGCGATGAGCCGATCGCGCAGCGGGACTCGTCCCCGGGCGCTGTTGCGCTGGGCGAGGTACTCCGACTTGAGCCTGGCGACATCGACGTTGCTGGGGCATTCCGCCTTGCACGCCTTGCACGAGAGGCACCAGTCGAGCGTCTCGATAGTCTCGGGATCGTCCCAACGTGAAGCACCTTGTTCATTCAGTTGCCCGGTGATCGCGAGGCGCAGCGCATTGGCTCGGCCCCTCGTCGAGTGACGTTCGTCGAGCGTTGCCATGTACGAAGGGCACATCGTGGCGCCCTGCTTCTTTCGGCAGACCCCTGCGCCGTTGCACTGCTCGACCGCGCCGTCGAAACCGTGCTGATCGGTGTAGTCAAAATAAGTTTCTGTTTCTGGCGCGGTGACCAGCGACTGCCCGGGCATCACGCGGAGCGTCGCGGTGATGGACTCGATCGGGGCGCCGCCGATGATGTTGCCGGGGTTGCACAGGTTGCACGGGTCGAAGATCGCCTTGATCTGAGCGAAAGCGTCCATCAGCACCGGGCCGAAGTATTGTTCGAGCAGCGGCGAGCGGACCCGCCCATCACCGTGCTCGCCGGTGAGCGCGCCTTCAAACTCGACAACGAGATCGGTGATGTCGCGCGAGATCGCGCGGAGCGTGTCGCGGTCATCGGCGCTGTGGATGTCGAGCAAGGGACGGATGTGCAGGCAGCCGACCGAGGCGTGTGCGAAGTAGGCGGCGCGCGTGCCGTGGGATTCGACGATGGCGCGGAACCGCTTGACGAACTCGGGGAGCCTCGAAGGGTCGACCGCGGTGTCCTCGACGAACGTCAACGGCTTGCGGAGACCCGGGAGGCCATGGAGCAGGGGCTCGCCGGCTTTGCGGAGCGCCCAGGCGCGGGTCATCTCGTCCTGCGATGCAAACACGCGACGGGAGTGCTCGGGGATGATCGCTTCGAGTGCGGCGAGTGCGGCGTCGAGTTCGCCTTCATTCTCGAACGCGGAGTACTCGACGTACAGGATCGCCGCCGGCGGATCGCCGTCGATCGTCGGCATCATCGCGACGTTGCCGCGCTGGACCGGGTTGTCCTGCGCGAGCGACATGAGCAGGTCGTCGAGCAGTTCCACCGCGGTTGGGTTCGTCGTCAGGATCGGGTTGACCGCTCCGATCGCATCGTCGAGCGAGGCGAAGGCGCACACGACGAGGCGCCGAGCGATCGGGGTGGGCACGAGGTTGAGCGTTGCGCCGGTGGTCACGGCGAGCGTGCCCTCGGAACCGACGAGCAGCGGCGCGAGGTTGATCGTTTCAACCGGATTTTCGCCGGATGCTCTTGCCGCTTCGATCTGCGTGAGGATCCGGTCCAGCGCGTACCCATCGGCGCGGCGAATGATCTTGGGGAATCTTGCTCTGATCTCGTCGGCAACCGAATCGATGACCCCGATCACGTCGGCGGTGATCTCACGAATCCGCTCGTTGTTCGCTCCTGCGCCTTGCTCAAAGCGGAGCGGATGCGCCGAGCCCTGCGCATCGATCACGAGCGTATCGAGCGCGATGACGTGGTCGGCGGTCATCCCGTAGCGGACCGATCGGGCGCCGGCGGAGTTGTTGCCGATCATGCCGCCGATCGTTGCGTGCCTGCTTGTTGCGACGTCAGGGGCGAAGAAGAGCCGGTGGCCCTGCGCCGCGATCGACTCGTTGAGTTCGTCAAGGACCACGCCGGGCTCGGCGTGAGCAGCACCGTTTGCAAGCCCGGTGATCGCGCGCAGGTTGGGCGAGCAATCGATGATCGCCGCCCGGTTGACGGACTGCCCTGCGAGCGAGGTCCCGGCGCCCCTGGGGAGGATCGGGATGCGGTTCGCGGCGCAGCGCTCGACCGCCTCGCGGAGGTCGCGCTGATCCCGCGGGATGATCACTCCAATGGGTTCGACCTGGTAGAGCGAGGCGTCGGTCGAGTAGAGCATCCGGTCGTGATGGCCGGCGCGGACCTCGCCAGCATCGGCGCCTGTGAATACCGATTCGAACCGCTCGGCAGAATCGGCCGTATCGAGTTGAGGCGTCTGGTTGTTCTCGGACGGTTGGTGCATCTGGTCGGCATCATCGACGCATTGGCTCGATTTGACCAGCCGACGAAACCGATCTGGAACGCTCCACCGCGCAGGGCGTCTGATTCTGCGACCCCGGCTCGGGAGTCGCCGATTGTTCACTGCCGGTCAGACCCTCTTGAGAAGGACCCATCCATGACGACCACGACCCCCGCCGCGATCACGTCCCGCACCCCCCACTCTCGCCGTTCACCGCTGGCGATCGCCCTGATTGCAGGCGTCGCCGCCTCGCTCGCCTGGGCAGGCGCCGCGATGGGCGCCGATCTGCCCTTGACCGATATCACCCTCTACCGCTCCGGCGTCGGCTCGTTCAGCCACAACGGGACGGTCGATGGCGATGAGACGGTCGAGCTGGATTTCGGCGTCGAGCGGGTCAACGACATTCTCAAGTCCATGGTGCTGCTCGACTTCGGGGGCGGAGAGGTCAGCGGCGTCGTGTACGAACCCAACCGGTCCATCAACGATCGCCTGGCGGATTTCACGATCGATCCTCGGCAGGCCTCCTCGATGGCCGGGCTGATGACGGTGCTCCGCGGTGAGCCGATCCAGGTCGAGATCGCCGATGGGGATTCGATCAAGGGGACGGTGCTTGGTGTCGAATCCCGCGCGGTGACCAATCCGGGGGCGCCGGACAATGTCAGCGAGCACTGGGCGACCCTCCTGACCGGTTCCGGGATCCGCACGCTCCGGCTCGATTCGATCCGCTCGATGCAGATCCTCAATGAGGACCTCGCGGAAGAGCTCGAGCGCGGTTTGGCCGCGTTCGCCGAGCACCGCTCGGACCGGCGCACGAGCGTCGAGGTTGGGTTCGATGGCGAGGGCGAGCGGAAGGTGTCGGTCGTGTACACGCACAGCGCGCCGGTGTGGAAGGTGAGCTACCGGCTGATCCTCCCCGACGGGACGAGCGGCGAACCTTATTTGCAAGGGTGGGCGATCGTCGAGAACGACACCGACGCGGATTGGGATGATGTTTCGCTCTCGCTCGCGTCGGGCAGGCCGGTGAGCTTTCAGATGGACCTGCAGACGCCGCTCAATACGGATCGGCCGATGATCCCGGTGCCTGTGCTGGCGGGGGTTGGGCCGGTGGTGTACCAATCGACGATGCCAGGGACTTCGCTCTCGAATGCGCCGGCGCGGGGGCTTGGGCAAGCAGCATCCAAAAGTTATGAACTTGCTGATGGCGCCCGCGCCGAAGAATCAAAGTTTAGATCGAGAACACCTGCCTCTGGGCCACAGGGTGATGAATATCCATTCATGACAATGCAAAATGGCCTCGGCGGCGGCAACGCAACCGCCGGTGAAGCCGGCGAGCAGTTCATGTACACCATCGATTCCCCCGTCTCCGTCGATCGCGGCGAGAGCGCGATGCTCCCGATCATGGGGCAGGAAATCGACGGCAGGCGCCTGACGATCTTCTCGCCTTCGACCGGTGTTGCGCGCCCGATGCGCGGGGTCGAACTCACCAACGACACCGGTTTGCACCTGCCCCCTGGACCGATCTCGGTTTACGACGCCGACGCCTACGCCGGTGATGCGCAGATCCGCCACACCTCGCGCGATCAGAAACGCCTGCTCTCGTACGCGGTGGACCTGGACGTTGACGTGACCTCCGAGCGCGACTCCAAGTACCGCGCAACGAAACTGTCGATCGTTGACGGGATGATCGTCGAGAAGTACCACCGGACCGACACCGAGACCTACACGATCACCAACCGCGACTCGAAGCGGGACCGCACCGTGATGATCGAGCGTCCGCAGATGAACGGCTGGGAACTGGATTTCCCGAAGAAAGCTGACGAAGAAACCGAGCACGCCGAGCGGTATCTCGTTGATCTGAACCCAGGTGAGACGGACGAGCTGGTCGTCGAGCATTCGCGCACCGACAGCACGCGCATCGCGTTCCACGTCTTCGATATGGATCGGCTGATCAATTTCCAGACGAGCGGCGTTGTTTCAGATGAGGTGGTCAGTGCGATCCGCAAGGCGGCGCAGATGAAGAGCGAGATCCGACGGATGAACGCGCAGATGACCGAGATCGATCGCGAGCAGAATTCGCTGACGCAGGACCAGGAACGCATCCGCCGAAACATGGGCTCCGTCCAGCGCGGGACCGATCTGCACACGCGGTACGTCCGCAAGCTCAGCACGCAGGAAGACCGGATGGAGACGATCCTCACACAGCGCGAGGATCTGCTCACCAAACGCGATCAGACGCAACGAGAGCTGGACAAATACCTCAGCGACCTGACCATCGGCTGAGCCTCATCACTCCGGATTGGCGAACGCTTCTATCGCTTCGTTGATATACACCGCCTCGTCCGCAGCCGAGCCGCCGAGCCCGAGATGGATGATCTCGCTGACGATGCCTTCGCCATCGATCAGCACGATGCACGCTGGCGCGGTGGTGAAACGGTCGATTGTCGCGATCGGTGAGACGGACCAGAGCACCGGGTCGCCCCATGCGTGGACGGTCTCGCCCAGGCGTTCGAAGAGGTCGATCCCGACGAGGTCCTCCGCGATCAGCATCGGCTGGATCGGGAGTTCGGCGCTGTTCGTTTCGATCGCGGTGCGCAATGCATCGCGAGCCGCGAGCAGCGCCGGCGTCGCCTCTTTGAACAGCATGATCGCGATCGGGCCTTCGTGGTCGGTTTCGAGCGACCAGGGCTCCGAATCGATCGTAAACAGCAACAGCGGGGGCGCGGGGATCCCGGGGTGGATGTCCACACCGCCCGGCTGGAGCTGCGCGAGCGTGGCGACCGGGATCCGACCCGCGGTATCGAGATCCCAATCCGCGGGGTCACCCGGATCGATCGGTTCGAACCGCATCTCGACGCGGAGCCTTGTCGCAGGGACGGTGATCGCGCCGGCAACCAACCGCCAGGTTTCTGTATCAATAATGTACGAGCACAACGCGCTGCGCTCGCCGTCGCCTCCCCC
>JAJDDA010000203.1 GCA_029260535.1 Phycisphaerales bacterium | reverse complement strand
TCCGAGATCGACGAGATGGTCCCGGTCGCCGCGATCGAGTCGTTGTTCGAAAAACTGCGTGAACATTACAGAGCGCACCACGCGGATCCCGGCGCGATGCTCACGCTCAAGACATGGCCCGAGACCGGCGCCCCGAGCGAGCACGCCGGGTTCGGCAAGGTAGCCGCGGAAGCGAAGGGGATGCAGGTCGATTTCTTGGAAGAGTGGCTGAAATGATGCAAGAAAACCGGCTGCCGGTCGAAATCAGTTTCGAGCGTTGGTTGCAGCATGTCTTCGATCACCCAGTTGGCGATGAGTGGTGGCCGAGTGTTGAAGGCGGAGACTGGTGGTGGGCGGATGATGCAGAAATCTGGGATGGGGAAGAGAATTGTGCGATAGCGCTCGCGTTCATGACGCGGCTCTTTGAGGATCCCGGCTTTCTGCTCGATTCGTATACACCGATGCAGATCGATCGCGGCGTCAACTACATGATCAGCAATTGCTGCTCGAATCATTGCTTTGCGTTCACGGATCCATCGACACCGATTGGTGATCGTGTCCGTTGTATCAGCGCGATCTCAACGCTCTTCGAACAGGTGATGGCGCCGATTTATGGTGATTATCTCGGTGCCGGTTCGAGTTTGTCGGATCCCGATACCCCAACGTTCTCGTGTTACATGTTCTGGGATGTCTGCCCTATTTATTCTCGTCAACTGCCGGCGTCTGAGGAGCCGCTCATACTCGAGGCGGTCGTCGGTGTGCTTGAGCGGACGCTCAAGCTGAAATCGGAAGCGTGCAAGGAGAGTGCATTGCACGGACTCGGGCACTTGCATTTATCTCATCCGGAACTCGTTGCAGGAATCGTCGGGCGGTATCTTGCCGTAGTGGACAACATGTCCGAATCTCTCCGGCGCTACGCCGAGAGCGCGAAAGAAGGCAATGTGCTCTGAAACGATCAGCCGTCTTCGCGTGGGGTCGCTCCACCGTTGATTGAATCGGATCTGAATGGAGTATCAGTCAATTCACGGGTCCCAGCGGATTCTCCGATGCAATTTTCAGGAATCTGTGACCGGATTGATTTGCGTTCATCCAAGCGGCTGTCCTGACACCGAACGGAGCGCATACCGATGACCAGCCTCAGAATCCGCTTTCACCAGATCGCTTTCGCCCTTCTCCTGCTTCTGGGAACCGGGACTTCAGGCGTCACACTCGCCGACAGTGAACTCGCGATTGGCGGTTATGACCCGCTGACGTACTTTGATCAGACAAATGATCAACCGCAACTGGGTGATGCGATGTACTCGCTCGAACACGAAGGCGCCGAGTACCGCTTTATTTCCAGCGAAAACGCCACGCGGTTCGGGATGGCGCCGGAGGAGTACGCACCGTTATTCGGAAGCGCCGACCCGGTGCGGCTCGCGGGCGGATCAACAGCGGAAGCGGATGCGAATGTTTACAGCGTGATCGATGGCGGGCTGTACCTGTTCGAGAGCAAGAAGAACAGGGAGCAATGGCTGCGATCATTCGATTCGCTCGCTCCCGCAGCGATCAGCGCATGGGTGGACGCCGGCAACCCCGAGCCGACCGCGCTGCTTGCCGCGATTGACAATCGCAACCCGAGCAAGCACCTCATCAAAAAGGGTGTCGGCGCCGGCGGCTACGACCCGGTCGCGTACTTCCCCGAAGGCGGCGGCAAGCCGAACAAGGGCAACAAGCGATTCGAGGTTGAATACCGCGGCGTCACGCACCGGTTCGCCAACGCGGCAAACCGTGAGCGATTCCTGCGGCAACCAACCAGGTACGAACCGGCGTACGGCGGCTGGTGCGCCTACGCGATCGCGCACGAGGACTACACCAAGCCCAACCCCAAACGATTCCTCATTCAAGGTGAGCGCCTGCTGCTCTTCTACGACGGTATCGGCGGTGACACCTACAAACGGTGGCACAAGGAGGGGACGACCAAGCTCGAAGGCCTTGCCGATGTGTGGTGGGAATCGGAGACCGGTGAAAGCACCGGGATCAAGAAATAAGCCGACCAGCAAGCGGAACCCTGCCAGTTTTTTATTGCTGGCGCATCAGGAATGTCGTTGCCGGGCAACCCATGCGTGCGTCGCGGGTAATCGGTACGGCCGATCTTGATCCAAAAAAGGGGATTCCGAATGCTGAAGACCATCGCCGCGGTTGCCTGTGCAGTGTCATGCTCAGGTCCACTCCATGCCGAGACCCAGTACGCCGACGTTGTCGAGGCATTCGCCGAAGCGATGGAGGAAAAGTACGTCTTCCCTGACGTGGGCAAGCAGTGTGCTGCGCTGCTCCGGCAGAACCTGAAGTCCGGCAAATACGACGGTCTCGATGGCGAGGCGCTGGCTGTGTCTGTGCACGACGAACTGCGCGAAGTCACCAAGGACCGTCACTTCGGCATAAAGTACAACCCGCCGACACCGGGAGCCACAAAGCCACAACCCGCTGGCGGTTACGGGCAGCCGGTCAACCACGGCTTCCGGAAGGTCGAGATCCTCACCGGGAACATCGGCTACCTCGATTTCCGTTTCTTCGACGGGTCCGAAGACACGAAGGACACCGTGGATGCGGCGATGGGATTTCTACGAGATTCGGACGCGGTCATCGTGGATATGCGCCAAAACGGCGGCGGCGCACCGCAGATGGTGCAGTACATCTGTTCGTATTTCTTCGGTGATGACCCAGTTCACCTCAACAGCATCTACGACCGGACCTCTGACTCGACGGAAGAGTTCTGGACGCTCGCGGACTTGCCGGGCGATCGGTTCGACAAGGTCCCGGTTTACGTGCTGACCAGCGCGATGACGTTCTCGGGCGCCGAGGAATTCAGCTACAACCTCCAGACACGAGATCGCGCCACGCTCGTCGGTGAAACGACCGGAGGCGGCGCCCACCCTGTGATGGGCATCGAGGTCGGCGAAGGCTTCTCCATCGGTGTCCCATTCGCAAGGGCGATCAACCCGGTGACCGGGACCAACTGGGAAGGGACCGGCGTCACCCCCGACATCGCCTGCCCCGCCGATGAGGCGCTCGACATGGCGCAGATGCTCGTGCTCGACGAACTCAGCGAGAGCGCCTCGGGTCATCAGGCAAATAGGCTCGCCTGGGCAGCGGATTTTCTCCGGTCGAAAATTGTGCCGGTCAAAGTCGACAACGAGACACTCAAGAAATACGCCGGGAGCTACGGCCCGAGGCAACTGACCTTCCGCGATGGAACGCTGTACTACTCGCGCGAGGGCAATCCCGAACGTCCCCTGAACGCGCTAAGCAACGACACGTTCATGATCGAGGGCGTGGATTTCTTCAAGCTCAAATTCGTCTCGGACAACAAGGGCAAAATCAAGAGCATCCTGGGCAGTTACTCTCAGGGGCACACCGATGTGTCGATGCGAGACGAAGACTGACCTGTCGAGGCTGACTGCCTGAAGGCGGTTTCGAGTATCGTCTGGCCAACTACTCGATGCTCCACCGACTGAAACCATTCCGAAGCCTCCCCAACCCGCGCGAGGTCTTCGCGTGGGGGATGTACGACTTCGCGAATCAGTCGTTTACGCTGCTGATCCTTACGCTGCTGTTCCCGATTTATGTCCGCAAGGTCGCCGTCGCGACGCCGGGCTTGGACGAAGCCGCCGCCGGGGCGATGGGGGATCGGGTCTGGTCCTCGATCTTTGCCGGTTCGATGCTGCTCGTTGTCCTCTGCTCGCCTTTCGTCGGCGCCTTCGCCGACGCTCGCGGCGCCAAGAAGCGCCTGCTCATCATGACCGGTGTGCTGTGCGTCCTGCTCACCGCGTCCTTTGCACTGATCGGCCCCGGTGGCTGGGTGCTCGCAGCGATCCTCTTTATCCCGGCCAATTTCTGTTACCAGATCGGCGAGAACATGCTCGCCTCGTTCCTCCCCGAGGTCGCCAGCCAGCGCAACATGGGACGCGTCAGCGCGATCGGCTGGACGATGGGCTACATCGGCGCCCTCACGCTGCTCGTTGTCGTCGTCGCTTCGATGCTCGGGTTTGACATGGGCCCGCCCGAACGGTGGCGCCCCTTCTTTGTCTTCGCCGCGGTGTGGTTCGCGGTCGGCATGATCGCCCCGGCGTTGGTCCTGCGTGAGTTGAAGCCGACCGATACAACTCCCTCGATCGCGCTGTGCCTGCAACTGGCGATCAGCCGGCTGCGCACGACGATCCGTGACGCGAGTGAGCACAAGCAGCTCCTCCGGTTCCTGTTCGCGTTCTTTGTCTACGCGTTCGGCGTGCAGACGATCATCGCGTTCGCCGGGATCATCGCCAACGACTTCGGATTCAGTCAAACCAAGCTCGCGATCTTCATGCTCCAGCTGACCATCACCGCCGGCGCCGGCGCGATCCTCACCGGGATGTTCCAGGATAAACTCGGTCCGAAACGCACGCTGCTCATCATCCTCAGCGTCTGGGTCGTGACGTGCCTCGCGATGGTCGGGCTGACGCTCCCGGCGAACCCGCCGGAGTGGCTCTTCTGGATCATCGGCAACGGCGTCGGGCTCGGGCTCGGTGGCGTCGGCACCGCGAGCCGCTCGATGGTGGGGGTTTTTACGCCGCAGCACAAAACCGCCGAGTTCTTCGGGCTCTGGGGCATGACGTACAAGGGCGCCGGTGTCATCGGCGTGCTCTCGTTCGGGCAGGTCAAAGCGGCGATGGGCTCAACCGTCTCGCTCGCGCTGCTGACCTCGTTCTTCCTCATCGGCCTCGTCCTGCTCCTCCGCGTCAATGTCAGCGCCGGTCGCCGCAGCGCCATGCGTGCGCAGCGCGAGCACGGCGCATACACTGACACAACATGACCACCTCACTCACCAATGTCCCCGACACGCAAGGCCGCTTCGGCGAGTTCGGCGGCGCCTACGTCCCCGAGACCCTCGTCGCCGCGCTGGCGCAGCTCGATAGCGCGTACCAGACGGCGATGGCCGACCCTGAATTCGACCGCGAGTTCAACCGCCTGCTCACCGAGTACGTCGGGCGCCCCACGCCGCTGCACATCGCCAATCGCCTGACCAAGCACGCCGCGAATAAGAGCGCCTCTGGCAAAGCCGCCACGATCTGGCTCAAGCGCGAGGACCTCGCCCACACCGGCGCGCACAAGATCAACAACACTCTTGGACAGGCGTTGCTCACCCAGCGCATGGGCAAGCAGCGCGTCATCGCCGAGACCGGCGCCGGCCAGCACGGCGTCGCCACCGCGACCGCGTGCGCGCACCTCGGTTTGTCCTGCGAGGTCTACATGGGCAGCGAGGACGTCCGTCGGCAGCGCCTGAACGTCGTCCGCATGGAATTGCTCGGCGCGAAGGTCAACCGCGTCGACTCCGGCTCGCGCACGCTCAAGGACGCGACCAACGAGGCGATGCGCGATTGGATGGGTTCCGTCGAAACAACGCACTACATCCTTGGCTCCGTCGTAGGACCGAGCCCCTTCCCGCGCATCGTTCGCGATTTCCAATCCTGCATCGGGCGCGAAGCACGCGAGCAGTTCCTCGCGGCAACCGGCAAACTCCCCGACACGATCGTCGCCTGCGTTGGCGGAGGCTCGAACGCCGCCGGGATGTTCTACCCGTTCATTGATGATGTGTCGGTCAAGCTCGTGGGAGTTGAAGCGGGGGGTTCAGGCCCTGCGCTGGGTCAGCACGCGGCGCCGTTGTGCGAGGGATCTCCAGGAGTCCTGCACGGCTCGCGCAGTTATGTCCTGCAGGACAGCGACGGGCAGACCGCCGACGTGCATTCGTGCAGCGCCGGTCTCGATTACCCGGGGGTCGGCCCCGAGCACAGCTACTGGAAAGACACCGGGCGCGCGCAATACACGAGCGTCACCGACGCCGAGGCGCTCGACGCGTTCTCGATCACCGCGCGGTGCGAGGGCATCATCCCCGCGCTCGAATCCGCGCACGCCCTGGCGCACGCGATCGCGCTCGCCGGCGAGATGAACGAGAACGAGCACCTCGTCGTGAACCTGTCAGGACGAGGCGACAAGGACGTCGACGAAGCAGCGAGGTTGCTTGCAGAATAGTTGATCGACTGGGTTTGGCTTACTTACCGAGCGACCCGGCGCCACATCCGGGCGCACCGGATACGGATCACGCGCACCGTCTGTGAGGCGCCGTGCATCCAGATCTTCGCACGCAAGCGGCGCAGCGATGGATCATCAGGGTCAATCGCGCGGGCCCTGCGGACCCAGCGTCTCGCGCTCAGCCAGCGACCGTCGCGCATCAGCGCCAGCGCCACGTTGTGCATCGCCGGGACGTACTCCGGATCGATCCGCAGCGCCGCCTGGCACGACTTGAGCCCGCCGCGGATATCACCGGCGCAGAGGCAGGCGACCGCGAGGGTGTGGTGCGACCGAGCCGAATCGGGCCGGCGGTCGATGAGGATCTTCAGCGCCTTGATCGCCTCGTTGGGCATCTGCGCGTCGAGCAGCAGCGAGCCGAACTCTTCGAGGTCGGCGTCGGTAAACATCGCCGCGTCGTGATCGAGCGATCGCAGCTCGCGCTGGAGCAGCCGCTGCGCATCAAGCAGGTCACCGCGACTGGCGAGCAGACCCGCGAGACGACGGCGCGCCGGCGAGTGCGCCGGATCGAGCCGGAGCACGAGGCGGTGCGAGGTGATCGCGCTGTCCGACTTGCCCTGACGCTCGGCGAGGTCGCCGAGGTAGAAGTGCGCATCGGCGTTGTCTGTTTCGAGTTCGAGCACCCGGCGGAATTTCTCGCCGGCTTCTCCGAGCCGGTTCATTTCGACGAGCAGGCAGCCCAGGTCGAGCAGTGTCTCGACATCACCCGGGTTGTTGCGCAGCTCGCGCAGGTACAACTGCCTGGCGCGGTCGAGCCTGCCAAGAGAAGCGTGCGCCTCGGCGAGCCTCGCGTGGACACGCTGGAGCGTCGGGTCTGCTTTCGCCGCGGTGCGCAGGCACCAGATCGCGCGATCGCAGAGGTTGCGATCCAGCAGCGACTCGGCCATGTTCAGGTACGCGCACGCCTCGTCCGCCTCGGGCAGCTGGATCGCGAGGTAGAACATGACCTCCGCCTGCTCGTGGTCGTTGAGCCGCGCGTAGGCCTCGATGCGGTGGACGTAGGAATCGGGACGATCCGGCTTGAGCTTGGAGGCCTCGTCGAACCACTTGATCGAGCCCGCGGGGTCGTCGAGCCGCAACGAACTGAGCCCCAGCGCCAGGAGCGTGGGCTCGTTCAACGAGTCGAGCTCGTAGGCTTCAAGGAATGATCGGTGCGCCTCGGCGTCGCGACCGGTCGCCTCGAGCGTCAGCCCCAGGTTGAAATGCCACTCCGCCCGGTGCGGGTCGATCGAGATCGCGTCGCGCAATTCCGACTCCGCCTCGGGCCAGCGGTTGGCCTCGAAGTGCTGTCGGGCTCGCTCGACGTGTTCTTCTGCTTCGAACCAGTCGTTCATAGGGCAGGGTCATCCGATCTGAGGTCGGCCTCGCTTGCTGACTCCCCAGAGGTTCCTTCCTCCGGTCAAAGCCCGCCGAGCGATCGTGCCGACGATATCCATCTATACTAAGGCCTTACCACCGGTGGATGCGAGCGCCGACAGGTGATCAACACGGATCTTTTGACGGTTTTCTGCCGCTCCCGAGAGTTGGAATGAGGGTTTTCCACTGAACATGCAACGCCCATCGAGACCGCTGCCCCTGATCTTCTCGGATCAGCGGGTCGTCTTTGTCTCGATCCTGGCGTGTCTCGGAGGCGCCGCCCCGGCTCTGGGGCAGTCTCCCGAATCCGAGGAGCAACCGGTCGAGCAGGTTGCGCCGCCCTCGGACCCGCTCGAGGCGGCGCTCGTCATTGCAGAAACCCCGTTCGATGACCAGCGAGCCGCGATCGCCCAGCTCATCGACGCCGGCAGGTTCAGGCCGATCGTAGAGGCGATCGAAGCCGCCGATCCGCAGGTGATCCGAGCGCTCTACCAAACCATCATCGAAATCGATGGCAAGGTCCCGCAACTCCTCTTGGAGCCGACCCTCTCGTACATCGAGACCGTCGGCGCGGACGCTTCAGTTCTGGCGATCCAGGCGCTCGCCCCTGTGCGCACCAAGGAGGCCATCACACCGGTCGCCGCGCTGCTGCAACTCGAATCGATCCCGCAGCCGTTGATCGATGCCGCCCTCGCGACGCTGCTCTCGCAGACAGGAAGGGAAGACCTCGGGGACGACCCGCAGGCGTGGATCGCCTGGTGGGAAGAGGCCAGGTGGCTCCCTCCACGGGAATGGGAGGCGATGCAGGCGGCTTCCCACGCCGAGCGCGCCAGGAGGCTCCAGCGCGATTCTGACCAGCAGATGGTGC
>JAJDDA010000202.1 GCA_029260535.1 Phycisphaerales bacterium | reverse complement strand
GAAGGCGCCGAACTCCATGATCTTGGTGACCTTGCCGGTGATGGTCTCGCCGACGGTGACCCCTTCAGACGCGGTCTGGTAGGGGTCCTCCATGCACTGCTTCATCCCGAGCGAGATGCGGTTCTTGCCCCAGTCGACCTTGAGGACCTTGACCTTGACGGCCTGGCCCTCGGTGACGACGGATTTCGGGTCGCGGACCCGATCGTGGGAGAGATCCGAGACGTGGCAGAGCCCGTCGATGCCGCCGATATCGATGAAGGCGCCGTAATCCATGATCCTGGAGACAGTTCCGTCGATGGTCTGGCCCTCGGAGATCGTGTTCTTGAGCGACTCGGCCTGCTCCTTGCGCTCGGCGGCGAGGATCTCGCGCCGGCTCAGGACGATGTTGCCGTGGCCGGCCCGTTCGACCTTGGTGATCTGGCACTTGAGCTTCTGCCCGACGTAGGGAGCGAAGTCGTCTACCCGGTGGACGTCGATCTGGCTCGCCGGGAGGAACGCGCGGTGCTTGGCGACTTCGCAGTCGAGCCCGCCCTTGTTCGTGCCCTTGACCAGCGCCTCGACGACCTGACCAGGCTCGAGCATTTCCCACTCCGCCTTGGTGACCGTCCCCGGCATCGAGCAGATGTAGAGCTGCTCGTTCGCGTTGAACCGCTCGACGACCACATCGACGATGTCGCCCTGCCCCGGGACCTTGTCCGGGGGGAATGTGGATCGCTTGGCGACACCTAACTCCTTGGGACCAAATTCGATAAAGATATCGTCAGGCCCAACCGAAGCGACGCGACCGGGGCGGATCTCGCGTCCGCCAACGACCCGACGAGGACCGCGGACCCTCGGTTTACCCGTTTCAGCGCCTGCATCGGCGCTCCCGCCGGCGCCCTCAGCGCCCAAAGCGGCCATCGCCTGCTCGACCTCGGCCTCCACCTCAGCACTCAGCGAAGGGGCTTTCGCCTTCTCCGGAGCGGGGGTTTCGGTGGTCGGTTCTTGTTTGGCGGCCGTGGCCGGGGTTGGGGTCGGCGCCGGTTTGGATTCCGGCGTCGGCTCGCTCATTGCTGAGCTTTGCGCAGGGCTCTGAGCGGGGGTGTCGGTGGTCGGTGAGGTCGGTTCGGAAGGCTGGGACATGGGTCGGACTCTCGTTGGCGACGTTGGTCGCCGGTTTGTAGGCCTTGAGCGCCGAACGTGGGTGTCCGGTGGCTCCTCGGAGGCCGTGGATTCAATCGGCGCAAGTGTATCGGAGAACTGTGCTCCGGTCGTCATCAAGCATCGGTAATCTCCGTGAGTTTTTGGGTTTGGAGCAGGGCTCCGGCGTGTTGACACTGGGCTTGGGCGATGGTGCAATGGCCCGCCCCGCTCGGTGGCTCGTCGAGAGCACCAGCGAGGGGAACCAGAGCGGGCGTTTTCGCGTACCTTCTCTGGAAGAATCTGATGGTGCTGTCAGCCATCCAGAGGGGTATCGCCCCGAAGGGGTGGCGTTGTGTTTTTTCAGGCCTCGAATCGATCGAGGCCGAGTCTGGTGCGCAGAATCTGGTGCGCAAATAGCGAGGAGTCGCATGGCGAGTTCCAACATCTGCTGGGGCATCGAGATCGGATCCGGCGCGGTCAAGGCCCTGAAACTGGCCAGAGACGGCGACGGGTACAAAGCGCTCGAGTTCATCGTGATCCCGCACCCGAGGCCGTTGTCATCCCCCGACATCGACCCGATGGACGCCAAGCGCGTCGCGCTCGGGGCGCTCGTCAGCCAGCACAACCTCTCGAAAGCCAACGTCGCGGTGTCGGTCCCCGGCAACGCGGCCTTCGCGCGGTTCGCCAAGCTCCCGCCGGTCGAACCCAAGAAGGTCCCCGACATCGTCAAGTTCGAGGCGGTGCAGCAGATCCCGTTCCCGATCGAAGAGGTCGAGTGGGACTACCAGACCTTCATCAGCGAGGACTCTCCCGACGTTGAAGTCGGCATCTTCGCGATCACCCGCGAGAAGGTGATGGAGCTGCTCCACCTGTGCGGCGATGTCGGCATCCAGCCGGTCGCGATCAACATCTCACCGGTCAGCGTCTACAACGCGATCGCGTACGACGAGCATTTCACGCAGGCCACCCCCGGCACCGCGATCGTTGACATCGGCACGATGTCGACCGACCTGATCATCGCCGAGGCCGGGCGCGTGTGGGTGCGCACCTTCCCGATGGGGGGCCACGCCTTCACCGAAGCGCTGGTGAGCTCATTCAAACTGCCTTATCCCAAGGCGGAAAAACTGAAACTCCAGGCGGAACGCAGCAAACACAAGCGGCACGTCTTCCAGGCGATGCGTTCGACCTTCGCCGACTTTGCGCAGGAAGTGCAACGCTCGCTCAGCTACTACGAGCAGCTGCACCCCGAAGCGGACATCAAGCAGATCATCGGTGTCGGCTCCACATGGAAACTGCTGGGGCTCCGCAAGTACATCGCGCAGCAGCTCGGCGTCGACGTGTCGAGACTGAGCCACTTCAACCAGGCGCACGCCGAGGGTGCGAGCGAGAGCGACTTCAGCTCCATCGCGATCAACATGGCGACGTGCTACGGCTTGGCGCTCCAGGGGCTCGGCCAACAGACGATCAACGCGAACCTGATGCCGTTGCAGGTCACGCGCTCATCCATGTGGAAGCAGAAGACCCCGTGGTTCGCGGCTGCCGCGGCGGTTGCGCTCGCGGCGGGCGGCGCGAGCTTCATCGGCCCGGTGATGGCGCAGAGCGAATCGGACAAGGCGAGCAAGCAGTCCGGCGTCCGCGTCGTGCAGGACGTGAAACGGAACTCGGACAAACTCAAGGACGCCGCGCAGGAGATCGCGGGGCAGGCCACCATCGGCGCGACGGTGCTGAACATCGAGCGGCTGCTGACGCCGCGCGAGGTGTACCCGGAACTGCTCGAGGACATGGGCGAGATGCTCAAATCCGCGGACCCGCAGCCGGAACTGTATTCGGGGAATGCCGACAAGGTCCCCCACGCGGAGCGTCGTCACTTCGAGGTCATCGACTTTTCGGCGAGCTACGTCGCGCCGAGCGGCAACGCCCCGACCGGGCTGAGCAACGGGCCGAAGTCGTCCTCCGCCACCCCGGGAGGCAGGGAGGCCGCCAGAGGAGGCGGCAGGAGCGAACGAGGCGGCGGTGGACGCAATGCCTCTCGCCGGAACAGGGGCAACGACGATGTTGAAGTCGAGGCCCCGTCAATTGAGTTCGGATCGATGCAGATCCGTCTCGTCATCGAATCGCCCAACGCCGCTCGGCTCGCGTTTGTTGACCGGACACTGATCCGCTGGATCGAAGAGAACGCCGACCGCCCGGATGCCTCGTACACGTTCGTGCCGCCGGATGAATCAGAGATCCAGATGGAAACGATCGAACCCTCCAGGGCGAATGTCAGATCGAGCGCGATCGGCAACAGGAGCACCCCCTCGGCAAACTCCAGCCGTGACAGCCGGGGCGAGAGCGGTTCGAGCGCCGGCGCGGTGAGCGTCGAGGCCCAGCCGATCGAGTTGATCGCACCGCTCAAGTCTCCGCAGAGCGAGGACGTGAAGCACACCGTCTACCGTTACACGCTCGAGTGGACCGCATTCCTGAAGAACCCCGCTGGATCCGACGAATTCGGCGATGGCTTCGATGAACCCGTCGCGATGGCCGAACCTATGAGCAGTATCGGAGGCAAGCGATGAAAAAGATCCTCGCGTTTGTCAAAGCGAATCTGGTCTCTGTGATCTGTGTCGTCGTCGCGATCCTCGCGCTCCCCGTGCTGGTTTTCCTCAGCGCCGGAAAGATGTCGAAGATCCAGGAGGACGTCCAGAGCGACATCAACGGCAAAGCCAGAACGCTCCAGCAGGTGGAGTATTCCTACGTCTTCGAGCCGGTGACACCCGACGATGAGCGGATCGAGTTCAAGCGAACCCCGAACGAGAAAACCAACGCGGCGATGGATGCCTGGGGCAAGCAGCTCCGCGTCCAGGCGGATTCCGCGATCAGCCTGCTCGTCGATCGCAACTCCAACGGCAAGCGCGTGCTCCTCGAGGGCTTGCTGCCAGCGCCGGAAGAGTCGGAAAAGGTTTCCAAACTCCAGGAGATCGTGTCGATCTGGCCGGTCGCGCACGAGGCGCTGCTCCGGCGAGCCAAGGCGGGGCTCGCACCGGATGCCGCGACAGTCTCGGCGGTGCTCAACACCCAGTGGGCGCAGCGCATCGAGCAGATCCAGAGCCGACTCGGCGAGAGCATCACCGAAGATGATTACGACCAGATCCGCTCGGAACTGAGCAAGGATCGCCTGTCCATGTACCGCGCCGCTGCGGCGGACCTCCGGTTCTATATCGAACCCGACGCGATCAAAGACGTGATCCCCTGGGGCTCGAACGCGCTGCCGCCGATGGACCTCATCTGGGACTGGCAGTGGAGGCACTGGATCCACGCCGACCTCATCGAGGCGCTGCGTACGGCCAACACCGAAGATGGCTGGGAGCGATCCCTGCTCGAAGGCCCCGTCAAGCATCTCGAATCGATCGAGATCACGCCGTGGTCGTATTCAGGCGCCGCTCCGGAAGCCCCGATCAGTTTCGCCGATGAGATTGCTGTTGACTGGAACGCGTCGCTCAGCGGCCGCTCCGGTTGGCCCGGCGCCGTGCAGGGTCTCTACGACGTGCGCAACGCCACCGTGACGGTGATCATTGATAGTTCCCGAATCAACAGGGTGATCAAGGCGTTCAACTCGACCAACCTGATGCGCGTCGTTGATATCCATGCCACCGAGTTCGAAGCGTCGAACCAGTTGAACAAGGGATACGTCTACGGCAGCGGTCACCTCATCCGCGCCACCCTGACCGTCGAAACGGTCTGGCTGCGATCCTGGATGAAGCAATACATGCCGGCGGAAGTCCGCAACGCGATGGGCATCCCCGCCGAAATCGATCCTGAGCTCTCCGACGCCGACATGGCCGAGAGCGAATAACACACCGTTTCAGAGCAGTACAACGATCAGATCCTGGCAAGCATCGCCAGCGAACGAGAGAGACCCGGAGTCTTCGATGAAGAGCAAGAGCATCAACATCTTTGAACGGCACATCGAGAAGCTGTTCTTCCTGGTCATGGTCCTCGTGCTGCTGGCCGTGCTGGTCAAGCAGTTCGCGCTCGGCGGCATGACCGTCAAGGTCGGCTCGCGAGACGGGCAATCCATCACGCAGGCGTACGAGCGGATCTCCGAAGACGCGTTGCAGATCGAAGGCCAGATCAAGGCGAACGAGCTCGACAGCAGGGCGCCCTCCGACGCGCCCGGCGTCGATGATTTGTTCATCGCACTCGCTCAGGGCTCAGCTGAGGACTCCGATCGGCTCACCACGTGGGGGCTCCCGACGGGCGCCGATTCGCTCGACACCCCGATCAGCAATCCCGGTTCGGAGGGTGTCCGCTACGCGATGCCTGATCAGCCCGCCCCGGAGCAACCCCTGACCAGGCGGTACGCCGGCGCGATCGACCCCGCCGCTCTGGCAATGGCGCCAGGGCTCGAGGACTACCTCCCGCCGAGCCAGCCTTACGATCTGCAGTTCACCACGGTCTCCGCGGAATTCGACGCCGAGGCACTGCGCAGGGCCTTCTCCGAAGACCCTGATGGCTCAGGCCCCGCTCAGGCGATGCCGAGGCACTGGTGGCAGGGGCAACTCGTCCTGCTCGACGTCGAGCTTTGGAGACGCCGTGTCGATACCGAGAGCTCGGAAGAGCTGGTCGCGCCGATGCCCGGCTTCAGCGAGGTCCGCAAGCGTCTCGCGAATGACGCCACGAACATGCAGGAGATCCTTGAGATCGCAACCAATGCGAGCGACTCGGTCACGAGACCCGAGTTCTACCCGATCATCGCCGGCGAACAGTGGACCCCTCCCGCCGCTCCGATCCAGCGCTCGCCGGAGGAACTCGAATCGTTCACACGCCGAGCCCAGCTTGATCGTCTCAACCAGGAAATCGAAGACGCCAACAACGCCCGAAGCGAACTGACAGGCAACACATCAAAGCGGTCACGCAAGGATGACGGCGCCGATGAAATGAAAAACGCCTGGGTCAGCGCCAGAGGCGGCGGCGGCAGGGGTGGTCGGCCCAGCGGACGCACTTCGCGCCCAGCAACCAAGACCCCGGAACAGCGTCAGGCCGAAAGCCGAGAAAAAAGTATCGCTGCGATCCAGGAGAAAATCGATCGGCTCACCGATGACCGGAACGAGATCCTCGATTGGTTCACGGACAAGGGCATCGATCCGGAGTCCATCATCGAGGAAGACCCGGGTCAAAGACTGCTCAATGAGCCGGCAGGCTCGCTCAAAGAGAGCGACAGGCTGACCGTCTGGGCGAGCGACATCAGCGTCGTCCCCGGCGCGACGTACGAGTACCGGATCCGGCTGGTCTACGGGAACCCCTTCTACGGCAGGGGCAATGTGCTCGCCGAGGATCAGCGTTCGGAGCTCTCAGACGCCAGAGTGATCCGCTCTGCGTTCTCACCCTGGTCCGATCCGGTTGAGATCGATCAGCAGAGTTACTTCTTCCTGACCCGCGCAGGCCTCAGCGGCGGCGTCCTGGATGTTGGCAATGCCGCGAGCGCCTCGGCGGAGGTGTACTCGTTCTATTACGGCTACTGGCGCAAGGCCGAGCTCAGGCTCCGCGCCGGCGACCCGATCCTTGCGGAATACGAGCTCCCCGAGCTGAACAGGTTCGAGATGGCTGATCCAGGACAGGGCGGCAACGGCGAATTTGCGGCAATCCCACTGGAATCCACGCTCGTACGCGAGATGGACACCCTCCTGCTCGATATCAGGCCTTCTGCCCGCGTCCGACGTGACGCCCTCAAGGGGGGGCGTGCGGACGCTGAGCTGTACGAGGTGGTCATCCTCGACGCGGAGAACGAAATCGATGTCAGGCAGCCGGAAAGCGACCGGATCAGCGAACGCCGCCGCCGTCTGAAGGATTCTGCCAACCTGGCCGCAGACGCGGTCATCGCCGAGCCCGGCGCCGGCGGTGTCGGGGGCATAGAAGCCCCCCGTGCAAAGGATCGAACGGACCGTTCCGGCGGTCGAGAAGATCGATCTTCAGATCGTGATTTCCCGAGTCGCGAAGAGCGATAAGCCTATAAATCCAGACATTGCCGGGGATCTCACCGATCGGGGCTGTCGGCTGCGATGTGGACGGACTGTGGGCGGTAACGAATTGAAAAAAAGTGTCCTCCGGGGCGGTTGACAACAAAAAGGGGGGGGCTACACTCCTCGGCCCCAAAGAAAATGGGGACCCAATCGAACGGCCCAGCCGGGTGGTTTGAAAGGGATGCCTGCCGAGACGAAAGTCAGATCGGGCATAGCTCTTTGACAATTGGATACGATGACGTAAGTAATGAAAGAAGTGAGTTCATCACTTGTTGATGCTCGCGATGCCGACGGCGGTGTTGGGAGTGTTGTTTGTGATGGACTTCACCGAGAGCAATGTGCCGAGGTTATTAAGAAATCGGTTGGTGATCCCGCTGCGGGTGATCCAAACGTAAATGGTGAACTCGTTCACCCGATAGCATAATGCTGACCAGGATTGCGATGGCGCGGTTTCTGGTTGGTGTGATGAATCTATCAAGGGCACACGGTGGATGTCTTGGCGTCAAGAGGCGATGAAGGACGTGAATACCTGCGATAAGCCTTGGGGAGCTGGAATTTAGCTGTGATCCAAGGATTTCCGAATGGGGCAACCCGGCCCGTTGAGGGTCATCGCACACTGAATGCATAGGTGTGCGAAGCGAACGTAGGGAACTGAAACATCTCAGTACCTATAGGAAAGGAAAGCAACAGCGACTCCGTAAGTAGCGGCGAGCGAACGCGGATAAGCCAACGTATCACGTGAACCGGCTGGAAAGCCGGACCAGAGATGGTGAAAGTCCAGTAGCGCGTGTGTTGGTCAGGCCTAGAGTAGATTCGGTCACGTGGAACCCGGATTGAACATGGGGGGTCCACCCTCCAAGCCTAAGTACTCCTTGACGACCGATAGTGAATCAGTAAGGCGACTGAATGATTAAAAGCACCCCTGTTAGGGGAGTGAAAGAGTACCTGAAACCGTGTGCTTACAAGCGGTCGGAGCCCCCATTAGGGGGGTGACGGCGTGCCTTTTGCATAATGAGCCGACGAGTTGCTCTGTGCGGCGAGGCTAAGGTCTAACGGACCGGAGCCGGAGCGAAAGCGAGTCTGAAATGGGCGCTTAGTCGTACGGGGCAGACGCGAAACCTGGTGATCTACCCATGGGCAGGTTGAAGGGCGGGTAAGACCGCTTGGAGGACCGAACGCACCAACGTTGAAAAGTTGGGCGATGACCTGTGGGGAGGAGTTAAAGTCTAATCAAACCAGGAGATAGCTCGTTCTTTCCGAAATAGCTTTTGGGCTAGCCTCACGTAGCAACTGTTGGGGGTAGAGCTACTGGATGCCTTTGGGGCCCGCAAGGGTACCCGGGGCAACCAAACTCCGAATACCAACAGCCAAGGCGTGGGAGTCAGTCCGTGGGTGACAATATCCACGGACAAAAGGAAAACAATCCAGACCGCCAGCTAAGGTCCCAGATTTCTACTCAGTTAGTAAGGAAGTCAAATTGCCGTGACAGCCAGGATGTTGGCTTAGAAGCAGCCACCATTTAAAGAGTGCGTAACAGCTCACTGGTCGAGGAGTTTGGCGCCGATAATGATCGGGAATAAGTAGAAAACCGAAGCTGCGGCTTGCCACTTTGTGGCAGGGGTAGGAAAGCGTTCCTGTCAGCGTTGAAGGTGATCCGGAAGGATCATTGGAGCGGCAGGAAGTGAATATGTCGGCTTGAGTAACGAGAAAGCAGGTGAAAATCCTGCTCGCCGAAAACCTAAGGTTTCCTGGGGAAGGTAGATCCGCCCAGGGTTAGTCGGAGCCTAAGGCGAGGCCGAAAGGCGTAGTCGATGGACAGCTGGTTAATATTCCAGCACTCTCGCGGAGATCAAAGCAACGTGCGAATTCACGTGGTTACCGGGGCTGTTAGAAGCGCCCAGGCCCTTGAGGCCGATGGTAGCGAAGAGAGTTCCGAGAAAAGCGTTGTGGGCGAAGCGAGATCCGTACCAAAACTGACACAGGTAGGTGTGGCGAATAGCCTCAGGCGCTCGAGAGAATGGTTGTGAAGGAACTAGGCAAATTGACCCCGTA
>JAJDDA010000201.1 GCA_029260535.1 Phycisphaerales bacterium | reverse complement strand
TGATCGTGACGGTCCCGACGCCGTCAACCGCGTCGAGCGACAGGCTGGTCCCGTCCGCGCCGATCGAGACGGTGATCTCGTTGTTGGTCTGCTCTTCGATGCGGGCCTTAAGGTCGCCGATCGTGACAACCGGTGTCCCGGAGACGATGAACTCTTCATCGACGATGTTCCCGATCTCGCCGAGGTTGATGTTGTGCGCCGTTCCGCCGTTAAATGACAGCGTGAAATCAGCGGTCGCTGACGAACCACCGGGGCCATACGAGATCCCCGCGCCGTCGTTCAGGACGCTCAGCGAGGTGTTCTCTGACAGGTACAGAATGTCGCCGGTGAGGATCTCGGTCCCCGCGACGCTCTGGTCGATCCCAAGAGTTTCCGCGGTCGTCCCGTTGGCGATGTCCTCGATCGTGAACGACCCGGCGCCTCCCGACGTATCGGTAAAGCTGAGCCCCTGCCCGGTCGCTGAAGCGGTCACGTTGATATCCGCGTTCGTGTTGAACGCGTCGAGCACGTCATTCACTGAAACCGCGGTCGAGAGATCGATCGTCGTGCTCTCGCCGGACGCGTCGGTGACCTTGATTTTCCCGCGCTTGACCCCGGCGCCGCCGTTGAGGTCCGCGAGGTTGGTGTCCGAATCGAGCCGGCCCTTGCCGACCTCGAACGTGAACTCGGAGGCGCCCTGGCCGCTGGTGTCCTTGTCCGCGAAGCGGCGGGTGATCAGCTGGTGGGTGCTGACCAGGCGGTTGACGTTGAATTTGAACGTGCCGAGCGTGGCGTTGTCGCTGGCGGTCGCGGTGATCGCGTCGGGGTTCGAGCTGCTGGCGCGCGTCGCGTCGAAGATCTTCGAGCTGTTGAACGTGGACGCGGCAGACTTGAGGCCGAGCAGCCTCGAGTTGATGTCGAGGAACGCGGTCTGCTGTGTCTGGAGCTGCGTGATCCGCGCCTGCGCGAGCTGCTTGGGCCTGGCGTCGATCGCCAGGAGCTGCTCAATCAGCGAAGCGGTATCGATGCCGCTGAACAAACCGGTGCTGGAAGAGATGCCACCCATCTCGTGCCTCCGTCTCTTTGAATAACCACCGGCAACTCGCCGTGGGTTTAGAAAGTCTGTGCTTACGCTGCCTTACGAGCTGGCGTCATCGGGAGCTTGTGCCCATGATCGCGGAGCGAGGGCTTGTCGAGCCCCCCACGACGCAACTCGAGCACGTCCATCGCCCAGCCGGCGAGCACCCGCTGGTAGATCGCCCGAGCCTCGCGCACAGCGCGGTCGTTGGCTTGCGCATCAATGCTGGCGTTGTGCTGCTGCTGGTCCATAGTCTGGGCGCTCCTTCACTGGCGCGATCGGGGTACGGGGTGGTGACTGCATTTCTCGGCATACCGCCGGATCCTGCTTCACACTGGCGCCCGATGCGCAATATCCATATCGGCTGACCGCCGCGCAAACTTGGCGCGAAAACACGTCCGGACGCGCAATCGACACCCCCGGGCGACTACGCATCGTCCGGGAACCGCCAGCACGCCGGTCTTCACGCGACTGGACGCAAGCAGCGGGCCATCGTGATCCCCTGACACCGATCCCAAAAATGAAAACCGGCCGCGGCGACTCACGTCGGCACGGCCGGATGCTTTTCGGATTTCAACCCTGCTTCAATCAGGCCGCACGGCGACGTGATGCGGCGGGCTTGCGGCGTGTCGTCGAGGTGCGGCGCTTGGAGCCAGCCGAGCCAACGAGACGCAGGTTCGAGCCGCTCTTGCGACGGGCGGTCGTCTTGCGCTTCACGGCCGAAGCCTTGCGGACGGGGCTCTTGCGAGCGACCGTCTTCCGCTTGGCGGTTGTCTTGCGGACGGGGCTCTTGCGAGCGGTCGTCTTCCGCTTGGCGGTCGTCTTGCGGACAGGGCTCTTGCGAGCGGTCGTCTTGCGAGCCGTGGTCTTGCGGCGGGCGGGCTTCCGAGCCGTCGTCTTGCGCTTGGCGGTTGTCTTGCGGACCGGGCTCTTGCGAGCGGTCGTCTTCCGCTTGGCGGTCGTCTTGCGGACGGGGCTCTTGCGGGCGGTGGTCTTCCGCTTGGCGGTCGTCTTCCGCTTCACAGCGGTCTTGCGGACCGGCTTCCGGGTCGCGGTGGTCTTGCGAGCGGTCGTCTTGCGACGAGCGGGCTTGCGAACCGCGGTCTTGCGCTTGGCCGTGGTCTTGCGGACCGGGCTCTTGCGAGCGGTCGTCTTCCGCTTGGCGGTCGTCTTGCGGGCAGCGGGCTTGCGCTTGGCAGTGGTCTTGCGAGCGGCAGGCTTGCGGGCCGTGGTCTTCCGCTTCGCGGTGGTCTTGCGACGCGCCGGCTTACGGGTCGTGGTGCGCTTCTTCGCGGTCGTCTTGCGAGCCGTCGTCTTGCGCTTGGCGGTCGTCTTACGGACCGGGCTCTTGCGAGCGGTTGCCTTCTTGCGGCGGGGTGTGGTCTTCTTCGCGGTGGTCTTCCGCTTGGCCGTCGTCTTGCGAGCGGCGGGCTTGCGGGCCGTAGTCTTCCGCTTGGCGGTTGTCTTACGGACCGGGCTCTTGCGAGCGGTCGCCTTCTTGCGACGGGGCGTGGTCTTCTTCGCGGTGGTCTTCCGCTTGGCGGTCGTCTTGCGAGCCGTGGTCTTACGAGCGGTCGTCTTGCGAGCGGTCGTCTTCTTCGCGGTGGCGCGTTTGCGCCCGGTCGTCGCTTTTCGTCGGCGGCTGGCCGTCGTTGTTGCCTTGCGGCTCGGCGTTCGTTTGGTCGGCATCTTGGATGCTCCGTCGTTCTGGTGTTCGCCGGTCGGGGGCGCCCACACAAGCGGGCGGTCGATCTGACGTTGATTCGACCGGCCTCAACTGAAGAGGCCGACCATGAGGTTCATCGCTAGGTGTCCTAAAACAGGATTACCCAACGCGAGGGGCAATCGGCTCCAAAACAGGGTCCGCTGTAAATGAATATGTAAGGAAACGAAAAAAAAGTGACTTTGTGCTGGAGTCTGTGCGCGGCGCAACGCCAACAGTTCGATACCCTCACCGGCAATGCCAACGCTCAAAAACGCCGAGAATCACCCCATGATTCCCTGCAATCGGAGACCGCTTCATTGACTGCCAACGACCCCAATTGGACGCCCACAGGCTGGAAATCGAAGCTCGCGGCCCACCAGGTCGTGTACGAAGATCGCGTCGCTGTCGAGCGCGCCGTCAGCAAACTCGGCACACTCCCACCGCTGGTCACCTCGTGGGAAATCGAGCGCCTCAAAGAATTTCTCGCGGAGGCCCAACGAGGCGAGCGATTCCTGCTCCAGGGCGGTGACTGCGCCGAAACGCTCGACGAGTGCCGACCCGAGATCATCACCAACAAGCTCAAGATCCTCCTCCAGATGTCGCTCGTGCTCGTCCACGGCGCCAAGCTCCCGATCGTCCGAGTCGGTCGCTTCGCAGGGCAATACGCCAAACCGCGATCGAGCCCCACCGAAACCATCCTCGACCCCGAGGGTCGGGAGATCACCATCCCCAGCTATTTCGGCGACCTCATCAACCGCTCCGAGGGGACCGCCGACGCACGCAAGACCGACCCGCACCTGATGGTCCGCGGCTACCAGCACGCCGCGATGACGCTGAACTTCATCCGCGCGCTCACCGAGGGCGGGTTCGCCGATCTGCACCACCCGGAATACTGGGACCTGAGCTTCGTCGATCACGACGACCTCTCCCCCGAATTGCGCGACGAGTACCTCGCCGCGAGCCGGGGCCTTGCCGAGGCGCTCGAGTTCATGGAAGCGATGGGCGAAACGAAGGTCGAGGACCTCGGCAGAGCGGAGTTTTTCACCAGCCACGAGGGGCTGAACCTCCTCTACGAATCCGCCCAGACCAGGTCCGTCCCGCGCCGCGAGGGGTTCTACAACCTCTCCACGCACCTCCCCTGGATCGGTGAGCGCACGCGCGATGTTGACGGCGCCCACGTCGAGTTCTTCCGAGGGATCGCCAACCCCGTCGGCGTCAAGGTCGGCCCGACCATCACCGGTGACGAGCTCATCCGCCTTATTGATGCGCTCAATCCCAGCGACGAGCAGGGCAAGCTGCTGCTGATCGTGCGCATGGGCGCGGGGAACGTCGCGGAGAAGCTCCCTCCACTCGTCGATCGCGTCAAAGCCGAGGGCCGGACGGTGCTGTGGGTCTGCGATCCGATGCACGGCAACGGGATGACCACTGGCTCCGGGATCAAGACACGGAACTTCGACGCCATCCTGAGCGAGATCGAGACGTCCTTTGATGTCCACGAAGCGGCCGGTACGTGGCTCGGAGGCATCCACTTCGAACTGACCGGCGACGACGTCACCGAGTGCGTCGGGGGCGGCTCAGGCGTCACCGAAGCCGATCTGAACCGGAATTACGCGACCCTGTGCGATCCCAGGCTCAACTACCAGCAATCGCTGGAAATGGCCTTCCGAGTCTCCAAACGCATGGGCGCGATGTCGATCGCCCGAAAAAACGCCTGAACTCGCTCTTGAGATGAAGTCCGACCTCATCAGGGTCGATAACCGCGATGACCTGCCGAGCGACTCCCGCCCGGCGTCCTTCATCACGGGGTTCTTCCCATGCCTGCGAATCACACGACCGACCCGACTTTCAAGAATCTCGATAACGCCGACGCGCTGCACGCCAACTGTCCGGCGCTGCGCTTTGAGCGCCGCCAGTCGGAACGCTTCGAGGCCATCGGCCAGGTCGAAGCGGTGCGCATGGGACCGGTCGATACGTTGCACGAGCCGAAGGTCGACCTTCGCCTGCTCGATGAGAGCACCACCGGCGCCGGCTTCAAGTCGGCGTTGCCGCTGGCGCCCGGGACCCAACTCGATGTCCGCATCGGCCACGCATCGGCGCCCTGGAAATCGGGGCACGTTGTCCGCTGCATCGCAACAAGCAAGGGCTACCGCGTCGGTGTTCAATACGACCGCAGGCTCGCGGCGTAATCAGCTGTTGGTATTTGACAACTCGATCGCCGACCAGACCTCGCGGAACCGCGCCGCCATCTCATCCAGCGCCGACGGGATCACCCGGATCTTTCCGACGGTGTCGATGAAGTTCACATCCCCCATCCAGCGCGGGATCACGTGCACATGCAGGTGCGTCGGCACGCCTGCACCTGCCGCCTGCCCCTGATTCACGCCGATGTTCACGCCCTGCGGGTTCAATGTCGCCTCGACCAACCCCACCGCGCGATCGACGATCGACCACAGCGCCGCTCGCTGTTCGGGGGTGTAATCGAGCAGCCTGGCGCGGCCATCACCCATCGCCACGAGCAGGTGCCCGTTCGCGTAGGGGTACCGGTTGAGCAGGATCATCCCGCCGGCATCGCCGCTGCCGAGCCGCGCGATCACGTGGTTGCTTTCATCATCCGCTGGTGATCGCCAGTACTCGTCGAGGAACGAGTCGGGGGGCGCGGATTCCTGCCCCGCCCTGGCCGATTCCCGCTTGCCCTTGAGATCATCCGAGAGCAGCTTCATGTACCGATCCCGCCACGGCGCGTGGATCGCATCACGGTGAATCGGTTGCGAGTGTTTCGGGGATTGATCGTTCAAGATGAGACAAGAATACCGCTTGTTCGGTACACTTGCATGACCGGCTGGCGCTGGTGCGCGTGTGGGAACAAGTCAACGCGAAGAAGTAACTTTGAAGGAGTGATCAGCAATGCTGAAGTCTGTTCGTGTCGGAGCCGAGGGCGGAGCGAAACCCGCAGCGGTCGTGATCGGTGTCTTCCAGGGCGCCAAGGGCGCCGCGGGGCTCGACCCCGCGATGAAGAAACTCGACTCCTCCGGTGATGTCGCCAAAGCCGCCAGACGCTCCGAGTGCACCGGCGCCGTGGGCAACCTTGTCGAAGCCTTCCCAGAGAAGAACGCCCCCGCTGCCCGCGTGCTCCTTGTCGGGCTCGGCAAGAAGAGCGACTTCGGCGCGGCAGCGCTCCGCACAGCGATCGCCCCGGTCGCCAAGCGCCTCGCCGCGACGAAGGACAAGGACGCCCGGTTCGAACTGCCCGCGAGCAAACTCGACCCCAAAGCCGCCGGTCAGATCATCGGCGAGGCCTTCGGCCTGCTCACCTTCGACAAGAACGAGTTCAAGGGCAGCGCCACCACCGGCGAGGGCTGGCCGACGATCACGCTCCGCCCCACCAAGTCGGCGCCCGCCGCTTCGATCAAGCGGGGGCTCGGCCTCGCCGTCTCGTGCAACCACGCGCGCCGTTGGGGTTTCACTCCCCCCAACATCGCGACACCGGACTGGATGGCGAAAGAAGCCCAGCGGATCGCTCGTGGGACCGACACGCTCAGCGTCCGCGTCATCCGCGGCGCCGCGCTGGTCAAAGAGAAGATGGAAGGGCACATCAACGTCGGCAAGGCGTCGGAGAACCCCCCTTGCCTGATCCGCCTTGAATACAAGCCGAAACGCGCCAAGGCCGGCGCCAAGCCGATCGTCCTGCTCGGCAAGACCATCACGTACGACACCGGCGGGCTCTCGATTAAGCCGTCCAACTTTATGGCCGGGATGAAGGGCGACATGTGCGGCGGCGCCAACACGCTCGGCGCGATGCACGCGATCGCCACGGTCATCAAGCCCAACGTTCCCGTCGTCGGGCTCCTTGTCGCGGCGGAGAACAGCATCTCTGACGAGGCCTACCGGCCTGACGACGTGCTAACCTTCCGCAACGGTGTCACCGTCGAGGTCACCAACACCGACGCAGAGGGGCGCCTCGTGCTCGCCGACGGGCTGTGCTGGGCAGAAGCCAAAGAAAAACCCGCGTGCATCATTGATATGGCGACGCTCACCGGTGGCGTCATCACCGCGCTCGGTTCAACCTTCGCCGGTCTCTGGTGCGAGGACGACAAGCTGCGCGGCAGGATCGAAGCCGCCGCGGCGACAACCGGCGAGCGCACCTGGCGCCTCCCGCACGACGAGTCCTACCGCGAGATGATGAAGTCGCCCTGCGCCGACATCCTCAACTCGAACCCCAACCGCAAGGCGCACCCGATCCAGGGCGCCGCGTTCCTGTCGTACTTTATCAGCGACTCGATCCCGTGGTGCCACCTGGACATCGCAGGCGTCGCCGACGCGGAGACCGAGATGGGGGTCATCGCCAAAGACACACCCACAGGCTGGGGCGTCCGGTTGCTCGCGGAGTATGTGGATTCGCTGTAAGCCGGGTCAGCGGATCGCGAACACGTATATAAACCCGATCAGGGCAATCACAGCCGCAACGCCGATCCATTTCTTCGATCCACCCGAGCGGTCTTCCATGACATGCCCGCACTCGTGGCAGAACGTCGCGTCGTGGTAGACCTCGGTGGCGCACTCGGGGCACGTGATCTCGTCACCGCCGAAGCGGGCGATGTCGGCATCGCTGGGCCCCTCGTCGATCTCGCGAGGCATTCCGGGTCGTGGTCCTGAGCAGCATCCCATGGTTTGATTCTAGCCTTGTTCTGAAGGAATGGCCTCAGGTAATCACATGCGCCGGCTGCGGCGTGTCCTCACTGATCCGCTCCCGGCTCGGCTGCGAATCTACATCCTGGCAGGTGAACAGCCACATCTCGTCCTCGATCCGCGCCTGCAACCGCACCGGTCGGCCCCAGAGCCTGCGGAGGCTCGTGATTGTTTCGACCGCTGATTTGATCTCGATGTCGAGGCCGTTCCATTCGTGCGCGAGGAAGAGCTCGCCGCGGTTCATGTAGTTCGCGTCGACGACGTGGATGTAGGGCTGGCCGCCGTTGGCGATGCGGTAGAGCATGATCTGCTTCACGTGCTCCGGGTCGCGCGTGACGATCTTCATCTCGCCGGTCCGCTCGTCCTGCTTGTAGTGGTACAGCCGGTGGCGGTCGATGAATTCCGGGGTCAGGAACTCGTCGATGAAGCTCACGTCGTTATAGATCGACCGCACCTGGAAGATCTTCTCTCGCCCGCCCATCGATTCATCGTCGTGCGCCGAGCGCGCGCCGATCCGGTCGAGGCGTTCCCAGTCGGGGCCGTGCTGACCGGTGTCCCAACGCCGCTCGATGTCCTTGAAGAGCTCAACGCCCAGCTTGTAGGGGTTGAACCCGCCGGGGGGCATGTGCACGACGCTCGCGTGCTGGTCGGCGTAATCGATCAGCTCGGACGATTCGAGGAACCGGCTCGTCATCATCTTCGAGTGCCAGTACGTCGCCCAGCCCTCGTTCATGATCTTCGTCATGCCCTGGGGTGCGTAGTAGTACGACTCCTCGCGGATCAGCGAGAGAATATCGTGCTGCCAGGGCTCGAGCGATGCGTGCTCCAGGATGAATCGAAGCACGTCCCGGGTCGGCGACGCCGGGAACAGGTCCCTGCCACGCTCCATCTCTATCCGGTGCGCCTCGCGCTGTTGTTCGATCACGTCCGGCGGGTTGATGAACCGGTCCATCCCCGGCTTGGCGGCGAACCGTTGCGGCTCGAACTCGCTGAGCCTGCCATGGTCATCGCGCTCGACAAAGACCGAGTGGGGGTCGATCAGGTTCTCAACGCTCATGCAGGTATCGATAAACCGCTCAACGGTGTCGGCGCCCTCGCGCTCGATGTGCCGGCGCACGCGCACCGCGTGGTTGGCCATCTCGTCCATCATCTTGCGGTTGGTCTTGCCGAACCACGAATTCATCTTGAAGAAATCGGAGTGCGCGTAAACATGCGCCATCACCAGCTTCTGATCGAGCAGCGCGTTCGACTCCTGCAGGTACGCGTAGCAGGGGTCGTTGTTGATGACCATCTCGTAGATCCGGCCCATCCCGTAGGCATCACGCCGGTCGAGCTTGTCGTACTCCATTCCCCACCGCCAGTGCGGGAACCGCACGGGGAAACCGCCGAACGACGCGATCTGGTTCATCGTGCGGAAGTCGAGGACCTCGAAGATGACCTCGAAGAAGTCCAATCCGCAGTCGATGGCGCCGTCGCGGATCTCGAGCATGTGCCGGTGCAGTTCCGGCGTGAGTTCGGTTCTGGAAGAGCGAGGCGGCATGCCTCGTGTATCGGCGCACGCGGACCAACGATCACCCGTTGAGAACCGATTCGATCGACTTGCGCGTTCTCGGACGCGCTCAGACCGCGCCTGCGGGACGGATCCCCGAATCCACGACCAGCTTCACACGCCGAACCGTTGTCGGCGCCAGCTTGATCAGCTCCCGATCGGCGCCGTCTCGGAGCAGGCGGTCGAGCTCAAACTTCGTCGCGTGATCCGCGACACCGATCGTCAGCGCCCCGCCTTTGATCCCGACGATGCCGGTGCGATCAATAAGCGAATCCGGGCAGACCGCCTCCCAGGCGCTCGCAACCCCAAGGTGTTTCCGCTGCGAGCGCTTGAGCGATTGCGCCTGCGCCTGGAATGTCTCACCCATCGCCTGCGCGCGCTCGGGGCGGACCCTCGAATCGCGCACGATGCCGAAGCGGTCGAGGTCGTCAGGCGTGATTGAGTCGTCGGGGATCATTGCTGGCGCAGTATACCGAAGCGGTTGATCAGTCATCATCGCGGAGCGAGTCTTCCGGCAGCCCGGCCAGCAGCGGCCCCAGGTGTTTTTCGTGCTTCTTCCACCGGGCGATCGAGGACTTGTAGATCGGCTTGTTGACCTGCTCGGCGCTGAGCGTTTTCGTCGTGCGCTTGGTCTTGTGGAAATCGAGGCACTTCTCGTTCCAATCCAATCCGATGAAATCGATCAGGCGCCTGCTCTGGCCCTCCTGATCCGCGATCACGTCCTCGTAAACCACATCGAGGATCTCGATGTCCAGGACTTCCTTCCAGTGCTTCATCAGGCGCCAGTAGTCCGTGAAGCAGGAGGCGAAATCGGTGGGGTTGTACGTGAACGCGTTCCCCTTCCCCAGGAAATGGTGGAAGTAGCACGACACGAACGTGTCGCGTGGATCGCGCACGCAATGGACGATCTTTGCGTTGGGCAGGATCGCGTTGATCAGGCCCAGGTGCATCTGGTTGATCGGCATCTTGTCCGTGATCCGGCTCGCGCCGGGCGCGAGTTTGCTCACCATGTCGATGTAAAGGCCGGCCGCCTTGTCGAGATTGTTCTTGGTCAGTCGATCGATTTGGCTCAGGTACGACCACCCGCCGCCGTCTTTCGAGAATTGCCCGGCGAGGTGGTTGATGTAGTCCAACTCGCCGCACCCATGCGCTGCGGGATGGCTCGCGATAATCTGCTCGACCAAACTCGTTCCCGAACGCGGCATCCCGACGATGAACACGAAGGGATCCGATTTCCGTGTCGGCTTGTCGAGCGAGCCGATCGTTTCAGGGGTCCACGCAGCGATCACCCGGTCGGTGCCCGCACGGTGCTTCTCCGCCTCGAACTGCTCCTTCGCGATCTCGTTGGCCTCGGTGCAGATCTCGTACGCCCGGTCGTACTCCCCGACCTTGGTGTGCAGTTCTCCGATCACGAAGAGCATCGCCGCCCTAAACCGGCGGACCGTGACCTGATCGTTCATCAGCGTGCCCGCAATCTTCATCGCCTCGTCGTACCGCTCCGTCTTCATGCAGACCTTCAGGTACGCGAACCAGAGCCCGATCTCGTAGGGCTGCTCCTCATACTCCTTGTGGAGCGTCTCGTAGGCCTCTTCGAATTTCCCCTGGCGGGACAGCGCATCAGTGAGGCACCGCAACGACCAGGTGTGCCCCGGTTGGTACGACTGCGCTTTCTTGAACTCTGAAACCGCCTCGGAGAACCGGTGCTCCGACATGTAGGTCAGCCCCAACCTGCACTGCAGATCCGGTGATTTGGGAGCGAACTTCAGACCCTTCATCGCCGACTTTCTCGCCTCGGCGTACTTCATCATGCCGACCTGCGCCGCGGAAAGAATGCTCCAGAGATTCGGCTCCTTGGCATTCCGTTTGAGCAGCGTCGTGCACATCGCACTCGATTCGAGATAGTTGCCGTTCTCGTACAATTTCATCGCACGATCTACTGATTTGGCGCTGGAATTCGCATTGAACTGGATTGCCATTTGGCTCGATTCCTCTTCTTGTTGTACTCAATCCCTGAGCGCGTCGGCGGGGAGCCTCTTGAGCAAAGGCTCCAGGTGGCTCTCGAACGGCTTCCACCTCGACATGGATGATCGGTAGATCGGCTTGTTCACCTGATCCGCGCTGAGCGTCTTTGTCACCCGCTTGGTTTTATAGAATTCGAGACAGCGGTCGTCCCAATCCAGACCTATAAAATCGATCAGCCGCCTGCTCTGCGCTTCCTGGTCCGAGATCAGATCCTCGTACACCACGTCCATGATCGGGACATCCAGCACGCTCTTCCAGTGCTTCATCATCCGCCAGTAATCGTTGAAGTACGAGCCGAGGTCCTCGAGGTCGTACGCGAAGGTGATCCGCTTGCCGCGGAAGTAGTTGAAGTAGCACGACAGGCAGGTGTCCCTCGCGTCGCGCACGCAATGGATGATCTTGCAGTTGGGGAGGATCGAACCGATCAATCCCAGCGAGATGTAGTTGCCCGGCATCTTGTCCGAGATCCGCTCCGCACCCGGCGCCAGGCTCGTGACCTGCGACAGGTAATGCGCCGACGCGTTGTCGATGTTCTTCGCGCTCAGCCTTGAGAGATCGAAGAGCCCCCCGGTGATCTCCCGCGTCCCACCGACGATCTGTGTGACGATGTCCGCCATGTGCCGCAACTCGCCGGCGCCGAACGCCCTGGGATGGCTCGCGATGATCTGCTCAACAAGGCTCGTTCCGGAGCGCGGCATCCCCACGATGAACACGATCTGTTCGGATTTCCGATTCGATTTCGGGAGCGCCGCGACCGCTTCCGGGGTCCAGACCTCCATCAGCCGATCGATGCCCTTTGCGTGCGCCTCGATGTCATGCTCGACCCCGACGGCACGGTTGGCCTCGGTGTAGGCGGCGAATGCCTCGTCGCTCCTGCCGGCGCCCCGCAATGCGTCCGCCTTGGTAAAGAGCATCGGGAATCGGAGTTGATCGGAAAGCCCCTCGACCTTGATGAGCTGGTCCACCAGCGCGATGGATTCGTCGTACCGCTTGCTGTTGTACAAGACCCTGGTCAGCGCGATCTGGATATCCAGGTTGCTGACTCCGTTGCGAACCGCACCTTCGAGCAATTGCAGGGCTGCATCGTGCTCGCTGAGTGAGATCATCGCGCCGGCCATGCACCGCAGCGCCATTGCGTGCTTCGGATTGAGTTCCAGCGCCTTGGCGAAGTGTCGTTTCGCCTCCAGGTACTCCATCTCCGTCAGGTAGGTGTTCCCCACCACACAATGCAGATCGGGGAGTTTCGGGTGCTTGCGGAGTGTTTTTTTCAGGGCCTTTCGAGCCTCGGCGCCGAGCCCCACCGTCGAGAGCGAGGTCGCGTACACCGCCTGGAGCCTGGGGTCTTCCCCGGCGCCTGGGGACTTGAGCGTCTTCTGGCAGAGCGTAAGCGCCTCACGACCCTCGCCGGCGTTGATCAGCCGTTGGGCCTCGATAACCGCTCCGGCAATGTCTGTGGCGTTGTAAAGCATGGATCGGACAGAATAGGAAGATCCGCGATCGGGATCGAGCCTGAGCCTCTATTCAGTGCGCAAAAAAAGAAGCGGCGTCTGCGCAACCAGACGCCGCTCAATCATCGTTGGAAAACTGCGTGTACCCGAAGTCTCGGGAAAGTTTCGAAGTCAGCGTATCGAGATAGCAAAGGTGAAGTGCTACTTAGAAACAAACAAAGGGACAATCTTCAGAGTTGAAGATTGCTTAGCGACGACGACGCGTCGCGGCGAGACCAGCGAGACCAAAGATGGCCATGGCGCCAGGGGTCGGGACCGAACGGAACTCCCAGCCGAAGTTGGCCCAGGGGTTGGCGGGGAAGCCGCCGAACCAGTTGAGACCACCACCGAAGGAGAACAGGTCATCCGAGAAGCCCTTGGTGGACTGCTGGAAGATGCCCTGGCCGATGCCGTCGTTCAGCGGGGACAGGTCGGCGTTCGCCGGACCGGTCGTGTCGGTGAAGAAGATACCGGCCCACATCATCTCGTCCTTCTTGACGATGTTGAGGTCCTTCACATCGATCGTGAACAGGTTGACCGTGAACGAAGAGATGACGAGACCCGTAACAGCGATCGAGCCCTTGGGCGCGGCGAAGTTCGGGGTGCCGTCGGGGTTGGCGTTGAACAGCGCAACGTTGGCGGTGGTGGTGACATCGCCGCCGGGCGTGGTGCTGGTGCCCGAAGTGGTGCCATCGTCATTGAAGCTGACGACCGAGAACGTGATCTCATCGATCCGCGTACCGGCGGGCTTGTTCATGAGGATGTCATCGAGAACGGGGGTCGAGCCGTGGCTGAAGCCGCCGCCCTGGAAGTTCTCGAAGGGGCTCGTGCCGAGGCCGAGCGAAGAGTAGCAGATGGACGAGCCGGTGCGGTGTGACGAACCGGTGTCGGCCTGACCGACGGTGAGACCGGTGCGGAACTGCATCGAGGTCGGGGCCTCGGCAGCAATAGCGGCGGTGCCAGCAGCGGCAACCGCAAAGCCAGCGGCAACCATAGTGAAGTGACGCATTTCGAAATCCTCCTAAAGATTCTTCTCGCTCCTCCGTAGCTCTCGCCACGGGAGAAACCTTGTGAAACGCCATAAGGCGTCGATCCAACGATGTGCATCCACACAAAGTCGAGTGGACACGGACTAAAGAGAAACGGCTGGCAAAACAAAGCGCCATCCGTGTTCAATCAGATTGTGAAAGTGGTGCGCCTGTGCGTTGATCGATGCACACAGCAATGCGTGCTTATCAGTAGCTCGGTTGCGTTGTCATGTTCCCCCATGACAACGCAGGGCGCGGACGTGTTGCTCTCCCTTTCAATCAAAGTTGTCCCACTCTCCGCAGGCCTGCCGATCAGACCTGCGTATTCAACACCCTAGTTTTGCCCGATGGACCCCCTCCCGTCAAGTGAAAAATCCGCGTAATCAGCAGAATCAGCGCATTTCACCCACACGGGACACCCCCGAAAACTATCCGATTTGCCCGGTTTCACCGCAAAGATTACCGACCAGAGCCCTTGCAAAGAGCGCCAGACGGCCTCATTCGGTGTCCAACACCACGGTTCCCGGGCCTGAAGTGAGCAAAATCCGACCATCCAATAACGCGATCCCGGTCGGTGTGGGGTACAGGCCGATCGCTCGTTTCTGCTCAAGGGCACAGCTCTCGATCGAGAAGATATGCAGGTCATAATAGAAGACCTCGCCGTCCCGGGCGCCGACGACCATGCTCAGCGTCACGAATCGCTCGGAGCCGAACTCTGCCGGATGAACCGCTGAGGATGAGGGCCGATGATCCACCCCTACCAGCTGCCCTTGTCGATCATAAAGCACAATGCCGATTGTAGTTGCGAATGCCGCGTGATCACCGACCGTGCCGCCGACAATCGGGGCTGATGAGGTCACCCGCTGCCTGGTGTCCAGCTGATCGTCCATCGGGGACCCGCTCTCGGTCTCGATCTGGCGGAGCTCGCCGTGGTCATTGAGCACCACAATCCTCCCGGGGAACACCCAGGCCTCGTTCGTGTGCCTGCCGCTGTCTCCACCGACGCTCCACCTCCGGCGCCCTGTGAAGACGTCGTAGAGCGAGACGGCGCCGGTCGCACCGACGATGGCCTCCGCGGCGTCGGTCAGGCGGACCCAGTGCCCCTGGCCGGTTTCGATGTCGATCCGGTGCAGGGCCTGCCCGGTTCGGCCATCGAGCAGGAGCATCATCGGGATCATCGAATCCCCGGGCTTGGTCCCGTTCCGGGCGCCGAGGACCGCCACCACCCCGGCGTTGACCGCAACATCAACCACCGAATCGATGGTCTGCGCCTGGCGCCAACGCTCCTTCCCGCTTTGCTTGTCATACGCGACGACCCGGCCACCGCGATCGATGATGATCATCGTGGCGTCGTCCATGGAGACGCGCTGCTCGGTTGCTGAGCGGGCCCCATCGAGCATGGTGGGCACGGTGCGGTTGCTCTCGCCTGCTGGAATCTCGAAGAGATCGCCGAACAGGCTCGACGCCCAGTTCTGCTCGCCGCTTTCCATGTCGTATGCCGCGAAGGTGTGATCATCCCCGATCTTGTGCATCAGGTAGACCGCATCGTCGTCGTAATCGACGAGCGATGTCAGTTCGTCTGCCTCAACGGCCCATCGCTTGGTGAGCCCGGACGCCTCGTCGATCTGCCAGAGACCGATCTCACCCTCGCGCTCGAGCGGGATCACATCGGTGGGAATCCCAACAGGTCGCCTTTTAATTGGCGTCATGATCGTCCAACCATCGAGCGTCTGGATCGGCGGGGCATCGCCGAGCAACCCGACCGAGGGCCTTCGATCAAGCAAGGCAAGCTCTTGCGACAACGAAGCACGGAGCACGCCGACATCGAGTGGCGATCCCGCGTCGGTCAGCACGAGCAGCGGACGCTCGGAGGTCAGGCGATCGAGCATCGAAGCGGCCGCGGCAACTCTCCCGGTCTGGCGGAGCATCCCGATCAATCGCCCTGCGAGTTCGCCGACCACCTCGTCATCCACCGCCAGCGCGTCCTCCGCGGTGCGGAGACCAGACTCGAGCGCGAAGACGGCGCCGTGCGGTCTGCCCCTTGTGAGATAAGCCGTCGCCGCGTGCAGCCACGCCTGCGCGCCGGCTCTGGAGACCGGGTAGCGGTGCGCGATCACGGTGTACGCCTCGGGCCCCGATCCCGGCATGACCGCTTCGAGTTGCTGCAGCGCCTCCGCCTGGTACGCGGCATACGCCGGCTGACCGAACCGGCGGATCACGCGGCGCAAGCCGTCGGTCGCAACGCGCTGCGCCGAGGCGTTGATCCCGGAATCCTCAACCGTCGATGAGGCGAGCACCGGATCGTCGAGCACGCGCTGGTACGACTCCACCGCGGTGTCGATCTGCCCCTCGGCTTCGTAGAACGAGCCCCGCGCCATCAATTGCTGCACACGCTCGGTCGGTGATGATGCGGCGCGACCCAACTCGACCAGCAACATCTCGACCTGTTCCCGCTCGAGCAGACCCACCTGCGGGTCGTCCGGCTCCGGCTCGATCATCGCGAGCAACGAGAGGAACAGGCGTGTGCGCGAGGCCCGGTTCCGTTCGAGGCTCGGCGCTTTTTCGATCGAGCCCAGCGCCTGGCGGACCGCCGGCAGGACCTGATCCGGTCGTGAGGCCCGGTACGCCAGTTCTGCGAAGGTCACCGCGGGGGTCGGGTCGGTCGGGGTCTCTTCCATCCGCTCGCTCAGGACGCGCTCGGCGACATCCCAGAGCAGGTACGTCCGCACCGCGGATTCATCGACCACGACCAACTGGCTCGCCATTGCGAGCACGTTGCCCGGTTCGTTCAGGTGGATTGTCGTCTCAGCGGGGCCAGCGCCGGGATGAATCGGGGCGCTGTGCAGCCCTGTCCTCGTAGGCACAATCACCTCGCTGCCGGCGATCACCGCTCTGCCCTGGAAGAGGTCCGATCCGATATCCAGGATTGTTCTGGCCATCGTTGCTTTGTCGCCGAGCGCTTCGAGCCCGATCCCGTACACCACTGATTGCCCGACGATCGCGAGCGTGTCTTCTGTAATAAGTGGGTATAGCGGGGATTGATCCTCCCCCAGCAGTTCCAGCGCGTTCCTGCTCGACAGTTCGCGCCCGGATCGTGCATCAAGCTCAACGATCCGGAGATTGTCGGGCGTCACGAGCACCACAGAATCACCTGCGACGACCGGCCCGGTCGATGCCCACGCCTCGCGGGCGCCCAGCAGGTTCCGATCGATCTGGAGATCCCGAACCCAGCGAACCCTGCCGCTGACCGTCTCGACCGCCGCGGCGAACCCGAGCGAATCAACAAGAAAGAACGTCCCATCGGAGACCGCCGAGATCTCTGCGGTAAACCCGCCGGTCGGGAATGGGAGTGTCCCCGTCGAACCGAGTTGACGCCTCCACAACGGACGACCGGTCACCAGTTCGAGACCCAGCAATTGCACACTGTCGAGCCGGCGTTCGGCGATGTTCTTCGAGATTGTGACCAGCACCACGCCCTGATCGATCATGACCCTGCCGGTGATCGTGGCGCCGGCGAGTGTCGGTGCGATCTCTTCGAGGCTGATCCGCCAGCGGATCGCGCCGGACTCGGCATCGAGCGCGAGCACCGACGATGGGCCCTGTCTCGTATTCGCGCTTGCTTCCTGCACCGAAGCGACCACCCAGCGGTCAATGGTCGTGACCGTTTTGGGACTCCCGCTCTCGGTTCGGCGGTTCCTGCGACGAGTCACCGGGGCCGCATTCTGGTCCTGCTTCGCATCGGCGTCCTCGTGCAACGAGGTGCGCCAGCGGGTCGTCAGCGTAAAGCGATCCCAGGCAGCGATCTCGGATCCATTGTTGATGTAAATCGTGTCTCCACCGACTGTTGGGAATACTTCCCATGCTTCCTTGGCCATTCGACCCCGGGTGTTGCCGATCCCCGTTGTTTCAGCGTTATCGCTGGGTGTTGCCAATGGTTCGGACCACAAGGGACGTGAGACGATCCCTTCCAGTTCAACGCTCGGCCCCTGGTCGAACGGGGTCAGCCCGATTACCAGATCGGGGCCCTCGATGCGTTCGATGACGACGTCCGAATCGAGCCCCGCCTCGTGCCGCCAGCGCGACACCATCGCGGTGACCCTTGGGTTCTGCGGCAGGTACATCGCGACCTGCGTTGCTAATAGCGCCGCGGCCTGGGCATGATCAGGGCTCTGCCGAAGCGGGTGTGTTTCGAGCGAAGCAAGCAACCGCCAGGCGCTGTTGAACCGCGCCGATTCGAGGTTCCGCTGCGCCAGGAGCAGCGCCGCTTCAAACCCGGCTGGGGTCAGCAACGCGACATGCTCGGCCTCTTCGACATGCCCCGCGTCGAGGAGTTGCTGCGCTTCGATCGTCTCGAGCGCAAGGTAGCGCTCGAAGAGCGATTCGTTGCGGAGCAGGATCCGGTGGATGACGCTCCGGACCGGGTAGTACAGCCCGGGGTCATCCTCGATCGCGATCACACGATCGCCGTCGGTCCTTAATAACGAGCGGAGGACCTCGGCGGCCTCGTCGTCGTTGCCCCTGGCGGCCTGATCCCTCGCTCTGGCGATCCCCTCGGTCGCTGCGGGGGAGTCGTCCATATAGACCGGCGTCTGGTTCACCTGCGCCATCGTGATCGGCGCTGTGATGCCGCCGAGAACCACAGCCGCGATCAGGCAGACGCCGCGAAGCGTTGCATGGTCCGATCTGCTCTTCGTGATCGTGTTGATTGGGACGATGATCGGCTCCCGATTCGATGGCATGACTGGCGCAACCACTACGCTCTACACAGTGTACGGAGGCGGTTCTCCTCGCGTCTGATCCTCGCCCC
This sequence comes from Phycisphaerales bacterium, assembly GCA_029260535.1. Classification (GTDB taxonomy): domain Bacteria; phylum Planctomycetota; class Phycisphaerae; order Phycisphaerales; family UBA1924; genus JACKHE01. Next base: position 19,560 of record JAJDDA010000201.1, on the reverse strand, counting down.
GGGACACGCCGATTGTCCGGAGGATGTCAACCACCCGCACCGCCCACAACCCGATTTCCATAGCCGGCGCGGTCTGCCGGGAGTTCAGGTTGAGGTACGCGTTCGGGGCCCACGGATCGCGTGAGCGACGCACCGCCCTGCTCACGCTCGCTATCGCCATTATGGGCATCGCGGACCTCATCCTGACGCTGACCTACATGCGGTCAACGGGGATGTACGAGTTGAACCCGGTCGCCAGGGCGATGGTTGCGATCGGGGGCGCCCAACAGCTGGTGATATTCAAATTGCTCTCGATCGCGCTTGGCGCCGGGATCCTGTATCTCCTGCGCCGGCGCCCCATCGCCGAGCCCGCCGCCTGGGGTTGCGCCGCGGTGATGTGCCTGCTCTCGTTCCACTGGATCTCGTACAACAAGCAGATCGAGAACCCCGCAGTCTGGCACGGGATGCAGATCGCCATGGACGACGTCACGTTCACGCGGATCACGAACTGAATTCTATAAAATCTGTTGACGCGGCTATCGGCCGAGCGAAACGAGACGGCTCAGACTGAGGCCGCGTTCAGTTCAGTCTCGCGACGCGCCATTTGTGCGACTGTTTGCCGTAGCGCCAGACGGAGCGCGGCGGCCATGCTCGATGCGTCGGCCTTGTTTTTTCCTGCGATATCGAACGCGGTCCCGTGATCGGGGCTCGTGCGGACCGAGGGCAGGCCGATCGTCACGTTGACCGCGTCTTTCCAGTCGAGCAGCTTGACCGGGATCAGGCCCTGATCGTGGTACATCGCGACAACGACATCAAAGGCGCCATCGAGGGCCTTGTTAAAGATGGTGTCCGCGGGGAATGGGCCCTGCGCGTCGATGCCGTGCGAGACGGCGAGTTCGATCGCCGGGCTGACGAGCCGGTCCTCTTCATCGCCGAGCAATCCACCCTCGCCGGCGTGGGGGTTGAGCCCGCACACACCGATCCGTGGTCGCTCGATCCCGAGCGAGAGGCACGCCTCGTTGGCGAGATCGATCGCGTCGAAGACCTTGCCGATCGTCAGAGCATTGCGGATATCCATCAGCGGGATGTGCGCCGTTGCGAGCACGACGCGGAGCCTCGGGGTCTGGAACATCATCGCGCTGCGCTTGGCGCTGAGGCGCCTTGCGAACAGTTCGGTGTGCCCCGGGTAGTTCTTCTTGCCCGCCATCGCCCAGGCTTCCTTGCTGATCGGCGCCGTCACCACGCCGTCGACGCGGAGCGGATCTTCGTTGGGGAGCTTGGCCATCTCGATCGCCTGCTCGACAAACCGGAACGAGGCGGCGCCGCCTTCCTTGGTCGGGCCCGGCTCCCGGCCTCCTGGGGCGCCGATCAGGCGGACGTCATCGAAATCAAAGAGCGCCACACCCCGCGCCGCCATCGCGGTCGAGGCGACGGGTGAATCGATCGGCGCCCGCCACCAGTAGGGCTCGATCTCGGCGAGATCCGCTGCGTAGTGCATCGGCTCGCTCATCCCCAAAACAACGAACCGCGCCGACTGCCGCAGTTCCGGGTCCGCGAGCGCCTTGACCACCACCTCAGGGCCGATCCCGTACGGATCGCCCATGGTGACGGCGATCCGGGGCGTCGGCTGCATCGGGTTGTCTTGAGGAGTCGTGGGCATACGGAGCGATTCTAGGACTCCGAAAGGGCCTCGATCAGATTCCCAAGAAGGGATCGACGGGGCTTAGCAGATTTGAAGCCCCCGTACCGATACTCTTGAGGAGTGGACTCGCAATGGGCGCCGCAACAATCCCGATGGACGAAAACGAAAAGCAACCCTGGAGCCCCAAAGTTTATGTCGCCACGATCGGCATCGGCGGTGGCGCAGACCGCGCCGATGGCCCGGGGCAGACACTCCGGGATGAGCAGGCGACCGAGGCCGAGCGCACCTACACGACATTCCAGCACCTCGTCGGCCTGACAAGCATGATCGACGGGATGGGTTTCCTCGGTCTGATCGGCTCGATCATCATGTGGCGGATCAAGGCGGACGAGTCCCCCTTCTACGACGATCACGGGCGCGAAACAGTCAACTTCCAGATCTCGCTGCTGATCTACCTCTTCGGAGGCGGCCTCATCCTTGGTCTGTTCACGCTGATCACCTTCGGCCTTGGTGCGATTATCGCGGTTCCGCTGATGATCCTGGGCACCCTCTTCCTGATCGTGATCCGGCTCGTCGGTTGCATCCGGGGCTCGATCGCCGCGAACAAGGGTGAGTACTACCGCTATCCCATGTGCATGCGGTTCCTCGTTTGAGCGATCCGCTGACGGCGGATGCCAAGCGCCGTACACTGACCCGATGGGACCGCTGCTTGAAGCGCACAACCTGAAAAAGATCTATTCCGGGCGAGCCGTCGTCGATGGTGTCTCGTTCACCGTTGATGAGAGCGAGATCGTCGGGCTTCTCGGCCGCAACGGCGCCGGCAAGACGACCAGTTTTCGCATGACCATCGGGATGATCGAGCCCGACGGCGGGCGCGTGACGTTCGATGGTCGGGACATCTCGGCGCTCCCCATGTACCAGCGCGCGAGGCTCGGGATGGGTTACCTCAGCCAGGAGCCGAGCGTCTTCGGGCGCCTGACCGTCGAGAAGAACGTCCTGGCGATCCTCGAAACCCAATCGATGAACCGGGCAGACCGGAAGAAGCGGGCCGCGGAATTGCTCGATCAGTTCTCGCTGACGCACAAGGCGAAGGATCTCGCGCGGACCTGCTCCGGTGGTGAACGCCGGAAGCTCGAGATCGCGCGATCGCTTGCGACCGATCCCTCGCTGCTGCTGCTCGATGAGCCCTTCTCGGGGGTCGACCCGATCGCGGTCGAGGACCTCCAGCGCGAGATCAGGAGGCTCTCGGAGATGGGCATCGCCGTGCTGATCACCGATCACAACGTCCAGCAGACGCTCCGCGTGTGCGACCGGTCGTACGTGATCGCCGAGGGACAGGTCCTCCGCGAGGGGACACCGCGCGAGCTCATCAACGACAAGGTCGTCCGCGAGTCGTACCTCGGATCGCTCTTCAAGGGTGACGAGTTCGACGATCTGCCGCTGCGCAAGGCGAGGCGCCAGCCCCCCACCGACCCGGCTTCCGAAGACGCGCCGGCGGAGGTACGGTGAACGCGATGCAACACCTTTGCCGCACCATCGCGATCATACTCTCGGCGTCGTTGCTCACCGCTACGATGACCGGCTGCCTGCACCGGCGGATCAACATCGTCTCCGACCCACCCGGCGCGCTCGTGCACCTCAACGACGTGCAGGTCGGGCGCACCCCTGTGGAAGTCGATTTCACCTACTTCGGTGTCTACGACGTTCGGCTCAGCAAGCCGGGGTTCGAGCCGATCACAACGAGCGAGAACGCCAAAGCGCCGATCTACGAGTGGCCGGGGATTGACCTGATCGCCGAGGCGATCCCGACGAACATCACGACGACGATCGAATGGTCGTACACGCTCGAGCCGATCGACAACAACATCGACGGCGTGCTCGAACGGGCGCGCGAGTTGCGTGATGATCTCGTTCAGGACGAGAACTGATCGGTTCTCGAACTAGGCGGATTACTCCGTCACCGCACCGATCTCTGAAGCAGGCACACCGACAACACAAGCGTTATCCGGCGTATCACGGATCACCGCGGCGCCGGCGCCGACGATCGCGTCCTCACCGATGTGCACACCCGGGATCACGCGCGCGCCAATACCAATAAGAGCGCCCGACCCGATCCGCACTGCGCCGCCGAGGACGGCGCCTGGAGCGAGGTGCGCGTTCTCACCGATCACCGCGTCGTGCTCGACGACCGCACCGGAGTTGACCGTTGCATGGGCGCCGATCGTTGCGTTGGTGTGCACGACCGCGCCGGGGCCGATGAAGACGCCCTCGCCGATCGTCGCGCTCGGAGCAACCGACGCATCGGGGTGGATCACCGTCGCGAAGTCGCCTTTGACGAGTTTTACGAGCTGCCGTCTGAATCGGAGATCACCCACCGCGATAATCGTCGGGTGGTGATCCGTGAGTTCGGGGGTTTCGATCGTTGCGAGCGAGCCGATCCACTGGGTCGTCTTGCTTAGTGGCGCATCGGAATCATCATCGAGGAACCCGACAAGCCTCCAGCCGCTGAGCCTTGCCGCTTCGGCGACGACAGTCGCGTGCCCTCCACCACCGATGAGCAGGAGGCTCTGTGCATGGGTGGATTGATTGCTCGACAGTTTGGTCATCACAGATAAGGCTCCTGGGGCATCATCCGCGACCTTGGTCGTCGCGTCCAGCGTGAAGCACTACGATCACCCGATGCCCACCATTGTTGAACACAAACCCTCGGCCTCCATCGCACGGATCGGCGCGGTCCGCTACCTCAACACCCGGCCGATGATCGCCGGGCTCGAAGGCTGCGGCGATATCGATCTCACCCTTGCGGCGCCCTCGCTGCTGCTCGGGATGCTCGATTCCGATGCGGTCGATGTCGTGCTCGCGCCGGTCTTTGATGCCCAATGCTCGCAGCACAACGTCACCCTCCTGCCTTGCGGCATGATCGGGTCCGAGGGCGAGACGCTCACCGTCCGGCTCTTTTCTGTGCACCCCATCGAAACCATCACGAAGGTCTGGGCGGACACCGACAGCAGAACCTCCGTGGCGCTCCTCCGCATTTTGCTCAATAAACTCCACGGCATCGACGCCGAGATTGTCGGTTTCAACGCACGCGAGCGCATGGCGCACCCCGAAGAACCGGGCGGCGCACAGGCGATGGAGTGGCCGGACTCGGTGCTGCTCATCGGCGACAAGGTCGTCACCGAGAGCGCCCCGGCGGTGCGGTACCCGCACCAGCTCGATCTGGGCGAGGCGTGGCGCGAGTTGACCGGGTTGCCCTTCGTGTACGCCGCGTGGATGTGCCGAACGGACCATCTTGAATCCGAGCCGGTGCGATTGGCGCAGATGGCGCTGGACCACCAGCGCCGGCACAACGCGATGCGCGCCGACTGGGTCGTCGACACGCAGGCGCCGGGTTTGGGATGGCCGACGGACCTCGCCCGGAAATACCTTGGCGAACTGCTCTGCTTCGAGCCGGGCGATACGCACCGCGAGGCGATCGAGTTGTTTTATTCCATGGCGCACGAACTCGGGCTCTTTGATGAGCGCCGTACAGTCGAGTGGGCCGATGCCGAGCAACGCTCCGGCGCAGCGCCATGCCCCGCCTGAGCAAACTGCGCATCGGTGCGCTGGCCGGCCTGGCGCAGCAGCTCCGCTTTGCGCCGAAGAAACGCATCGCGGCGCAGCTCCTGTCCGCGACGGCGCTCGCCGGCGAGATCGATCCAGATCGAACCTATCCGGAAGATTGGGTCGTCTTCCGCATCACCGGGTACCGACCGGAGATGGACGAGCCGACGCTCATTATTGGTGAGGCGCTCCGGGGGGACCTGTCCGCGTTTGTCGAGCGCATCAGCGATCGTGCGGAGATCACCGTGAGCGACCTCCCGCCGTTCCTGGGGATTGATGCGCTGCTCGAACGCTGGGATGTCAGCAAAAAAACCATCGAACGCGCCAGGCGTCGAGGGCTCATCGCGCAGCGCTACCGCGATGACGAGGGCAACGTGCGGCTCGCGTTCACGCTGAGCGCAATCGAGAGTTACGAGAAGTACAACACCGAGGCCGTCCGCGCTGCGGGCGCGTTTGATCGGATCGATGACGCCGAATCCGATCGCATCGCCACGATCGGCGCGCGCGCCATGCGGCGGTTCGGGTGGTCGATGAACGACACCGCCCAGCGCCTCGCCAGGCGGACCGGGCGAGGCCGAGAGACCATGCGGCAACTGCTCCGACGCACCGCGAAAGATGAGCCGGCAATCCCTGGCGCGCTCCCCCCTCGCGATCGGCGGATCATCGACCGCGCGGCGCAACGGTCGATCCCCGTTTCGGTCCTCGCCGATCGGTACGAACGGACACCCGCCGCGATCCGGCTGATCGTCAACCAGCGCCGGCTCAGCAGGCTCAAGCGGTGGAGGCTGCCGACCGGCGACGTGATCGTGATCAACCCACCGTCTGATTCGTCATCGAGATTCATGGCGCCGGGTACAATCGGTGAATTCATCAAAGCAGCGAACGAATCCGGGAAGCCCGACGCGAAGACTGAACGGGAACTCGCGACCCTGCACCGGTCGCTGCTTGTGAACGCAGGAGCAATCGCGAGATCAACAAGGCGGTCCGGCCCCAGCGCTGCGGCGCTCGACCGCGCCGAGGCGGACCTGCGGTATGCCGCGATCCTCCGCGCTGCGTTGGTCGGTTCGGAACTCGAACTGGCGCTGCTCACGATCGAAGGTCGGCTGGGGGCGCCGCTTGCCGCGCTAGCGCCCTCGCACGCGGTCCTGGCGCACGATGCCTCGATCGACGCCCTCATCGGCGCTGCTGCCAACTTCGACCCCTCGCGAGGCGGGCGGCTGGCGGCCTCGGCGGGGCTTGCGATCAACAAGGCGCTCGCGCCGATCGAGCGGGCGATCCGCGACCGCCCCGATCCCAGGGGCGGCTCGGGCGAAACCCCGCAAGCCCGCCTGACCGATTGGACGTGCCGCGTCGCCCCCTGGTGCAGATGGCTCGGCCTCCCGCCAGGATTCGCCGGGGCGGCGCCGACCCTGCCTGAACCGAATAGAGCGGCGATCACCCTACTGCATGGGCTGACGGATCGACCCCCGATGACGCCGAGCGAGATCGCTGATTCGCTCGGGATGTCGCGGATCGCGGTCGTCCGGATGCTCGGCGCCACGACCCGGCTGCTCCGGGAATCGGTGCGCACAGGAGCCGGCGCCGGGGCGGTTTCCAACCGATGACCTCCCGACTTCGGTACGCTGACCGCGTATGAGCAACCGCCGAACACTCAAGGTCCGCGAGGAAGCCGGTGATGCGCCGCGGATCCTGCTGGCCCGCGAGATTATGGCGACGCTGGCCTTTGTTCCAACCCTGCTGCATTTCGGCTGGCGTGAGCCGGTCCTGAACCAGGGGCTGCTCCATGTTCTCCAGATCGTCGCCGTAGCCGTGTTCGTGATCCCGATGGTCATCTCGATGCGGCGTTCGGGCGGTCGCGAGGCCCAGCGGCGGTTTCTGATATCGCACTCGGCCGAAGTGGGGCTGGTGGTCATCGCCGTGGGGCTGTCGTGGTCGTGGTTCGGGTTGGCGCTGGCAACGGCGGCGCTGATGATCGTGACCTCCCTGCGTGTGTACTTGGTTGTGGTGAGCAACAAGAAACTCCCGCCGGGGTTCATCTTCGTCGGATCGTTTCTCGCGTTGATCGTGGTGGGGACGGCGGGGCTGATGCTCCCCGCTTCGACCCCCGAGGATCAGCCGATCAACCTGCTCGACGCCTCGTTTACCATCACGAGCGCGATCAGCCAGACCGGGCTGACCGTCCGCCCAACCGGCGAGGGATTCACCCGCTTCGGGCAGGTCATCATTCTCATCTGGATCCAATTCGGCGCGCTGGGGATCCTGGTCTTCGGCGCCGTTGTCGCCACGCTGCTCGGTTCGTCGTTTGGTGTGCGCGCGACGCAGACACTGGGCGAGCCCACCGAACTGGGATGGGCGGGGCAGTATTCCCTGGGGCGGCTGGTGGTCTTCATCGTGGTCATCACGCACGGGCTCGAACTGCTCGGAGCGGTCGCAATGTATTTTTCCTGGCCTGAGACGTGGCTGGGCGCCCCGGATATCGCGTCGACCGGAGATCGGATCTACCACTGCGTGTTCTTTGCCGTCTCGTCGTTCTGCAACGCCGGGTTCTCGACGACGGCCAACAGTTACGAGGGGTTGCGCACCCACTGGACGGTCCACACCATCCTCCCGGCGCTGATTCTCTGCGGTAGCATCGGCTTCCCGGTGCTCGACAACATGGCGCGCGTCGCCTGGGCCAGGATCCGGGGCCGCTGGGCGCAGGGTCGGCATCTCATCCGGCTCAACGTGAACACCAAGGTCATCCTGACCACCACCGCGTGCCTGTACCTATTCGGATACGGAACGATTCTGCTCTCGGAGACCGTGCTTGAGGGCGTGCCGATTTCGGTTGCGGCGCTCGATGCACACGTCATGACTTTCCAGCGGACAACGGGGTTCAACACCGTGTCTCCGAATGACATGGGGCTGCTGGCGCAGCTGTCGCTGATATTCCTGATGTTCATCGGCGGCTCGCCGGGATCGGTCGCCGGCGGCGTGAAGGTTATGGTCTTCGCGGTCCTGGCGATGACCGTGTGGTCCACGCTCCACGGCCGGGGCGAGACCGAGGTGTGGGGACGACGGATTCCCGATGAGATCGTGCGCAAGTGCGCGACGATCCTGGCGCTGTGTCTGGGCATCGCAATGATTTCCGCCGGCGTGCTCGCCGTCACCGAGCACGCCGTGCAGGGAGGCCAGATGGGGCCGATCCTCTTCGAGGCGGTTTCTGCCTTCGGGACGACGGGGCTGTCGATGGGCATCACGAGCGAATTGAGCCCGGCGGGACGGATCACGATCATGGTCACGATGTTCATCGGCCGCGTCGGGGCGCTCGCGATCTTCGCCGCGCTCTTCAGCGTGCGGCCAGCGCTTCGGGCCCAGTATTCGTACCCCACCGGCGATGTGGTGATCTACTAAATTTATCTACTCCCTCGGAGCGGAGCGGGATTCCAACCCGTCCCACCGCGGCACAGTCTGCGACAAACGGCTACCCTGATACACCGATGGTTGAACGATTCACTGTGATCGGATTGGGGCGTTTCGGCGCCCGGTTGGCGACCTCGCTGGCACGCGCCGGCGTCGAGGTGATCGGCATCGACAAGAGCCGGGAGGTCGTCGAGGAACTCCGCGACCAGGTCACCCTCGCGATCGCGATGGACGCCACCGATGAGGCCGCCCTCAAACTCCAGGGCATCGACCAGGTGGACACCGCCATCGTGGGCATGGGGCGCAATTTCGAGGCGACCGCCATGACCACCGCCCTACTGAAATCGCTCCGCGTCAAGCGGGTGATCGCCAGGGCGGGCAACCCGATGCAGGCGAGGATCCTCCAGCGGATCGGAGCCGACTCGATCGTCAGCCCCGAGGATGAATCCGCCGATCGCTGGAGCCACAAGCTCCTGATGCCCTTCATCATTGACCATGTCGAGCTCGGCAACGGGTACGCGCTGGCTCAACTCCCCACCCCCGAGCCGTGGCGTGGGAAGAAACTCGCCGATCTCGACCTCCGGAACAAGCACAAGGTCACGATCGTGGCGATCAAGCGCCGGGTCGCCTCCTCCACCGCCACCGGGGCGGAGAACTACGACGAGCGGGTCGTCGATCTCCCCCAGCCGGACAGCGTGGTGGGTCCGGACGACACCCTGATCCTCGCCGGTTTCGACAACGACATCGAGAAACTCCCGCGGTGAGCCGACCGGGAGCCGGACCTCGCCCGAGGGCCGGGAGCCGGGTGCGAGAGAAGTGCGATTTTTCAATGATTCAGCATGGTTTTCTGCCCGAAGAGGCTTATCATCGCCCCGCATCGGAGCGAATTGTCCGCAAGGAGATGCGGCTGATTTGCTCTGAAAATTCACTGCAGTTTTTTCCGCGGCGTACGGCTCTCGGAGGATTCGAGTCCCGCCCGCCACAACTGAGCGCTTCATAAAACCGAGCGTGCGAGCCATGACCAAAGCAACAATCGAGGCGCCCTCCCAAGGCGCGAGCACGTCCGCCTTCCGTTCCGCGAGCATCTTTGATGAGCTCGGGATGAAGCAGGATCCCAACAACCTGTACCTCCAGACGATCGACGCGGTCCTCACCGCGGCCGAGATTCTTGAGCTGCCCCACCATCTCAAGATTATCCTGGCGCAGCCCAAGAACGAGATCATGGTGCACTTCCCGGTTCGCATGAACGACGGGAAGTTCAGGCTCTTCAAGGGATACCGCGTCCAGCACAACAACGCGCTGGGCCCCTACAAGGGCGGCATCCGCTTCCACAACGACGTCTCGCTCGATGATGTCAAGGCGCTCGCGCTGCTCATGACCATGAAGTGCTCGCTCGCTCGCGTGCCCTTCGGCGGCGGCAAGGGCGGCGTCAAGTGCGACCCGCGCACGCTCGACAACGACGAGCTGATGCGCGTCAGCCGCCGCTTCATGGCCGCGATCAGCCGCCACATCGGACCGGAGGTTGACATCCCCGCGCCCGACGTCGGCACCAACGCGCAGGTCATGGCGTGGTTCGCCGACACCTACCAGAATATGGCCGGCTCCTCCTCGCGCAACAACGCGCTGGGTGTCGTCACCGGCAAGCCCGTCGATATGGGCGGCTCGCTCGGTCGCGAAAAGGCCACCGGTCAGGGCGTCGTTGACGTCGTCTCCGAGATCCTCCCCGATATGGGCATGCCGTTGAAGGGCCTCAAGGTCAGCATCATGGGCTTCGGCAACGTCGGCTCCTGGTCGGGCCGGCTCATCCAGGCGCTCGGCGCGAATGTCATCGCGGTCATGGACCACACCGGCGCTATCCGCAACGACGAGGGCCTCAACTGCGAGGTCCTCGCGATGCACGTCGCCGAGACCGGCGGTGTCGCAGGGTTCGGCGAAGCCGGTGGCGCGACCAAAACCGGCAAGCACACCGACGAGGGCGCCCAGGCGATCTCCGTCGAGGAGTTCTACCGCACGACCGTCGATCTGCTCATCCCCGCGGCGCTCGAGCAGATGATCACCCCCGAGAACGCAGCGTGGATCGACGCCAAGGTCATCGCCGAGGGCGCCAACGCCCCGACGACCCCCGCCGGCGAGCGCACGCTCCTCGAGCGCGGCATCGAGATCCTCCCCGCGATCCTCTGCAACTCCGGTGGTGTGACCGTCTCCTACTTCGAGTGGGTCCAGAACAAATCGAGCGTCTACTGGGACGTCGACAAGGTTGACGTCGACCTCAACCGCCACATGGTGATGGCCGCACGGCGCACGCAGGTCGCCAAGCAGCGCTACGAGGTCGACCTCCGCACCGCCGCCTACATCGCGGCCCTCGATCAGATCGGCAAGGTCTACACGATGCGCGGCATCTTCCCGTAAGCAGCCCAACAACTTCTGAACCAAAGAACCGCTCGGGATCATTCCCGGGCGGTTTTTTATTTCCCTATGGGACAGGTGACCGCTGGATTGGGCTTGTTTTTTGATTGTGATACCAGAGCATTCCCCCGATAATCACGCAGACCTACTCAGAACCGAATCTACAGGCCGCACGGCAAAGGGACCCCATGCTGATCCATCGAATGAACGCCGTGTCCGCCATCCTCTGCTCGATCGCGATCGGGGCTGCTGCTGCTCACGCTCCTGCGGGGGCGCCCGTTTGCTGCGACCCGATCAACCCGCCGGACCAGTCGCTCGACCTGCCCGACCTCGCGTTCACCGATGCGAACGGTGACGGCATCGATGGGATGGCGTGCGGGCCGATCTTCGTTGCGCTGACGGGCAGCGACATGAGCAACGGCACGATGGATTCACCGATGCGCACGATTAGCGCCGCATCGCTCGCGGCATCGCTCCTGACACCGATCCGCGATGTGTACATCTCAGGAGGCGTGTACGAGGAAGAAGTGAACCTGCTCCCCGGTGTGAATCTCTTTGGCGGGTACGACTCGAACGACTGGTCGCGTACCGGCGCATCGATCACCACGATCCGATCGAACAATGTTGCGATGCGGTATGCCGGCGATCCAAGCGCCATCACGATTCAGCTCGTCACAATCGAATCGCTGGGCAACAACGCCCCATCGGGTCACAGCGTCGGGCTCTACGTGGATAGCGCCGGCGCCATAATTGATCTGGAAGCGGTGGGTGTCATCACGGGCGATGCTGGCAACGGAACCGCTGGGGGTTCAGGATCTACCGGAAGCAACGGAAATAATGGCAACAACGCGTCCGGATCCTCGAGAGGCCTTGGCGCAACCGGTGGCGGAGGCCACGGCGGCAATGGACGTTTTCGAGATTCTGGATTATCCGGTCAATCTGGATCAGGCGGAGCCCCCGGAGGACAGGGTGGCAACGACGGCATTGGATGCAGTAACGGCAACCCCGAAACGGGAAGCGACGGCGCTGACGGCGTGAACGGCGCCAGCGGCGCGAACGGCTCCGGCGGAACCGGGTTCCATCAATCAGGCCTGCCGGGCGATGTGGGCACTGCCGGCGGTGGTGGCGGAGGCGGTGGCGCTGGCGCCGGCGAGGACTGTGCAGACCCATTCGGTAGTTGTGTTGTCTGCGGGACCGGGCGAGGCGGCGGCGGCGGCGGCGCAGGCGGACAACCCGGCGGCGGTGGCAGTGGCGGAAAACCCGGCGGCTCCTCGGTCGCTCTTCTCGTCAATGCGGGGGCTGTCAATATCGCCGCTGATTGCTTGCTCTTCCCCGGCAACGGTGGTGATGGAGGCAACGGTGGCGAAGGCGGCGCCGGCGGAAACAAAGGCAATGGCGGGAACGGCGCCAGCTCTTCTCCAAATCCAGATGTATACGGCGCCGGAGGCGATGGCGGGAACGGCGGAGTGGGCGGCGCCGGTGGCCACGGCGGTGGCGGTGTTGGTGGCTGGTCCGCGGGGGCGATCTTCAATTCATCGAACGCCGCGGTCATCAACGATGCCGGCGCGACAATCACTCCGGGTTTCGAAGGCGCGGGCGGGCTCGGCTCAGGCAACGCGGGTGAAGATGGCAGCGCCATCACGATCAGCTCGATGACAATGGATCTCCCGGGGCTGCCGAATGAAGCGCTGCCCGTGACCGCGCACGCCAGGGGCATCACAGAGCCCGGCATGCTCGTCGAACTGGATTACGCCATTGCCAGCACCGCGTGCGTCCCGGTTTCGCTGACGATTGCCGCCCCGCCCTCGCAAGGCGTCGCCCAGGCGGTTGGGCTGCAGCTCTTTTATACGCCGGGCGCCGCGTTCACCGGCGAGATGACCTTCCAGTTCAATATCATTGACAACACAGGACAATGCGCCCTAGGCAGCGCGCACGTCACCGTTCGCGAACCAGGCGCCGATCCGTGTGCCGAGCCCTGCATCGGGGATCTCAATGGGGATGATGTCATCGACACCGCGGACCTGGGCATCCTCATCGGCGCGTTCGGGACCAACTGCGCACCGTGACTAACGGCTTCATGCGATCCGCTCGAGCACATCGATCCGCCACGGCGCGATCGTCTCTTCGCTGACCCAATCGGACGGCTCGCCTTGTCGTCCCAGCGGGAGGCGCGAATCAATGATCCGCAGCCCGGCTTGCGCGTAGACGCGTTGGTACTCCGCCTGATCACACACGATGTCCTCGACGATGGTCTGGTCGTCGATGTCGAAGCAGATCACTTTGACGATCTCGCCGGACTGTTTCTGTTTGTTCTCCGGGAAGTCCTTCGTCGAGAATGACGCCCACTCGTTCGTGTAAATCTCCGGTGTCGAGACCAGATTCACGATCCGACCACCCTCAGTCAGCAGCCCTGCCAACCCCTCAAAGAGCTCGGGCTTCATCGTCATCGGGATGTTGTCGAACGGGAACGCCGCGAGGATCAGATCGAATCGGGCGCTATCCAACGCCTCGAACGAGCCCGGCGAGACGAGGCGGTAGTCGCCCCCGGGATCGATCTGATCCGCGCAGCGGATCATCTCCGGGGCGATGTCGATCCCGATCACGCCGAAGCCGAGCTTCTTGAGGAATCGGCTCGACCGCCCGGCGCCGCAGCCGAAATCCAGAGCCGCCGTCCCGGAGACATGCTCCGAGAGGATCTCGGGCAGGTCCCGGTACGCGAGGTAGTACGTCCCGGGGAACTCCATCCTGGCATATGCCGCGGCGTAAGCGTCGTCCTCGTAGGTGTTTTTGAATCCTGACATTGCCCAAGCATAGCCTGTGATCCGGGGTCATCCGGGGCGAATCGGGCTCTTCCCACCCCCCGGCATCAGGGCTACACTTCGGCCCTATGGCCACAATCCGCGAAATCAAAAACCGCATGAAAGCGGTCGGCAACATCAAGCGCATCACCCGCACGATGCAGATGATCGCCACCGCCAAGTTCGCCGCCGCCCAGACCAGGGCGACCGCCGCCAAGCCTTACACCGAGGGCGTCTTCGCGCTCGTGCAGGAGCTTGCCGCGACCGCGGGCGACATCGACCACCCGCTCATCTCAGGACCGTCCGGCGACATCAGCGGCAAGCCCGAGCTCGTGCTGATCCTGACCTCCGACCGCGGCCTGTGCGGCCCCTACAACGGCGGCATCCTCCGCAAGGCGATGAAGCACCTCAACGCGCTGCCGGTCAGCGCGGAGACCGAGCTCGTCGGCAAGAAGGGCGTCGCGTACCTGAAATTCCAGGGCTCACCGGCCAACCGCACCCACACACACTTCGGCGACAACCCTCGCAGAGAAGAGATCGAGCACCTCGCGCAGGAATACATGGACCGGTTCAGCGCCGGCGAGGTCTCCGCCGTCCGCGTCGCGTACATGCGTTACGAGAGCGCCGGCAAGCAGACCCCCGAGATCCTCCAGCTGCTCCCGCTGAAACCCCCGACCGAGACCGGCGAGAGTGACGAGAAGACCGGGCCGAGCCCGCTCTACGAGTTCAGCCCCGAGTCCGGCGAACTGCTCGCGGAGCTGCTCCCCGAGACGGTGCGGACGACGCTGGCGCAGTGCTTCTCCGACGCGATCGTCTCGGAGCACGTGGCGCGGATGATCGCGATGAAGTCCGCGACCGACGCCGCCGGCAAGATGGGCAAGACGCTCACCCGCCAGTTCAACCGCGCACGCCAGGCGCAGATCACGACGGAGCTGACCGAGATCATCTCCGGCGCTGCGGCTCTGGAATAGGGCGTATCGGGCAATCAGAATCACACCAATGGCCACGAGGGATCGTGGCCATTTTTTATTGATATGAATCAAGCCGGTGCCGTGGTATCACGTTTCGTGATGCCACGATGGGTGACTGGAAACGTGGCATCGAAGCGATACCACGGCACCGGTAATCTCTTGAAAGAAATAGATTCGAATAAATCGCATGCTCTGATACACTGTGCGCATGGCGTCCGAGACCCGATGCACCATCACGGTTGATGAAGAGCACGATCCGCCGAGGTGGGTGCGGGTGGATGGGTTGCGGATGTTAGACATGTGGGACAGAGCAGGGATCAATCTCGCCATGTGCATGATTGCGCTGGTAGTGATCCCAATCGTGTTGATTTTTTACTTCGCAGCCGAATGGCTTACATCCCAACCCCCGTGGGTCACTTTTCTCTTGTGGCTCATATTTGGTGCTATCGCAGGTTTCTTGATCCTGCTCTACCGGAGGGCTCTGCGGCATTCAGAGATCCGTGCCCTGCAATCAACGCCGCCCGAAGACCAGACGATTCACTTCAATGCCATCCTCGCCGCGTTCTATATCAGAGCTGGTTGGTGGTCAGAGTGGTCCAGGATTATCGATGCCGACGCCTTCCGGGATACGTATCAATCGCAAAGCACCGTCCCACCCTCGGTCATTCTTTACAAGAGTGTCTTCCCTGAAGACGTTCCAAGTGAAGAAGTTTTTCCGCAGCAAATCACTGGGGACCCGCCAATAGCCAAACCTCTGACATCGCGGGCCAGAGGCTGGATCAAGCTTGTATTTTATGGTTTGCTAGTTCTCAGCACGACCTCGATTTTGAGCCTGCTGTTCTCATCAGACCGTTCGGAAGTTGCGTGGGAATCGGTCGTTGCGATGGTCAGTACGTTTCTCATGTCCCTGTTTATGATTTATCAATTCTCGTTTGCGGCTTCGCGAAGCGCCGTGCAGATCGACCGAGGCCGAGTCGGGTTCACAAAGTGGTTCAGGCGTCGTTCCCTCGCCAGCGATGATTCGCTCTGCACGGTGTATTCCATGTTCGGGATTGTCACACTGCAGTGGCATCGACCCGGGCGCAAATGGCCGGCACACACCATCTACTTCCACGCCCCCAACGACCCGCGCCTCATCACCATCCTCAACCTCTGGACCGCCGATCCGTTGCCCGATAACTCGGGATAGCCCACTCGATACCCGAGCCTTCGCTCCGCTCAGACTCCGCGTCCACGAACACCCCGAATCCGACTCTCTTCCCCTTCGATTCCTCCCTCCCGGTGCTACACTCCGGGTATGCCTAACGCCGCTTCCTCACAAGCCGAATCCGCCGCGGTCGAGACCCCCGGGGGCCCCGTTTTCGGGAACGTCCTCGATATGGTCGGCCGCACTCCGATGATCGAGGTCACCAAGCTCGACACCGGCCCCTGCCGTCTCTTCCTGAAGATGGAATCGCAGAACCCCGCTGCGTCGATCAAGGACCGCATCGGGATCTCGATGATCGAGGCCGCCGAGGCGGACGGTCGCATCGACGCGAACGCAACCGAGAAACCGACCCTCGTCGAAGCCACCGCAGGCAACACGGGGCTCGGCCTGGCGCTCGTCGCCGGGCAGCGCGGCTACAAGCTCATCGTGGTCGTCCCCGACAAGATGGCCAAGGAGAAGATCATGCACCTGCGCGCGATGGGCGCGGACGTTCGCACGGCGCGGTCCGACGTGACCAAGGGGCACCCCGAGTACTACCAGGAGGTCGCCGCGAAGATCGCCGAGCAGACCCCCAACTCGCTCTACATCAACCAGTTCGCCAACCCCGACAACGCCGCGGCCCATTACAACACGACCGCTCCTGAGATCACCGCGCAGATCGAAGCGGTGGGCCTGACGCTCGATGGCTTCGTCGTCGGTGTCGGTTCGGGCGGCACGCTCACCGGCGCCGGCAAGTTCTTCAAAGAGCACAACCCGGACTGCAAGATCATCCTGTCCGACCCCGCCGGTTCGATCCTTGAGCCGCTGCACTGCCGGGGTGAGCATGTCACCGCCGGCGCGTGGCTCGTTGAGGGCATGGGCGAGGACTTCGTCCCGGATGTCTGCGACATGAGCCTCGTCGACGACGCGTACGCGGTGACCGACGCCGAGTCGTTCAACGCCGGGCGCGAATTGCTGCTCAAGGAAGGCCTGCTCGGCGGTTCGAGCACCGGCTGCCTGCTCCACGCGGCGCTGCTGTGGTGCCGGAAGCAGACGGAGCCCAAGACCTGCGTCACGTTCGTCTGCGACAATGGCGCCAAGTACCTCTCGAAGATGTACAACGACTTCTGGATGATCGACAACGGGTTCATCGAGCGCGATCGGCATGGTGATCTCCGCGACCTCATCGCGAGGCGTCACAGCCAGCGCGAGGACTTCACGCTCAAGCCGACCGACACGCTCGCCAATGCGCTCAAGACGATGAAGCTCTACGACGTCTCGCAGGTCGCGATCGTTGAGCCGCTGCCCGATCCCGGCAAAACCGGCAAACGCCGGAGCAGAGCCATCGGGATCATCGACGAGAGCGACGTGCTCCTCGCGTTGCTCAACGAGGACACCCTGCTCGACCGCCCGGTCAGCGAGTTCATGACCAAGCGGCTCGAGACGATCGCGCACGACTCACCGATCGAATCGCTCGTGCCGATCTTCCGCGCTGATCGCGTCGCGATCGTCGCCGACCCCGACGACAGCGACCGCTTCATGGGGCTGATCACCCGGATCGACATGATCAACTACCTGCGATCGCAACGACCGACCGACTGAGCCTGACCGACTGACATCCAATCAAACGACTCCTCCCACCAACGACCGAGATTTGTTCATGATCGACCCACGCGAAACACGCCCCGGGACGCGCGTCGTCCACGCCGGACAGCGCCCCGAGCCCACCACCGGCGCTGTCATGCCGCCCATCTTCCTGTCCTCGACCTACGCGCAGGACTCGCCGGGCGTGCACAAGGGGTTCGACTACACGCGCGCGCAAAACCCCACCCGCTACGCGCTCGAGCGCATGATCGCGCTGCTCGAAGGCTCGACGATCTCGGAGGAGACCGATCCCTCCTGCGGCGGCTTCGCGTTCTCGTCCGGGATGGCGGCGACCTCGCTCATCCTCGATCTGCTCGATCAGGGCAGCAGGGTCGTCACCGGGGATGACCTCTACGGCGGCACGCACCGCCTCTTCAAGCAGGTCCGCGAGCGCTCGCAGGGTCTCCAGACTATCCCGGTCGATCTGACCGACACGAAGAATTTCGAAGACGCCATGACCAGCGACACCGCGATGGTCTGGCTCGAGACCCCGACGAACCCGCTGCTCAAGGTGATCGACCTCGAAGCGATCGTCCGCATTGCCAAGGCGAAAAACCCGAACACGATCGTCGTCTGCGACAACACCTTCGCGACGCCGCTCAACCAGCGCCCGCTCCTGCTCGGCTGCGACATCGTCATGCACAGCGCAACGAAGTACCTCAACGGGCATTCGGATTGCGTCGCCGGTCTTCTCGCAACGAGCGATCCGGAACTCGCGGATCGCATCCGGTTCATCCAGAAATCCGCCGGCCCTGTCCTCTCGCCCTTTGATTCGTACATGGTCCTGCGTGGCGTGAAGACCCTCGACGTGCGCATGCAGCGCCACAACGAGAGCGGGCTCAGCATCGCGCGGTGGCTCGAATCGCGCAGCGACATGGAGCGTGTCGTCCACCCCGGCTTGCTCTCGCACCCCCAGCACGAGATCGCGAAGAAGCAGATGACCGGCTTCGGCGGGATGATCACGATCTTCGTTGAGGGCGGCATCGATCGCGCCAGGACAATGCTTGAACGCGTCAAGGTCTTCGCGCTGGCGGAATCCCTCGGCGGCGTGGAGTCGCTCATCGAGCACCCGGCGATCATGACCCACGCCTCGGTCCCGCCTGATCAAAGGGCGGAGCTTGGCATCTCCGACAGC
Organism: Phycisphaerales bacterium; assembly: GCA_029260535.1. GTDB lineage: Bacteria > Planctomycetota > Phycisphaerae > Phycisphaerales > UBA1924 > JACKHE01. Next base: position 794 of record JAJDDA010000201.1, on the reverse strand, counting down.
CTCATCCGCCTGAGTGTCGGGATCGAGGACCCGGCGGATCTCATCGCCGATCTCGAGCAGGCGCTGGCGTAACGACCGGGTTGGGCATTGCCTCGGCACGCACACCCGATCCGCGGATACCATGACGGCGTGCCACGGTTTTCCCCTGACAGCCTGAGGATCCTCGACGCCGCCGCGAATCGCGCGAGCGAGGGGTTGCGTGTGCTTGAGGATATCGCACGTTTTTCGCTCGATGACGCCGAACTGACAGCGGGGCTCAAATCTATCCGCCACGCAGTTCGCGAGATTCTTCAGGGCGCCGGTGTCGACCCGCTCGCGATGATCGCGAGCCGCGACACGCCGGGCGACGTCGGGACGGTGATCGAGACGAAGAGCGAACAAACAAGGTTGTCACGCCGAGCGATTGTCGACGCCGCCGCCGGGCGGTGTGCCGAGGCGCTGCGTTCGATCGAAGAGACACTGAAACTCGATCCCGGCGCATCGAGCGTTGCGAAGGCAACCGAGTCGCTGCGCTACCGTGTTTACGAGGCGCACAAGCAATTATCGCTTGTCATGGGCGCCGATCGCAACGGATTTCAGGGGTGGGTGTTGTGCGCCCTTATCACCGAAACGCTGTGCAGATTGCCCTGGCTGGAAACCGCAAGGCTCGCAATCGCTGGCGGCGCCGACTGCGTGCAGCTCCGCGAGAAAGCGCTGAATGATTCCGAACTGTTGCGCAGAGCAAGAGCGCTCGTCGATGTAGCGCACCCGCTCGGCGCGAGCGTCATCATCAACGACCGCCCCGACATCGCCCT